>DASWVR010000053.1:0-3002 GCA_036401155.1 Piscinibacter sp. | reverse complement strand
CGTGCCTGGCCGGTGTTGCCGATGGGGTGCAGCGTCCACCCGGCACCGGCCAGCGGCGACGCGTCGCAGCCGAGCGCGGGCGCGTCGGCCGCGTCGCCGAGCCAGACGTCGAGCGCCGGGGGCGGGATGTGGCGGAAGGACTCCGAGTTCTTCGGGATCCAGCCGCGCGCCGTCAGATGGCTGCGGGCGGCGAGGGCGTCTGCGCGGGCGAGGTTCATGTCAGTGGCTCCGCTCCAGGGGAAGGGACGCTGCCATCTCAAACCTCCGCCGCTTCGGCATCGCGCACGAACCCCGTTCGCGCGATGTCGCGTGCGAGCGCCAGCCCACCCGTCTCGGCGATGCAACCCTGGTCCAGCCGCAGCACCGCGTCAGGCGCCAGCGATTCGATCAATCCGAGGTAGTGCGACACGATCACGAAGGCCATGCCCTGCGCGCGCAGCCCCTGCACCAGCTCGACGACGGCACGCACACCATCGACGTCCATGCCCGAATCGATCTCGTCGAGCACGGCGAGCCGCGGCTGCAAGAGCGCGAGCTGCAGCAGCTCGTTGCGCTTGCGCTCGCCGCCTGAGAAGCCGTCGTTGACGGGTCGGTTCAGCATCGCGTCGGGCAAGCCGAGGCGGGTCGCCGCGCCGCGGGCGCTGCCCAGAAAGTCGAAGGCATCGATTTCCGGCTCGCCGCGTGCGACCCGCACCGCATTCAGCGCCGTGCGGATGAACAGATTGTTCTTCACGCCGGGGATCTCCGGCGGCGCCTGGAACGAGACGAAGAGGCCGGCACGGGCACGTGCCTGCACGCTCATTGCGAGCAGGTCCTGCCCGCCGAAGTTCGCCTGCCCGCCGACGACGCGGTAGCGCGGGTGGCCGGCGAGCGTGAGGCCGAGCGTGCTCTTGCCGCTGCCGTTGGCGCCCATCAGCACCACCAGGGTGCCGGCCGCCACGTCGAGCGAGACCGACTTGAGCACGTTGCGTTCGCCCACGTCGACACGCAGGTCGCGCACGTGCAGCAGCGGTTCGGTGGATGTCATGGGCGGGCTCCCGATCGAGGGTGAGGTGGTGATGGTGTTCATCCGACGGCGCCTTCCAGCGACACCGCGAGCAAGGCCTTGGCTTCGAGCGCGAACTCCATCGGCAGCTCCTCGAGCACCGCCTGGCAGAAGCCGCCGACGATCAGGGCGGTGGCTTCCTGCGGATCGATGCCGCGCTGCTGGCAATAGAAGAGGCGTTCCTCGGAGATGCGCGTCGTTGTGGCTTCGTGTTCGACCACCGCGTCGTCGCGTGCCGCATCGACGTAGGGGAAGGTGTGCGCGCCGCAGCCGGGGCCGATCAGCAGCGAGTCGCATTGGGTGTGGTTGCGCGCGCCGGCCGCGGTCGGCGCCACGCGCACCAGGCCGCGGTAGCTGTTGTGCGCGTGGCCCGCGCTGATGCCCTTGGAGACGATGCGGCTCCTGGTGTTGCGCCCGAGGTGGATCATCTTGGTGCCGGTGTCGGCCTGCTGGCGGTGGTTCGACACCGCGATCGAGTGGAACTCGCCGCTCGAATCGTCACCGCGCAGCACCACGCTCGGGTACTTCCAGGTGATGGCCGAGCCGGTCTCGATCTGCGTCCACGAAATATGCGAGCGTTTGCCGGCGCACAGCCCGCGCTTGGTGACGAAGTTGTAGATGCCGCCGCGCCCCTGCTCGTCGCCGGGGTACCAGTTCTGCACCGTCGAGTACTTGATGTGCGCGTCCTCGTGCGCCACCAGCTCCACCACCGCGGCGTGCAGCTGGTTCTCGTCGCGCTGCGGCGCGGTGCAGCCTTCGAGGTAGCTCACGTGGCTGCCGGGCTCGGCGATGATCAGCGTGCGCTCGAACTGGCCGGTGTTGCGTGCGTTGATGCGGAAATACGACGACAGCTCCATCGGGCAGCGCACACCCTCCGGGATGTAGACGAACGAGCCGTCGGAGAACACCGCCGAGTTCAGCGCTGCATAGAAGTTGTCGCCCACCGGCACCACCGAGCCCAGGTAGCGTTCGATCAGCTCCGGGTGGTTCTGCACCGCGTGCGAGAACGAGCAGAAGATCACGCCGACGGCGGCGAGCTGCTCGCGGAACGTCGTGCCCACCGAGACCGAATCGAACACCGCGTCCACCGCCACGCCGGCCAGGCGCGCGCGTTCGTGCAGCGGCACGTTGAGCTTCTCGTAGGTCTCCAGCAGCTTGGGGTCGACGTCGGCCAGGCTCTTCGGCCCGTCCTGCAGCGACTTCGGCGCCGAGTAGTAACAAAGCGCCTGGAAGTCGATCGGGTTGATGCGCAGCTGGCCCCAGTCGGGCGGCGTCATCGTCTGCCAGCGTTCGAAGGCCGCGAGGCGACGCTCGAGCAGGAACTGCGGCTCGCGCTTGCGCTTGGAGATCGCGCGGATCGTGCCTTCGTCGAGCCCCGGCGGCAACGCGTCGGATTCGACGTCGGTGACGAAGCCGTGCTGGTAGGGCCGGTCGAGCGCCCGCGCGAGGGGGGCGGCTTGTTCAACGGCAGCCATGCTGCGCCTGCGGGCCGCAGGCCGGTGAGCGGGTCGATGGGGCTGTTTTCATGGGTGCTCTTAAAGATGCATACGATGTGCATCTTATGCCTCGGCGCCCCTTGTTGCAAATTCAACCGTTGCGCTGCCGTGGGCATTGCGCCCGCGCTTTGCGGAGCCGCGCGACAGCGCAGAGCAGGGATACTGGGCCATGCTCTCGATTTCTCTTGGCCCCGTCGCCTTGCCGGTGGCTCCGCTGCTGCTGTTGCTTGCGGTCTGGGCCGCGTCGTGGGGGGCCGGGCGCCTGGCCGGCAAGGCGCACGCCGCGGCGGCCGGCAACGCGGTGGTCAACGCCGCGCTGCTCGGCCTGCTGGCGGCGCGCATCGCCCACCTGGTGCTGAACGCCGATCTGTACAACGCGTCGCCGCTCGCCGCCTTCGACATCCGCGACGGCGGCTGGCACGCTCCCGCCGGCGTGCTGGTCGGCGCGGCCTGGCTCGGGT
>DASWVR010000052.1:0-9070 GCA_036401155.1 Piscinibacter sp. | reverse complement strand
GTTCTCCGCCACGTTGCCGCCGATGGTGCAGGCGATCTGGCTGCTCGGGTCGGGCGCGTAGTAGAGGCGAAACGGCGCGGCCGCCTCGCTGATCGCGAGGTTGCGCACGCCGCATTGCACCCGCGCCGTGCGCGCCAGCGGATCGATCTCGAGGATCTTGTTGAACTTGGCCAGGCTCAGCGTGACGCCGAGCGCGTGCGGCAGCGCGCCGCCCGACAGGCCGGTGCCGGCGCCGCGCGCGACCACCGGCACCTCCAGGCGCTGGCAGGCGCGCAGCACCGCGGCGACCTGGTCCTCGTCTTCGGGCAGGGCCACGGCCAGCGGCTGCTGGCGGTAGGCGGTCAGGCCGTCGCACTCGTAGGGCACGGTGTCTTCGCTGTGCCACAACAGCGCATGCGGCGGCAGCACGGCGCTCAGTTCGGCAACGACCTGCGATCGGCGCTGCGCGCGCTCGGCCAGGGCCGATGCGCCGGCGTCGTCGCTGCTCGTGGGGGCATTCACCGTGGTCTCCTCGGAAGAGACCGCAATGTAACGCCCGGGAGACCGCGCTGCGGTCAAAGCGGCTTTGACCGCAGCACGATCAATCAGCCGGCGAACACCGTCAGCACGCCGGTGTAGCCATAGAGATGGCGGCGGGCGATCTCGCCGCTGGCGAAGAAGCCCACCAGCGGCACGTCGCCGAGCGCGCGGCGCACGATCGCGAGTTCTGCCGACGGCGCGCCGAAGTGGGGGCCGCCGCGCCCGGCGCAGCTCACGTAGACGGCGCCGGCGATGGTCTGTGCGGCGGCGGGCGCGTGCTCGGCGCGGCTTCCCTGCAGCGCCGGCTGCAGCGGCAGGCTCTCGGGCTCCAGCTCCTCGCGGATCTCGCTGCAGATGCGCACCAGGTCGCGCCGCGCGGCTTCGGTGTCGCGGCGGCAGAAGGCGAGCTGCGTGCCCTCGCTGGCGGCGTCGCCGATGGCGATGCCGCGCCGGCCGGGGTCGAGCCCCACCAGGTGGCGCACCCGTGTGTCGGTGCCGAACTGGCCGGGGCGCGACAGCGCGTCGTCGCCGGCGTCGCTCAGGCCCACCAGCGTCTGACGCAGGCGCGGCAGCGCCTCGCGGGGCGCGTGCATGTCGACGCCGAGGTCGCGCAGCAGCACGTCGAGCGCGGGCTCGCCGTCCAGCGAGAGTACGAGGTTGCGTTCGGCCGCGGTGATGCGCCGCACCGGGCCGACCGGCTGGCAGCCTTGGGTCACTCGCGACACCAGCTTGACCCGCTCGTCGAAGGCGACACCCGACAGGCCGCCCTGGAACACGCCGTCGGCGATGTGCAGGCAGCGCGACTCGCCCGGCCCGTCCACGGAGCCGGCCGGGCGTGCCGACGCGAGACCGCCGAACAGGTAGCCGGTGCGGGTGCGCTGCGCCAGTTCGGCCACCAGCTCGCCGAGGTCGGCCGTCTCGGGGTCGGCATGCACCTGTGCGGTCGAGGGCTCGAAGCCGGCGCTCGCCGCCAGCGGCCGGCGGCCTGAGAAGATCATGAACTGCTCGCGTGGCAGCTCGGCCAGCATCAGCGATACGGCAGGCTCGTCGAAGTACTCGACGCCGTTGCCGGCGATGCCCACGCCCACCGCGCCCACCCACGACACCCCGGGCCAGCGATGCTGCGCATCGGCCAGCAGGGCCGCGGCTGCGCCGGCGAAGTGGTCGGTCAGGTAGAGCCAGCCGAGGGTCGGCTGCTGCACGGCGCCGGCGTGGCTGCGCTGGGCCTCGATCTGCGCCGCCGCGAGTGCCAGCGCCAGGTGCGGCTCGGGGTGAGTCGCATGCGCGTGCAGGAAGGGTTTCATGGCGGGGGCGGCTGCGGCGAAGGGTCAGCCGGATTTGCTGCTGCGCTTGCGCGGCGTGCCGGTGGCCTTGCGCGCCATCGTCGAGGGCACCGAGGCGGCCTTCTTCAAGGTCTGGCCGGCGGCATCGAAGCTCTGCTTGACCATCGCGCCCGCGAGGTTCTTGGCCGCATCGGTGGCGCTGTCCTTCATCGCCGTGGCCGCCAGCTGCGAGAACTGCTTGGTCAGCGCGCCCCACCACTGCATCGGGTCGACCGCCGCCGCGACGGTGCTCTCGTCGGCCTTCTTGCCGGACGCGGACTTGCGGGCGGCGGTCTTGCCGGCGGTCTTGCGCGCCGCGGAAGCGCCGGCCGCCTCGGCCGGCTCGGAGGCGTTCGGCACGCCTGCCGGCGCGGCCGGCATGCGGATCTTCAGCGACTCGCGCAGGTCGTCCATCTGCACGTTCATCGTCTTCAGCGTCGACAGCGTCATGCGCTGGACCTCCAGCGCCTGGATCGTGGCGCCCAGCATGCGGGCGTTCTGCTCGAGCCAGAACTGCACCGTGCGCAGCTCCTCGATGCGCTTCTCGAGCTCTTCCGGGTTGAGCGTGGGCGCCACCCATTGCCCGATGTTGGGCAGCGCCGAGCCGGCGTTCTTCACGAGGCCCTGCAGGAAGTCGAAGCCGGGAACGAGCTTGGTGAAGGCGGGAGCGTCGGCCATGGAGTCTCCTGGAGTGTTGTTCTGCCGGTTCATTGTGCATGGGTTGCCGCGGCGGCAGCAAATGCACGCTCCGCCGCGCCGGCGAGGCCCATCCTGCACACACGAAAGCGAACGTAATTGGCCGCCGAAGCCATGGACCGGGTGCCGCCGATTCTGATAATCGACCCCCGACGCGAGCTCCGAGGCGGCGCACCAACCACGACGGTTGGTGCGCCGCCTTTTGTTTTTTCCGGAACCACGGGCACGCGTCGCGCCGGGCGATCCCGCACGGCGCCACCATCGAGGAGGTCTTTGATGAAACGGATGGATTCCAGGCGAATCGGTATCACCGCTCTCGCCCTCGGCGCGATCACGCTTGCACTGCTGGGGCCACAAGCCGCACACGCAGGCGGAACTGCCCACACCATGGCGGCCGCGCACAACACGCTGTCATCGACGGAGTCGGCACCGACCGACCGCATCATCGTGAAGTACCGCAGCGACATGCCCGCCGCGCGGGCCGGCGCCAGCGTGCAGGAACGCGCGGCGCTGCACCGCAGCGCGCAGGACGTGGCGCTGCGCCATGGCCTGCAGCTCGCGCTGCATCGCCTGGGCGCCTTCGACACGCACATCATGCGCGTCGACCGGCGGCTCGCGGCCGCCGACGCCGAACGGCTCGCGCAGGAGATCGCCGCCGCCGACCCGAGCGTCGAGTACGCCGAGCCGGACCGCATCATGCACCCGATGTTCACGCCCAACGACACGCAGTACGGCCAGCAATGGCACTACTTCGAAGCGACCGGCGGCCTGAACCTGCCGCCGGCGTGGGACAAGTCCACCGGCAGCGGCGTGGTGGTGGCGGTGCTCGACACCGGCTACCGGCCGCACGCCGACCTAGCCGCCAACATCGTCGCCGGCTACGACATGATCGCCGACACCTTCGTCGCCAACGACGGCAACGGCCGCGACAATGATGCACGCGACCCCGGCGACGCGGCGCGCGCCGGCGAGTGCGGCGGCGGCGACCCGTCGCAGGACGAGTCCAGCAGCTGGCACGGCACCCATGTGGCCGGCACCATCGGCGCGGTCACGAACAACGGCAGCGGCGTCGCGGGCGTCGCCTTCAACGCCCGGGTGCAGCCGGTGCGCGTGCTCGGCAAGTGCGGCGGCTACACCTCCGACATCGCCGACGGCATCGTCTGGGCTTCGGGCGGCACCGTCTCCGGCCTGCCGGCAAACAGCACGCCCGCGCGGGTGCTCAACCTGTCGCTGGGCGGCGGTGGTTCGTGCGCCACGACGACGCAGAATGCGATCAACTCGGCGCGCAGCCGCAAGGCGGTGGTGGTGGTGGCGGCGGGCAACTCGAACGCCAACGCGGCCAACTATTCGCCGGCCAGCTGTGCCGGCGTGATCACGGTGGCGGCCACCAACCGCAGCGGAGGCCGGGCCTACTACTCGAACTACGGCAGCGTGGTCGACGTGGCGGCGCCGGGCGGCGACGTTCGCTCGGGCGCGGCCAACGGCATCCTCTCGACGCTCAACAGCGGCTCGACCGGTCCCGGTGCCGACAGCTACGCTTGGTACCAGGGCACGTCGATGGCGACGCCCCATGTGGCCGGCGTGGTCGCGCTGATGATCGCCAAGAACCCGGCGTTGACGTCCGACGAGGTGGAGACACGGCTGAAGGGGTCGACACGCGCCTTTCCGGCCGCCTGCTCGCAGTGCGGCACCGGCATCGTGAACGCCAGCGCCGCGGTCGACGCGGCCGGCGGCATCGTCACCCCGCCGCCGCCGACGGTGGCCGAGCTCGAGTCCAACGACACCATGTCGACCGCGCAGGCCTTGAACCGGCCGGTGCTCGTGAACGGCACGATGAAGAGCACCAGCGACAACGACTGGTTCCGCGTCACCGTCAACAACGGCCAGACGCTGAAGGTGACGCTGACGCCGAACGCCAGCTCCGACTACGACCTGTACCTCTACCGCGGCACGACGCAGGTGGCGAGCAGCGTCAAGGGCACCGGGCAGGTCGACATCGCGAGCACCACCAACACCGGCGCCTCGGCGACCTACTACGTGCGGGTGCGCTACTACAGCGGCGCCACCGGCAGCGCCGGCAGCTACACCGCGAAGGTGGAGTGATCCGGCGGCATTGACCCGCCAGCCGGGAGGGCCGCCGATGCGCGGCCCTTTTTCTGGGTGCCGGGCCTCATCGCGGCGTGGCGGCAAAGTCCACGCGCTCGACCGCGTAGCCGCGCTGCGCGAGCAGCGCCGGCAGCGCCGAGCCGCCGACCATGTGCAGGCTGCCGACGGCGGCGAAGACGCGGCGGCCGGCCGTGTGCAGGGCGTCGATGCGCTCGGCCAGCGCCGGGTTGCGATCGTCGAGGAGCCGGCGGTACAACGCGCGGTCGTGCGGCGTGCCGACGCAATCGCACCATTGTTCGTAGCGCTCCAGCTCGCCGTGGCGGCTGTCGGCCCAGACCTGCGCGATGCGCGACAGCAGCGGCAAGGCCTGGCCCGACTCCAGCCCTTGCACCACCTGCAGCACCAGCGCCGCCGTCTCCTCGCGGCTGCGGCCGAGCAGCGCCTGCAGCTGCAGCTCGGGGGTTTCCAGCGACACGACCGGCTTGTCCAGGCCGCGGCCGAGGCCGGCCACCATCGCGTCGATGCCGAAGGCCGGGTCGAGCCCGTCGCGGCGCGCGGCCAGCACGAGCAGCGAACTCGCCAGCATCTCGGGCGCCATCGCCGTCATCACCTGCTCGGGCAGGCAGGCGGCGACGACCTGCTGCCTCAGGCGCTCGGCCAGCGGGTCGTCCAAGGCACGCTCCGGCCGAAAGGCCATGCCGCGGCGCAGCCGCTCGAGGATGGCGGGGTCGCCGACGTCGAGTTCGAGGGCGACCACGTCGCTCGCGCGCAGCGCGGCCATCACCGTCGCGCCGGGAATCATCCACTCCTGGCGCGCGACGTGCAGCGTGCCGTAGAGGTAGGAGGTGCGGCGGTCCTTGCTGATGCGCCACAGGAAGCCGCGGTCGCGCGCCGACGTCGGGTCCGCCTCGATCCGTTCGGCGGCCGGTGCTTGCGCCGGCGGCGGGCATGCCGCGCTGCGTACCGTCTCCGCGCTCGCCGCAGCGGGCACGAGCAGGAGCCACACCAGCAGCAGGGGCCGCAGCAGCGTCGAAAGAAGAGCCGGTCGGGTCATCCCGACAGCTTAGGGCCTGTCGCGCCATGGGAGGGGTCGCACCGATGCCTGCGGGGCCTCCAGCAGCGTTGACAGGCCCCTGGTGCGCCGCACGTCAGTCGCCCGGCGAGAGGTCGATGCTCAGCACCCCGTCGCGCTGGCGCCAGTGCAGCCGCCCCAGCACGTTCATGCCGAGCAGCGGGCTGTCGAGCGCCGGCAGCGCGGTGATGCGCAAGCGCTCGGCGCGCACGCCGCCTTGCAGCGTGATGTCGGCACGGGTCTCGAAGCCGACCACCACGCCGCCGGCGGTGCTCGACCGCACCTGGGCGCCCACCGGCAGGTCCAGCTCGCGCGCCAGCGCGGCCGGGATGGCGGTACCGGTGGCGCCCGTGTCGACCAGAAAGTCGATGTGCCGGCCGTTGATGGTGCCGGGCCAGTGGTAGTGGCCGTCGGCGGCGCGGCGGATCTCGATCACGCCGCCCTGCACGGCGAAGCGGGTCTGCTGCTGTTCGCGCAGCCACCACTGCATGGCGAGGAACACGGCGAGGCCGACCAGCAGCCAGCCGGTCACCACCTTGAGCGTGTGCGGCGGCTCGCTGCTCATCGCACGAGCGGCGAGACCTTCTGCTCGATCGCGCCGAACAGGCTGGCGCCGTCGGCGCCCTTCATCTCGATGCGCACCGTGTCGCCGAACTTCATGAACCCGGTCTTGGGTGCGCCGTCTTCGATGGTCTCGATTGCGCGCTTCTCGGCGATGCACGAATAACCGTGCGACCAGTCCTTGTTGCTCACCGTCCCCGAGCCGACGATGCTGCCCGCCCGCACGTTGCGCGTCTTGCAGATGTGCGCGATCAGCTGGCCGAAGTGGAAGGTCATTTCCGGCCCGGCGTCGCACAGCCCGACGCGCTTGCCGTTCCAGGCGCTTTCGAGCTTCAGGTGCACGCGCCCGCCCTGCCAGGCGCCGCCCAGCTCGTCGGGCGTCACGGCGACCGGGCTGAAGGCGGTGGCGGGTTTGCTCTGGAAGAAGCCGAAGCCCTTGGCGAGCTCTGCCGGGATCAGGTTGCGCAGGCTCACGTCGTTGGCCAGCATCACGAGCCGGATGCCTTCCAGCGCCTCGTCGGCCGGCGTGCCCATGCCGATGTCGCCGGTGATCACCGCCACCTCGGCCTCGAAGTCGATGCCGAAGTCCTCGCTCGGCACGACGATGTCGTCGCAGGGGCCGAGGAAGTCGTCGCTGGCGCCCTGGTACATCAGCGGGTCGGCGTAGAAGCTCTCCGGCACTTCGGCGCCGCGGGCACGGCGCACCAGCTCGACGTGGTTGATGAAGGCCGAACCGTCCGCCCACTGGAAGGCCCTCGGCAGCGGCGCGGCGCACTGCCTGGGGTCGAATGCGAAGTGATGGCGCGTCTTGCCGTGGTTGAGCGACTGGCTCAGCTCCTCCAGCTGCGGCGAGAGGAAGTTCCAGTCGTCCAGGACCTGCTGCAGCCGCGTGGCGATGCCGGTCGCATAATGGGCCGTGCTCAGGTCGCGCGAGACCACGATCAGCTGGCCGTCGCGCGAACCGTCCTTGTAGCTTGCGAGTTTCATTGGGGTGCGTGGGACGCCAGGCGCCCGGTGTTTCCGGACCCTCCATTGTCGATGCTCGTGCCCGCCCCGCCCCCGCGGCCCCCGCGCCGCCGTCCGCGCACCCGAGCGCTGGTGCTCGCTTCGGGAGTGGCCGCGGCCATGCATGGCTGCCTGCTGGTCGGCGACGAGCTGCGCTGGTCTGCCGGGCGTGAACCGGCCCCGGCCACGATGCAGGTGCGCAGCCTGCAACTCGCAGCGGTCGCCGCGCCCCCGGTGGCGCAGCCTGAGCCCGTCGCGCTGCAAGCCATGCCGCCGACCGCTGCCGCCGTGGTGCCGCCGAAGCGACGGGTGCGTGTCGAACCGGCCGCTGCCTCGCAGGCGCAGGCGTCCGCGTCCCGCTCCCCGCTGCTGGGGCCGCCCGCCGGGGAGGCGGTGGCCGACGTGGCGCCTTCCGGAACGGAAGTCGCCATGGAGGAGGTGATGCTGGTGGCTGCCAACGCCCCCGGAGCGGCCGCTGACGAGCCGCCGCCGCCGCTGTACCGGACCCGCCTGCCGCCGCCCGTCACGTTGCACTACACGATGCGTCGCGGCGTGCTCCCCGGCAGCGGCGAGCTGCACTGGAAGCCGGCCGGCCAGCGCTACGAACTGCGGCTCGACGGTCGTGTCGGTGGCGTGCTGGTGCTAACCGAGGTCAGCACGGGCACCCTCGACGGCCATGGGCTGGCTCCCCTGCGTTTCACCGACACCCGGATCCGGCGTGGCACCCAGGCCGCCAACTTCCAGCGCGACAAGGGCAAGATCACCTTCTCCGGGCCGCAGATCGAGTACCCGCTGCTGCCCGGCTCGCAGGATCGCCTGGCGTGGATGCTGCAGATGGCCGGCGTGCTCAGCGCCGAGCCCCAGCACGCCACCCCCGGCGGCAAGCTCGCCTTCTTCGTCGTGGGGGCGCGCGGCGACGCCGATGTCTGGGTGTTCCGCTATGCGGGGGCAGAGCAGGTGAGCACCGACGAGGGGCCGTTGGCGGCCGTCAAATTTACACGGGAACCGAGGAAGCCTTACGACCGGAGCGTGGAGGTCTGGCTGGCGCCGGCACGCCAGTACCTGCCGGTGCGGGCACGCTTCACCACCAGCGCGAACGGCGAAGTGTTCGAATTGCTGCTGCGCGACATGCAGTCTCCCTGAGAAACACGGGGAGTCGCGAGCGCATTGGTGCGCTGCACCATGTGGATACGGCGTCCTGTTACGCCCGCTGACGTGAGCGCGCCAGGCCACAAAGCCCCCTTGTCCTCCGCTGGCTTGAAATTTGCGTTGAAGGACTCAGCTTCCCTGCCTAGGAGTCCCTGATGCAAATGCTCTACAACTCGGACAGTTTCGCGGTCGTCATGTTCGACGTGCCGGACTCGTCCGTCGAGGGAAGCGACAACACGACGCTGAACCGAGGCGGCTACGAGATCGTCGACAAGTTCGCGCGCCGCGAGATCTTCATCGAAGGCGCCCTCGCGCAGAGCTTCAAGGAGGGCGTCGAAGCCCTCATCGAGAGCGAACCCTCCGAGGAGGAGATCGACGAGTACCTCGGCCGCTTCTCGCCCTTGATGCAGCACCCCGTCATCCTGCACTGAGCTCGTCGAAGTGCCCGTGCGTCCTGAGCCTGTCGAAGGGCACTGAGCTCGTCGAAGTGCCCGTGCGTCCTGAGGTTCTATGGTTTTCGTCAAGCCCGCTCAAGCGGCAGCGAGGCTCCCCGGGTTGAAGGAAGTGTTGGTCTTGAACAGCGCGAAGGTCACACGCACGAGGCGGCGTGCCAAGGCGTTGAGCGCGGCCACGCGCGACA
>DASWVR010000051.1:0-20081 GCA_036401155.1 Piscinibacter sp. | reverse complement strand
CGCTGCCGTTGGTGCGCAGCCTGCGCATCGTTGCCGGCGCGGCGCAGGCAGTCGGCGTGCTGCACGACGCCGGGCGCTGGCACGGGCGCCTGCGGCCGGCGGCGCTGCGGCTCTCGGCCGGCGCCGACTCGGTGCTGCTCGCCGATCCGTCCGACCCGCTGTGCAGCGTGAGCGACGCGCCATACCAGGCGCCCGAGCAGACCGCCGGCTCGAACCGCGAGCCGGATCACCGCTGCGACTTCTACCTGCTCGGTGTACTGCTGCAGCGCATGCTGAGCGGGCCTCACGCCAACGGCGGCACGGTCGAAGCGCGCGTCGCCGACGCGGTGGCCGGCATCGCCGCCAAGCTGCTCGCTCCCCTGCCCGAAGACCGCTACCAGAGCGCCCACGGCCTGCTGCACGACCTGCACCGCTGCCTGCACGCCTTGGAGGCGGGGCAGCGGCTCGGTCCCTTCGTGCTCGGCACCGACGACATCAGCGACCGTTTCCAGCCGTCGCACCGCCTGTGCGGCCGCGAAGGCGAACAGCGGCTGCTGCAGCACGCCGTCGACCGGGTGACGGCCGATGGCCGCACCGAAGTGATGCTGGTCTGCGGCCACGCCGGTGTCGGCAAGACGGCGCTGGTGCAGGCGCTGCGTGCACATGCCGCCGCGCGCGGCGCACGGCTCGACTGGGTCGCCTGCAGCGCCGGCTCGCAGCGGCAGATCGCCCGCGTGCTGCTCGACTGCGATGCGAGCCCGGCGCACCCGCAGGTGCTCGTGCTCGACGACCTGCAGCAGGCCGATGCCGCGAGCCTCGCCTTCATCGAGCCGTTGCTCGCCGGGCCGCGGCTCGCGCGGCTGCTGCTGATCGCCGTCTTTCGCCAGGACGACCTGCACGACGGCCACCCGCTGGCGGCGCTGCTGTCGCGCCTCGATCGCCGCGGCGCGATGCTGCAGCGCCTGACGCTGCGGCCGCTGCGGCCGGCCGACATCGAACGGCTGCTCGCCGACACCTTGCACTGCGAGCCCGCGCGCACGGCCGCGCTGGCGCGCCGCGTGTTCGCCGAGACACAAGGCCATCCGCGGGACTGCCACCGCGTGCTGCGCGAGCTGCATGCGCAGGACCTGATCGCCTTCGACCACCACCACCGCTGCTGGCGCTGGGACATGGCGCGCATCGAGGCGCGCCGGGTCGCCGACAGCCTGGCCGCGCCGGCGGCCGACGCTGCCTTGCGCGCCGATCTGCAGCGGGCCCGCGCGGAGCTCGCCGCCAGCCGCGGCGAACTCGACATCGCACGACAGCAGTTGGCGCAGGCGCAGCGGGCTGCCGGCAGCGCGCACGAGTTCATCGAGCCAACGGCCGCCGCCCGCGCCGGCATCGACAGGCTGACCCAGTGCGCGCGCGACCTGCTGGGGCTGGTCGAGGCCTACGAATCGGCCGATGCGGCAATCGCCGCCGGCGCGCCGCGGCAAGGCGAACTGATCGAACGCCACAAACTGGCGATCGGACTGGCGGCGCTGCGGCTGGCGCTGCCCGAACTCGCGCGCAACGCCGGCGAGAGCGTGCAGCGGCTCACGCACCTCGTCGCCGGCATGCAGGATCCGCACGACGGCGCCGACCGCAGGACGTGACGGCACGGCGCGGGCCGCTCCCCTCGCCCCCGTCGTGCAGCGGCGTTCACACCGGCGTGGGAGCGCGCGCCGGCAGCACCGTGGCGCGGCACTCGCCGAAGCCGATGCGGCGGCAGCCCTCGCGCTCGGCCGCGCCGCGCAGGATTACCGTGTCGCCGTCCTGCAGGAAGACACGCGACTCGCCGCTGGGCAGCACGATCGGCTGCTTGCCGCCGTGCGTCAGCTCCAGCAGCGAGCCGCCCTCGCCTTCGCCCGGCCCCGATTGCGTGCCACTGCCCAGCAAGTCGCCCGGCTGCAGGTTGCAACCGTTGCTGCTGTGGTGCGCGAGCAGCTGCGCCACGGTCCAGTAGGCGTCGCGGAAGTTGCTGCGCGTGAGGCGGTGCGGCTCGTTCATCGATGGCGTCTGCAGCCACACCTCGAGCGTGACGTCGAGCGCGCCGTGTGCGCGGTTGGCCGCCGAGTCGAGGTAGGGCAGCGGCTGCGGATCGCCCTCCGGGCGGACGAAGGCGGCGCGAAACGGCGCCAGCGCGTCGCGTGTGACGATCCACGGCGAGATCGTCGACGCGAAGTTCTTGGCGAGGAAGGGGCCGAGCGGCTGGTACTCCCAGGCCTGCACGTCGCGCGCCGACCAGTCGTTGAGCAGCACCAGGCCGAACCAGTCGGCCTCGGCCTGCTCCATGGTGCGCGGCTCGCCGAGGTGGTTCAGCGAGCCGACGAACACGCCGAGCTCGAGTTCGTAGTCGAGCCGCTGCGAGGGGCCGAAACGTGGCGTGCCGCCCTCGCCCGCCGTCTGGCCCAGCGGCCGATGGAAGGCATGGCCGCTGGTGCGGATGCTCGACGAGCGGCCGTGGTAGCCGATCGGCACCCACTTGTAGTTGGGCAGCAGCGGGTTGTCTGGGCGAAACAGCTTGCCCACCGCGGTGGCGTGGTGGATGCCGGTGTAGAAGTCGGTGTAGTCGCCGATGCTGCACGGCAACGTGAGTTCGACCTCGCGCTGCGGCACCAGGCAGGCGCGCAGCGCGCCCTGCGACTCGCTGCCGGCCGCGAGCGCGCGGCTCAGCGCCTGGCGCGTCTTGTGCCAGCGCGGCGCGCCGAGCAGCATGAAGTGGTTGAGCGTGTGCGTTCCCAGCATCGGTTCGACCGGCAGGCCCGCCAGCAGGGCCGCGCGCAGGTCGAGCACCTGGTCGCCGATGGCCACGCCGAGGCGCCAGGCTTCGTCGTCTTCGCCGAGTCGGCGGAAGCAGCCGAACGGCAGGTTCTGGATCGGGAACTCCGTGGCCGGGTCGTTGGCCGAGTCGACCCAGCTGTGCAGCGCGGGATCGTGCGTGAGGTCCACCGGCGCGTTCATCGGAAGTTGTCCTTCAGGCCGCGCCAGCAGTCGGCGTAGGCCGTGTCGAGCGCGCCGCAGCCGAGCGCGAACTCGGTCGGATGGAAACGCCAGCGGCTTTCGAACATGAAGGCGAGCGTGTCGTCCAGCTTGTGCGGCGCGAGTTCGGCGCTCGACGCCTTCTCGAAGGCCTCGGTGTCGGGCCCGTGCGGCACCATGCAGTTGTGCAGGCTCATGCCGCCCGGCTTGAAGCCCTCGGGCTTGGCGTCGTACTGCCCGTGCACCAGGCCCATGAACTCGCTCATCAGGTTGCGGTGGTACCACGGCGGGCGGAAGGTGTCTTCGGCGACCATCCAGCGCGGCGGGAAGATGACGAAGTCGCAGTTGGCGGTGCCCGGCGTGTCCGACGGCGAAGTCAGCACCGTGAAAATCGACGGGTCGGGGTGGTCGAAGCTGATCGAGCCGATGGTCATGAAGTTCGCGGTGTCGTACTTGAAGGGCACCAGGTTGCCGTGCCACGCGACAACGTTGAACGGCGAGGCGTCGGCCGGCGCCGACCACAGCGCGCCGCCGTACTTCTTGACCAGCTGCCAGGCGCCGGGGCGATCGTCGACGGCAGCGGTGGGGGCGAGGAAGTCGCGTGCATTGGCCAGGCCGTTGCTGCCGATCGGGCCCAGCTCGGGCAGCCGGAAGTGCGCGCCGTAGTTCTCGCAGACATAGCCGCGCGACGGCCCGTCGACGCCCACGCTGAAGGCCATGCCGCGCGGCAGCAGCGCGATCTCGCCGGGGGCGACCTGCAGCACGCCGAGTTCGGTGGTGAGGGTCAGCGCGCCCTGCTGCGGCACCAGCAGCATCTCGCCGTCGGCGTTGACGAAGGCCTTTCGGTCCATCGAGCGGTTGGCGAGGTACAGGTGCGCGGCGATGCCGGTCTGCGCGTCGGCGTCGCCGTTGACGACCACGGTGCGCAGGCCGTCGACGAAGTCCAGCGGCTGATCGGGAATCGCGATCGGGTTCCAGCGCAGCGGATTGGGCGGCGCGGCCACGCCGTCGCGGCTGCCGGTTTTCAGCCAGGGCTGCTCGACCGGCTGGTAGGCGCCGCACAGCACCGACGGCCGGCGCCGGTACAGCCAGGTGCGCAGGTTCAGCGCGCGCGGCGCCGTGAACGCGGTGCCCGACAGCAGTTCGGCATAGAGGCCGCGCGGAGGCTTCTGCGGGCTGTTGCGCCCGATCGGCAAGCTGCCCTCGACGGCTTCGCTGCTGAGCTGGTTGCCGAAGCCGGATGGGTGGTGCGGCGCCGCAGTGGGTGTGGTCATGGGATGAGCCTCGAGCGAATCGGGTTGCGCATGGATTGTTGCCGCCAGCCCTCGACGTCATCCCGGCGAACGCCGGAATCCATCTTCGATCGTCAGCAGCGTTCCAGCATGGATCCCGGCGTACGCCGGGATGACGGGGGCGAGGGGAAGGGTCGCATCTTATCCCGTATCGTTCGTCAATGTGTAATCGATTCGTTTACGTACAATGCCGGCATGGCATCTCCGCGCAAGACTCCCGCCGCCGCGCCGGCGGCTGCCGCGCCCCGCGCCCCGCGTGGCATCCAGAGCGTGGAGGTCGGCGGACGCCTGCTGCTGGCGCTCGCCCACTGGGGCCGCACGATGGCCCTGAAGGACCTCGCACGCGAGGCCGGCATGACGCCTGCGAAGGCGCATCCCTACCTCGTGAGCTTCGGCAAGCTGGGGCTGATCGCGCAGGAGGAAAACAGCGGGCGTTACGGGCTCGGCCCGCTCGCGCTGGAGCTGGGCCTGATCAGCCTGCAGCAGTTCGACCCGGTGCGCCTGGCCACGGCCGTGCTGCCCGAGCTGGCGCAGGCGATCGGCCACACGGTGGCGATCGCCGTCTGGGGCACCCGCGGCGCGACCATCGTGCGCATCGAAGAACCCCCGTCGGACGTGCACGTCAACATGCGTCACGGCGCCGTGCTGACGCTGCGCGGCACGGCCTCGGGGCTGATGTTCGCCGCGCACCTGCCGCGCGAGACGGTGCTCGCGACGCTGGCCGACGAGCAGGCCGCGGAGCTGCGGCGCCAGGGCCGCGCGGTGCCGGCCGCGCTCGAGCCGCAGATCGACGGCGAGCTCGCGACCGAGCTCGCGCGGGTGCGCGAACAAGGCGTGAGCCGCGTGATCGGCGCCGCCGTCTCGGGCGTGAGCGCCATGGCCGCGCCGGTGTTCGACCCCACCGGCAAGCTGGTGCTGACGCTCACCGCCATCGGCCCGTCGGCGATCTTCGATTCACGCTTCGACGGCGCGGTGGCCACCCTGCTGCGGCGCCATGCGAAGGCACTGTCGAAGCAGCTGGGGTGGCCGGCGCGGTGAAGTGCGGGCGCGCTGCCGGCCGCTCTCGTCTGCGCAGAGCGATTGGAGTCGAACGCTGACATGCGGGCCGAGCGCCGCTGAAGCTCGCTAGTCGTGCGCGGCCGAGCCCAGTGCAGTCAGCAGAGCGTCAACAGCAGCCCCGAGCGTGGGCAGGTCTTCCTGGATGACTCGCCAGACCAGTGGGTGATCCAGCGCCGCGTAGCCATGAATCAGCACGTTGCGAAACGCAATGATCCGGCGGTGCTCCGGAACGCGCGACGCCAACACCGGATCCACCTTCGCCAGTTGCGAAAGCGCCTCGCCGACGATCTCGAACTGGCGCTCGACAGCGGAGCGAACCAAGGCGTCGTCGCAAAACTCCTCGAGGCCGATGCCCTCGACGAACTCGGTAATGCGGCGACTCGCCTCACGCACATCCCAAAGGTACGCGCGAGGATCACGCCGCATAGACCACCTGCTTCGCGCGGTCGATCTCGGCTCGGATGTAGGGGTTGCGTATCGCCGCCGGCATCACGAGGTCAACTGGCCGCGCAAAGAGCGCTTCAAGCTCGTCCTTGAGGCCGAAGTACGTTTCCAGCGCGCTTCGCCCGGAGTCGGGCTCGAACTCGACCAGGAAATCGATGTCGCTGGACGCGTTGTCGAAATCGTGCCGTGCCGCAGACCCGAACACCTCCAGCCGACGAACGCCCATGCGGCGACACAGCTCGTCGAGCTGGGAGCGGCGGAGTTCGATGTCGGGCACCATGCTCACATTCTACGAACCGGCCGGCGGTTCAGGGCCGCTTTCGGGACAGGGGATCCACCGTTCAGGCCGTCGCCGTAGCCGGCGCCGCCGCCATGCGCAGCGCCTTGCGTTCGACCAGGTCGCGCACGTTGGCCAGCGAGATCAGGTGCACCTGCAGCAGCATCAGCATGCCGTTGCGGTGCAGCTCCAGCACCACGGGATCGGGCAGCGCGTTCAGCTTCTCCTCGTCGACCGTCAGGAAGCCCTCGATCTTGATGTTCTCGCCGCTGGGCATGGTGGCGTCGGCCTGCATTTCCTTCAGCACGTCGAGTTCGATCAGGCGCGTGCAGAAGCGGCGCGTGCGCTTCTGCTCGTCGTCGAAGCGCTGCAGGAAGTCCATCGCGCGCTTCAGCGCCTCGGTGGGCTGGCCCTGTTCGTCGAACAGGGGCTCGCCCTCGGTGTCGCTGAAGCCGCTCCAGGCGGCGTCGACGAAGACACCCGGCGCGTCGCTGCCCTTGACGCCGGCGGTGAGGAAGGGAAAGCGCCGGATGAAGGCCGGCACGTAACGCGCGTCCCAGCGCCCCTCGGCGGTGACGCGCAGGTTCTCGCCCGCCGTGAGCCCCATCAGCGCCACCGGCGACACCATCGGCTTGCCGCTCTCGAGCCGCTCGCCGGTGTTGATGAAGATGATCGGGAAGTCGAGCGCGGCCTGCGGGAACTCGGTCGCGGTGAGGAACACGGCGTGCATGTTGCGCGTCACGCCGAAGTCGCTCAGGCCCTTGAGTCTCTTCTGGCGGTGAAGCTTGGAATCGAGCAGCACCGGTTCGCGGTAGAGGGCGGAATTGATCACGTGGGGCTCCTGGTGAGTGCGAGGCGGCGCGCAGCGCGCGCCTTCATGCGGCGTCGGGCGGCACGGCGCGCGCGAGCACCTTGTCGACACGCTTGCCGTCGAGGTCGACCACTTCGAAACGCCAGCCTTCCCACTCGACCGAGTCGGTGGTGGCGGGCAGGCGGCCGAGCAGCAGCATGATCATGCCGGCCAGCGTGTTGTAGCGCCCGCGGTCTTCCTCGGGCAGCTCCTTCAGGTCGAGCCGGTCCTTCAGCTCGGGCACCGGGATCAGCCCGTCGAACAGCCAGCTGCCGTCTTCGCGCTGCACCGCCCACGAGTCTTCGGACGCCGGTGTCGTGAACTCGCCGGTGATCGCCTCCAGCACATCGCGCACGGTGATCACGCCCTGCACCTCGCCGTATTCGTCGACCACGAACACGAGCTGCGCGCCCGAGGCGCGGAAGTGGTCCAGCAGCTCCATGCCCGACAGCGTCTCGGGCACGAACACGGGCGCCTGCAGCTTCTCGCTGAGCGACAGCGGCCGGCCCTGCATCAGCTGCTGCAGCAGGCTCTGCGCCGTCACGATGCCCAGCACATCGTCGAGCCCGCCGCGGCACACCGGGTAGCGCGAATGCTCCTCGTTGCTCAGCACCTGCAACACCTCGTCGGAGGTGGCCGCCGCGTCGAGCCAGACGATCTCCGCGCGCGGGATCATCATCGAGCCGACCTGCCGGTCGTCGAGACGGAACACGTTGCGCACCATCTGATGCTCCTGCTCCTCGATCACGCCGGCATCCACGCCCTCCTCGAGGCTGGCGGCGATCTCTTCTTCAGTCACCGCCCGGCCGACGCCGCCGCGGATGCCGAGCAGGCGCAGCGTGCCCTCGGTGCACACCGACAGCAGCATGACGAAGGGCCGCGCCATCAGCGACAGCCACTCCATCGGCGGCGCCACCAGGCGCGCCACCGTCTCGGGGTAGATCTGGCCGAGCCGCTTGGGCACCAGCTCGCCGAAGATGATGGTGAAGAAGGTGATCGTGATCACCACCATCGCGGTGGCCGCGATCGAGGCGCCGCGTTGCTCGAGCGGCGTGTTGGCGACCAGCCAGTGCGAAAACGGTTGGGAGAAGGCCGCGTCGCCGACGATGCCGTTGAGCACGCCGATCGAGGTGATGCCGATCTGCACCACCGAAAGGAACTTGGTCGGGTTCTCGTGCAGGTCCATCGCGGCCTGCGCGCCGCCCTCGCCTGCTTCCACCATCACCTGCAGCCGCGCCTTGCGGCTGGCCGTGAGGGCCATCTCGGACATCGCGAAGATGCCGTTCAGGAGGATGAGGAATACGAGTAAGGCAACGTCCATGCGGGGCGTGCGAGGCGATGAGCGGGCTAGCGTAGCAGAATCGCACGACGGCGCGACCGCTTCGGACGGGCCATTTCCCCCGTGAAAGTCCTATGCACTACATCGTCGGCGACGTCCAGGGCTGCTGTGACGCCTTCGATCGGCTGCTGGCCGAGATCGGCTTCTCGCCCTCGCGCGACCACGTGGTGGTGCTCGGCGACCTGGTCAACCGCGGCCCGCAAAGCCTGGCGACGCTCAAGCGCCTGCGCGGGCTCGGCAGCGCCGCCACCTGCCTCCTCGGCAACCACGACCTGCACCTGCTGGCCGTCGCGCACGGCGTGCGGCCGGCGCATGGCGACGACACGATCGCCGACATCCTCGACTCGCCGCAGCGCGACGAGTGGATCGCCTGGGTGCGCCAGCACCGGCTCGCGGTGCACGATCAGGGCTGGCTGATGGTGCATGCGGGCGTGGTGCCGCAATGGGACCTGGCGCTCACGCTGCAGCTCGCGTCGGAAGTGGAACGCCACCTGCAGGGCGACGACATGCGCGACTTCCTGCGCGTGATGTACGGCAACGAGCCCTCGCGCTGGGACGACGCGCTGCGCGGCAACGATCGGCTGCGTTTCACCGTCAACGTGCTGACGCGCATCCGCTTCGTCGATGCCGACGGTCGCCTCGAACTGAAGGCCAAGGAAGGCGCCGCCGGCGCGCCGCTCGACCACGTGCCGTGGTTCGAAGCGCCGAATCGCAAGACCCAGGGGGTGCCGATCGCGTTCGGGCATTGGTCGACGCTCGGCCTCGTGAACCGGCCGGACCTGCTGGCGCTGGACACCGGTTGTGTCTGGGGTGGCCAATTGACCGCCGTGCGCGTCGATGGCGGACGGCGCGAGATCACCCAGGTGAAGTGCCCGCAGGCGCGGCGGCCGAGCTGAGCGACGTCAGCCCGCGGCTTCACCGAGGCCACTGAAATGCGGCCCGATCTTCATGATGCCGCTCGCACGCGCCACCGGCACGCCGTCGGCCGTGACCAGGCCTTGCGCGAACACCATCGTGCGCGTGGTGCGCAGCACCTGGGCCTCGCCCTGCACCCAGGCGCCCAGCGGCGACGGCGCGAGGTAGTCGATCTGCAGGCTGATGGTGGGCAGGAAACGCTGCGCGATCTCCTTCACCCGCCGGTGCGCCGTCATCGGCAGCAGCATGTCGCAAAAGCTCGCCATCATGCCGCCGTGGCAGATGCCGAGCGGGTTGGTGTGACGCGCCTCGACGCGGAACCCGAGCTGCACGAGCTCGCCTTCGTGAAGCAGGTAGATCGGACCGTTGGCGGCGATGAACTCGCCGCCGGCGGGCATCGGCGCAAAGCCGGGCGGAATGCTCCCGAGCGCCGGGGCATCGTTCATGGCGTCTCCCGCCGCACGTCGGCGTCGAAGCTCACGCCGGCCGCCGCGAGCCCTTCCCAGGCCGGGTAGGCGCGCACGAAGTCGCTCACGATGCGATCGAGCGGCATGTCGTCGTAGCTGCCGCGCTCCGCGACGTATTCCATGTGCCGCCGGCCTTCGCAATCGAACGGGTGGTACAGCGAGTCGCTGCGCCCGTCCCACTCGAGCGGCAGCAGGCCGAAGCGCTCGCACAGATCGATGTTGAACGCCGGCGTGGCCTTGACCCAGCGGCCGTCCAGCCACAGCTCGGTGAAGCCGTGCCAGATGAACAGGTCGGTCTGCATCGCGCGGCGCATGCGGTCGGTCGACAGGTGGTTGCGCACGTCGGCATACCCCACCCGCGCCGCGATGCCGGCCGCGCGCGCGGCCGCTGCCATGAGCGCCGCCTTCGGCACGCACCAGCCGAAACCCTGTTCGATCACCCGGCTCGCCCGCATGCCCTCGGCCGACAGATCGATGCGGTACGGGTCGTAGCGGAACTCGTCGCGCACGGCGTGGTACAGCGCGACGGCACGCTCGCGGTCGTCGGCGCCGCGTGCGTGCCGCTCGGCGAATGCGACGACCGCGGGATGGTCGCTGTCGATCAGCGCGGTCGGCGCGAGCGATGCGGCGTGGGGTGGTGTGGTCATGGCGGGCGGCTCCGGCGTCGACGCAGCGTACCAAACATCGGCAGCCGATGGGTCAAGCTGCGGGGGTCGTCACCGGGCGCCTGCCCGCGGGCATGAAGCGGCGGTGCGCCGCTCCCCTTGCGTCGTCGCCCTTGCTCGTGCATAATGCGTTTAACCGGTTAAACACATGAGCAAAAAAACCCCGAAGGCGCCCCAGGTCACGCTCGACGACGTGCTGTTGAGCTTTCGCGCGTGCGCACCCGTTTTCCTGGCGCTCGGCGACAAGTACCGCCAGGACATCATCATGCTGCTGGCGCAGGACGAGCACTTGAATGTCAACCAGATTGCCGAACGCATGCCGCTGTCGCGCCCGGCCATCTCGCACCACCTCAAGGTGCTGCTGCACGCCGGGCTGATCACGCTGGAGCGGGTCTCGCGCGAGAACTTCTACCGCCTGGCGCTCGACTCGGCCTTGGGCGATCTGCGCCGGCTGGTCGAACAGGCGGAGGTGTCCTGCACCTGAATCATCGATCCAACTCCGCCTCCTGCGGCACCGTGGTGCCGCTTCATTTTCCCAATCCGTCTATATGATTAAACCAATAGGAATCACGACATGACCCATCACACCATTCCTGCGCGCACCGCATTGATCACGGGCGCATCCTCGGGCATCGGCAAGGCACTCGCCGAGCAGTTCGCGCGCGACGGCCATCAGCTCGTGCTGGCCGCCCGCAGCGTCGGCAAGATGGAAGCACTGGCCCGTGACCTCGAACAGCGCCACGGTGTGCGCGTCACCGTCATCGGCGCCGACCTGCAAACCCCCGAGGGCGCCGCGCAGCTGCATGCGGACGTTCATGCTCGGGGTCTGACGATCAGCGCGCTGGTGAACAACGCGGGCTACGGCGCATTCGGCGAGTTCAAAGGGTCGGCGCTGGCGCCGGAGCTGGCGATGATGCAGCTCAACATGTCCACGGTCGTCGCGCTCACCAAGCTGTTCATGCCCGACCTGATCGCCACACGCGGCAAGATACTGAACACCGCGTCGACCGCCGCCTTTCAGCCGGGCCCCTACATGGCGGTGTACTACGCGACGAAGGCCTTCGTGCTGAGCTTCTCCGAGGCGATCGCCGAGGAGCTGAAGGACACGGGGGTCACGGTGACGGCGCTGTGCCCCGGTCCCACGGCCTCGGGCTTTCAGGACAAGGCCGACATGCACGCTTCGGCCCTGGTCAAGGGCAAGGAGCTGCCCACCGCCGAGGCGGTCGCCAGATCGGGCTACCGGGCCATGCAGCGTGGCCGGCGCGTCCATATCCCCGGCGCGATGAACTGGCTGATGGCGCAAAGCCCGCGGTTCGTGCCGCGCAGCATGGTCACCGCCCTCGTGAAGGCGATGTCCAGGCCGGCTTGAAGCACGGCCCGCCGTCGCGCCGCCTCTTCACAGCAGCTCGTTCAACATGTAGAAGGTGTTGTCCTTCAACTTGTGCCACCAGCCGCGGCGCGTCCATGCCTCGAGTTTGATCTCCTGCGCGCGCTCGACGTACTTCTCGAAGATCGCATCGAGCCGCGCAGCCAGCGCCTCGTCGGCGATCGACAGGCTGATCTCGTCGTTGATCTCGAAGCTGCGGTCGTCGAAGTTGCTGGAGCCGATGGCGCTCCACACGCCGTCGACGGTCATGATCTTCTGATGCAGCAGTGTGTGCGGGTACTCGAACAGCCTCACGCCGCACTTCAGCAGCTTCTCGAAGTTGCGGTGCCCGGCGTGCTGCACCATGGGGTTGTCCGATCCGCTGGTCGACGGCATCAGCACGCGCACGTCGACGCCGCGCTTGACGGCGCCGCCGAACGCCTCGATCGCATCGGGCTCGGGGATGAAGTAGGGGTTCTGGATCCAGATGCGCCGGCGCGCCAGGCAGATCGCCGTGTGGTGCAGGATCTTGACGGCCGGCGCGGAGTTCTCCGGCTTGGCGAACACGGCGTGCATGCGAACGTTGCCGGCCGGCTCGAGTTCCGGGAAATGCTCGTCGCCGAGAAACAGCTCACCGGTTTCGCCGGCCCAGTTCTCGCTGAAGGCGCCTTGCAGGCTGTGCACGATCGGCCCGCGCAGGTGGACGCTGACATCGGCGTAGTGCTGCCCGTCCTCGGCATTGCCCAGCCACTCGTCGACCACGCAATGGCCGCCGGCAAACGCCTCCTTGCCGTCGATGATGCAGATCTTGCGGTGGTCGCGATCGTTCAGGACGCCGATGTTGCGCAAGGCCTTCTTGTGGAAGAACGTCACCCGGCAGCCGGCGTTGCGCATGCGTTCGACCACATCCTTGCCGACCTTCTTGCAGCCCTGCGCGTCCAGCAGCACGCGCACCTGCACCCCGGCATGGGCTCGTGCGATCAGCGCGTCGGCCAGTCGCCGGCCCAGTTGGCCGTCCTTCCACAGGAAAGTCTCGAAATGCACCGAGCGGCGCGCTGCCTCGATGCGCTCGATGAGCACGTCGAAGAAGGCGCCGTTTTCATGCACCTCGACGCTGTTGCCCGGCACCGCCGTGCCCAGCGTCAGCCCCGACAGGCTCGGGAGGAGCCCGTCGATCGGCTGGTCGCACTGGATCTTCAGCGACGGGTCGCGGTGGCGACGGATCGACCAGATCACCAGGATCTGCACGATCACCAGCGCCAGCAGAATGCCACCCCAGAATGACCCGCTCATCGTTCAAGCTCTCCGAGGCCGTGCAGCCGACGGCGTTGCGGGCGGTGCCCCTCGCCCCGCCGGGCGCAGGATAGCGCCCTCACCGCGAATGTGCCCAATGTGGGCGGAACCCGACCCTGGAACGAGGAGCAAGCCATGACACGCTACGTTGCCTTTCTGCGCGGCGTGAGCCCGATGAACGCGAAGATGCCGCAGCTCAGGCGCTGCTTCGAGTCGGCCGGCTTCACCGACGTGAAGACCGTGCTCGCGAGCGGCAACGTCGTGTTCAGCGCGCGGTCCGCATCCCCCGGCACCCTCGAACGCGGCGCCGAGGCGGCGATGGCGAAGGAACTCGAGCGCGCCTTTCCGACGATCGTGCGGCCTGTGGCTGCGCTGCAAGCCCTGCTCGAGGCCGACCCGTACGCCGAGTTCCGCCTGCCGGCGAACGCCAAGCGTGTCGTCACCTTCATGCGCCAAGCGCAAGCGCAGCGGCTCGCGCTCCCGATCGAAGTAGAGGGCGCGAGCATCCTCGCCATGCGCGGCGGCGAGATCCTCTGCGCCTACGTCCCGAGCCCGCGCGGCCCGGCGTTCATGACGCTGATCGAGAAGACCTTCGGCAGCGGCGTCACGACGCGCACGTGGGAGACGGTCAGGAAGTGCGTCGCCGCCGCTGCCTGACATTCGTCGGGCGTGCCGCCTTCAGCTTAGGGATGGGTGATGCCCAGGCCCTTGCCCAGAATCGGCTCTCACAAGAAGCCAGGGAGGTCGACATGGTCGACGCAACACGTTCCCTGCGCCCCGCGGCAGCGCGCGCGGGCGACCCTCCGGCGGCAACGGCCGCCCGAGACCTGCTTTGCCTGCAGCTGCGCTCGTTCGTCGACGACCCCGAGGTGTGCGACCGCGTGAGCCGGCTGCTGGCCGCGCTGGGGCCGTGCCACGTTCGCCGCTTCAGCGGCGAGAGAGCTTCCCGAGTGGATCCTGGCGGCGATGCCGAGGGCGCCGCCGAACCGGCCCCGGCGGCCGTCGTGCTGCTGGCCGGCTCGCAGGGCGTGTCGCGCTGCTGCACCACGATGGGCACGCTGCATCGGGTGTGGCCGGGCGCTCCCTTGATCGTGTTCTCGCTGGATGTCGGCGACGACGAACTGGCGACGCTGGTGCTGAGCGGCGCCTTCGACTTCGCGATGCTGTCGAGTTCGGACGCGGAGATCCGCTTGCGCGTGAGCCGGGCTCTCGGCTGGGACACCGGCTTGGCGCGCTCGGCCGAGCTCGCAGCGGACGGTGACACCCCGCCCGGCGGCCTCGGCTCCCGGCTCATCGGCAGCACGCCCGAGTTCCAGAAGATGCTCAGGCGCGTGCCGTCGATGGCGGCGTCCAACGCGAGCGTGCTGCTGCTCGGCGAAACCGGCACCGGCAAGGAGGTCTGCGCGCAGGCGATCCACTACAGCTCGGCGCGCGCACGCGGGCCGTGGGTGGCGATCAACTGCGCGGCCATCCCCGCCGACCTGGTGGAAGACGAGCTGTTCGGCCACGTGCGCGGCGCATACACCCATGCCGTCGGCGCGCGCCAAGGGCTGGTTCATGAAGCCGAAGGGGGAACCCTCTTTCTCGACGAGATCGACTCGATGCCGCTGGCCGCGCAGGCCAAGCTGCTGCGCTTCCTGCAGGACAAGCAGTACCGCGCCGTCGGCGAGAGCAGGGTGCGCCAAGCGGACGTGCGGGTGATTGCGGCGAGCAACCGCGACCTGCGCCTGGCGGCGCTCGCCGGCGGTTTCCGCATGGACCTGTTCTTCCGCCTCAACGTGCTCAATCTGACCCTGCCTCCACTGCGCGAACGTCGGGATGACATTCCGATGCTGGCGATGCACTTCCTGGAGCTGGCGAACCGCGAGGCCGGGCGCCACCTGGTCGGTATCACGCCGGCGGCGCTTCGCTGCCTGCAGGAGCATGCGTGGCCGGGCAACGTGCGCGAACTCAAACACGTGCTGCACCGCGCCGTGCTGCTCGCCGAAGGCCCCTCGGTGCAAGCCGGCGACATCGAACTCGACGGCGCCGCGCCGGCCGAAGAAGGCCCCGTCTCGTTTCGCGAAGCCAAGGCACGCGCGGTGGAGGCGTTCGAGCGCCAGTACCTCGAGCAGCTGCTGGCGCAAAGCGAAGGCAACATCACCCGCGCCGCGCGCTCTGCCCGCAAGAACCGTCGCGCATTCTTCGAGCTGCTGCGGCGGCATGCCATCGATGCCGCGCGCTACCGCGGCGGCATGAACTGAAGGCCAGGACCGTTCGCCCTGAGCCTGCCGAAGGGTCGGGCTGCGCCTGCCGAAGCCCCGCTGCCATGTCAGCCAGCCCTTCGACAAGCTCAGGGCGAACGGAGTACTGGGTATGGGACAGGCGTCGACGCCATCCGGACTTCCACCCGGACAACTTCGTCCACCCATCGGACATCGCCGCCCTTCCCCCTCGACGCCCGGTGAACCGCAGCGCTCGGCTGCGCGGCACCGGAGCAAATGAACCATGCCCGCAGGGCGCGCCACGCCGCGCGCCGGGGGCACCGCCGCGCACAAGGCAAGCGGGACACGCCGGCACATGACTTGCGAAGCCAGGGCGCCAACCGACAAAGGTGGTGGATGGATGCGACCGATGCCCGGTATCCCGCAGTGCAGGAACTCACGGCGTACTGGCTGCAGCATCCCCATGCGTCGGACACGCTGGAGGGCATTTGCCGATGGTGGCTGAGCACTGCGTCGACGTCGCCGTCGCTGGTGGAGCAGGCGCTCGCCTGGCTGATCGAGCGCGGCGTGGTGGTGTCGCAGCGCGCCGCCGACGGCCGGGTGCGCTACCGCCTGTCCGACGAGGCGCGATCGGGGCCGTCCTGAGCCCCTGGGTGCCCCGCGCGGCGTCGTCCAGCGCGCGCGGGTTCCCCGGCCGCAGATCCAGTCCACTCAACAGCAGGAGGCGTGCATGCCAGTCGCAGTGAGTTACCCAGGTGTCTACGTGCAGGAGATCGCCAGCGGCGTGCGCACCATCGTCGGGGTCGGCACCTCCATCGGCATGTTCATCGGGCGCGCCAAAACCGGCCAGATGAACGTGCCGGTGCAGTGCCTGAGCTACGAGGACTTCGTGCGCAACTTCAGCGCGGCGGACGCCGGCGGCGACCTGATGCGCGCCGTCAAGCTGTTCTTCACCAACGGCGGCACCCAGTGCTACGTGATGCGCATCGCGCGCAACGCGCTGGCGGCCTCGGTCATGCTGAGCAACGACACCAACACTTTCCCGGTCCTGCAGGTAGAGGCCAAGTCGGCGGGCCTGTTCGGCGACGACATCCGGCTCGCCGTCTCGTACAACACGCAGCTGCCCGAGGCCACCTTCAATCTCGAGGTGTTCCGCTGGACCAAGACCTCCACCGGCGCGCTGCAGCGCAGCGGCATCGAGAACTACGTCGCCCTGTCGATGGATCCGACCCATCCGCGCTACGCGCCCGACATCGTGAGCAGCGCCTCCGCGCTCGTGACCCTGATCGACCAGGGCGCCCCGCCGGCCGTGGTCGGCTTCTCGCAATCGGGCTTCGCCGTGTCGGCGCGCACCGACGCGATCTTCCGCACGCAGTGGATGGCGCTCGTCGGCGCGGCCGCCACCACCAACCGGTTCCGCATCAGCGTCGACGGCAACGCGTCGGTCGAGGTGGACTTGTCGAGCCTGGACTTCGCCGCACCGGCCGGCCCGACCAACCCCAACCCACTGAACACGCCCGCCACGGCGCGCGCGAACCTGCCAGGGCGCATCGAGCAGCTGATCAACGCCGCCCTGCCCGCGGGATCGACCACCACCGTGACGATGCAGGTCGGCCCCGCCGGCCCGGCGGCGCAGGACAACCTCGCAACCGTGCTGCTGCGCATCGAGTCGGCCAACGGCGACGTGCTCATCGACCCGGCGGCGAACCTCGACTGCGCGGTGCCGCTGATGCTCGGCACCGCGCAAGGCGGCCGCGAAGTCTCGCGCTATGCCGGCGTTCGACCGGCGCCGACCGGCTACGCGACGCTGGCGTCCGACGCGCTCGCGTTCGGCGCATTGCCGCAGGCCGGTGCCGGCAGCTTCGACACGCTGGTCATCAACGGCATCGACCTCGACCTCTCCGCCGCCGGCGCGCACCCGATCGCCACGCTGACCGACCCGCCGATCACCGAGCCGCGCATGTACCAGGACGGCAGCGCATCGAACCAGAACGACGGCCGCGACGGCATCCGCGAGAAGCTCGCGATCATCGCCGCGGCGATCAACGACCGCCGCCTCGCCGACAGCGACTTCGGCTTCAGCGCCGAGGTCTGGGGCGACCGGCTCGCCATCGCGCCCACCAGCGGCAGCGACAACACGCAGATCGTGGTGTCGACCGAACTGGCCGGCGTGGCGGGGCCGGCGCTCTCCGCCGGCGCCGTCACCAACGTGCGCTATTACGCGCTCGGCATCACCGGCTTCGGTCCGTTCCAGGGCGCCGGCAGCCCCGGCAACGACGGCATCGAGCCCGACGCGGCGAGCTACGAAAACGCCTACCTCGTCATCGACCGCGAGGTGGATCTGTTCAACCTGCTGGTGCTGCCCAAGGACCGCAGCCACTCCGACGCCGCCACCCGCAAGCTGTGGGGGCCCGCCTCGGTGTTCTGCCTCAAGCGGCGCGCCTTCTTGCTGATGGACCCGCCCGACAACTGGACCGACCAGCAAAGCGCCACCAGCGCGAGCGTCGGCGTGAACACCCTGCGCGTGGGGCTGGTGAAGGACCACTCGGCGGTCTTCTTCCCGCAGCTCAAGATCGACGAGGCCGGCAAGGATGTCTTTGTCGGCCCGAGCGGCGCGATCGCCGGGCTGATGGCACGCATCGACGGCACACGCGGCGTGTGGAAGGCGCCCGCCGGCACCGAGGCCGACCTGCGCGGCGTCACCGGCGTCAAGGTGAAGTTCTCGGACGATCAGAACGGCGTGCTCAATCCGAAGGCGGTGAACACCATCCGCGTGTTTCCCAACGGCATCGTGAACTGGGGCGCCCGCACGATGGACGGCGACGACGGCTTCGGCTCGGAATACAAGTACATCCCGATCCGCCGCCTTGCGCTGTACATCGAGGAGAGCCTCTACCGCGGCCTCAAGTGGGTCGTCTTCGAGCCGAACGACGAGCCGCTGTGGTCTCAGATCCGCCTCAACGTCGGCGCGTTCATGAACAACCTGTACCGCCAGGGCGCCTTCCAGGGCGCGAGCCCGCGCGACGCGTACTTCGTCAAGTGCGACGCCAGCACGACCACGCAGAACGACCGCAACCTCGGCATCGTGAACATCGTCGTCGGCTTCGCGCCTCTCAAGCCCGCCGAGTTCGTGGTGCTGACGCTGCAGCAGATGGCCGGCCAGATCCAGACCTGAGGAGCGCTCACATGGCCCAGTTCCCCGTCAACACGCACCGTTTCGACCCGTACAAGAACATGAAATTCAGGGTCAAGTGGGACGGCCGCTACGTCGCCGGCGTGTCCAAGGTCTCGGCGCTCAAGCGCAGCACCGAGGTGGTGTCGCACCGCGAGGGCGGCGACCCCAGCACCTCGCGGCACTCGCCGTCGACATGGAAGTTCGAGCCGATCACGCTGGAGCGCGGCGTGACGCACGACCCCGAATTCGAGGACTGGGCCAACAAGGTCTACAGCGTCGAGGGCGGCAGCGTGCTCACGCTGAAGGGTTTCCGCAAGGACATCATCATCGAGCTGCTCAACGAGCAGGGCGTGGTCGCCAAGGCCTACAAGGTGTTCCGCTGCTGGGTCTCGGAGTACCAGGCGCTGCCCGAGCTCGACGCCAACGGCCACGCCGTCGCTTTCGAGCACATCGTGATGCAGAACGAAGGCTGGGTGCGCGACGTCGACGTGGCCGAGCCGGCCGAAACCTGAGAACGGCGATGCCGGCATGGACCGAGCGTGTCCCGCTGCGCCATGCGAGCGCCTCGCCGCAGGCGGCGCGGCTGCGCGAGCCGCAGGGCGGCGACGAGCTCGCACTCGGCGGCGTCGACACCCGCGCAGCGGTGCAGCTGCTCGACCGGCTGCTCGACGACGCACTGCCCGGCGGCGCGGGCGCGCTGAGCGCGAGCGACCGTGACGGCCTGCTGGCCGCGCTGCACCGTGGCTTGTGGGGCGACCGCGTCGTCTCTTCGCTCGACTGCAGCGCCTGCGGCGAGCCCTACGACCTGTCGTTCGAGCTGTCGGCGCTGCAGCGGCAGCTGCACCGGCAGGCGCCGCCCGCGCCGGTGACCGCGCCGCGCACGCTCGACGACGACGGCGCCCGCTTGATGCTGCCGAGCGCCGACGAGGAGGACGCCGCCGCCTCGCTCGGCGTGACGGAGGGCGCTGCGCAGCTGCTCGCCTCGATCGCGGCACAGTCGTCGGCGGGCCGCGCCGCCGTCTGCGCGCGGCTGGACATGCTGGCGCCGCTGATCGACGTGGAACTGGAAACCCGCTGCGCCGAATGCGGCGCGATGCAGCTCGCACGTTTCGACATCCAATCGTTCGTTCTGCAGCGCTTGCTCGACGAACGCGAGGCGGTGCTGGGCGAGGTGCATGTGCTCGCCAGCGGCTACGGCTGGTCGCTGCAGGACATCGTGTCGCTGCCCCGCAGCCTGCGGCGCTCGCTGGTGCAACGGCTGGCCGGCGCGCTGGCGGCCTTCGGATGAACAGGCGATGGACTACGTGGACCGCCTGATTCAGCGCGCGCTGGCCGTGCCGCGGGCGCAGGGGTCGGGTGTGTTCGATCCGTTCGAGGTGCTTGCACCGTGGGTGGTTCAGCCGGCCGCCGACACGGCGCGGCGCGTGGCGCCGGCCGATCACGTGGCGGTCGCGCCCGTTGTGGTGCCGAAGTCGATCCCGGCGGCCTCGCCACCGAGTGGCGAGCCCGTGCACGTCGTGCCGACGGAGCCCCCGGCGCAGGCGATGGCGCCAGCGGAAGCGGCACTCGCGCGACCCGCGAAGGTCGAGCCGATGCGCGAGGTCGACCCCCGGCCGGTGCCGCCTGTCGAGCCGCAAGCGCCCACGCCGGTCGGCTTGAATCGAGCCGATGCCTTCATGCAGGCGCTGGGCGTGCCGCCGACCGTTGTCGCCGCGCCGGCCGCATCGCGGCCGGCGCCGATGGCGCCGATCGATGC
>DASWVR010000050.1:0-5267 GCA_036401155.1 Piscinibacter sp. | reverse complement strand
CGAGCACATGGTGCCCGGCGTGTTCGTCAAGCTCGATGCGCTGCCGCTGACCCCCAACGGCAAGCTCGACCGCCAGGCGCTGCCGGCGCCGCAAGCGCAGGCCGGCAGCGACTTCGAGGCGCCGCAAGGCGAGATCGAGACCACGCTGGCGGCCATCTGGGCCGAGCTGCTGCAGCTCGAACGCGTGGGCCGCCACGACAACTTCTTCCACCTCGGCGGGCACTCGCTGCTCGCGGTGCGGCTCGTCTCGCGCGTGCAGCAGGCGCTGGGCGTGCAGCTGGAGCTCGCCACGCTGTTCGAGCGGCCGGTGCTGCAGGCGCTGGCGCAGTCGATCCGCGAGGCGGCCCGCACTGCGTTGCCGCCGATTGCGGTCGTGCCTCGCGATCGGGCACTGCCGTTGTCATTCGCACAGCGCCGCCTCTGGTTCCTGGCGCAAATGGCGGGGGCCAGCCGGGCCTATCACATCGCCCTCAGCCTGCGACTGACCGGCCGGCTGGATCGTGTCGCGCTGCGCCGCGCGCTCGACCGCATCCTCGAGCGTCACGAAGCGCTACGCACCACGTTCGGACTGACCGACGGCGAACCGCAGCAGCATGTGTCGCCGCCGCAGCCGTTCCCGCTGCGCGAGCACGACTTCAGCGGCGAGCTGCATGCAGCAACCCGCCTGCAATCGCTGGTCGACGAAGAGGCCGGCATCGAGTTCGACCTGGCACGCGGACCGCTGATCCGCGGTCGGCTGGTGACGCTGGGCGACGACGACCATGGGCTGATCGTCACGATGCACCACATCGTCTCGGACGGCTGGTCGGTCGGCGTGTTCAGCGACGAGCTGAGCGCACTGTACGGCGCGTTCGGCACGGGCGGCGACGACCCGCTGCCGCCGCTGGAGATCCAGTACGCAGACTACGCCGCCTGGCAGCGCCACTGGCTGAGCGGCGAGGTCCTGGACGCCCACGCCGCGTACTGGCGCGACACGCTGGCCGGCGCGCCGACACGGCTCGAACTGCCCACCGACCGCCCCCGGCCGCCGGAACAGGATCATGCCGGCGGCGCCATCGGATTCGAGCTCGACGCCGAGGTGAGTGCCGGCCTGAGGGCGCTGTCGCAGCGCCACGGCACGACGCTGTTCATGACGCTGCTGGCCGGCTGGGCCGTGCTGCTGTCGCGGCTGTCGGGCCAGCACGACCTGGTGATCGGCACGCCCACCGCCAACCGCAGCCGGCGGGAACTGGAGCCACTCATCGGCTTCTTCACCAACACGCTCGCCCTGCGCGTGGACCTGTCGGGCAGCCCGACGGTGGCGCAGCTGCTGCAGCGGGTGAAGGCGCAGGCGGTGGCGGCGCAGGCGCACCAGGACCTGCCCTTCGAGCAGGTCGTCGAGATCGTCAAGCCGCCGCGCAGCCTCGCCCACACGCCCCTGTTCCAGGTGCTGTTCAGCTGGCAGAGCAGCGCCGGCAGCACGCTCGAACTCCCGGGGCTGCAGCTGCAGCCGCTGGGTGCAGCGCATGCGACCGCCCAGTTCGACCTGGCGCTCAACCTGTTCGAAGCGCAGGGCCGAATCGGCGGCGGGCTCGAGTACGCGAGCGCGCTGTTCGACCGCTCGACCGTCGAGCGCCATCTCGCCTGCCTGCGCGAGCTCCTGGCGGGGATGGCGGCCGACGACGCTCGGACCGTCGACCGGCTGCCGCTGCTGCCGGCCGACGAACAGCGTCGCCTGCTCGTCGACTGCAACGCGACGCAGGCCGACTGGCCACGCGAGAGCTGCGTGCACGAGCTGATCGAAGCCCAGGTGCAGCGCACGCCGGTCGCCGTCGCACTGGCCTTCGAGGACTCCCGCATCAGCTACGCCGAGCTGAACGAACGGGCCAACCGGCTGGCGCGCCATCTTCGCGCGATCGGCGTCGGTCCCGACCGTCTCGTCGGGCTGTGCCTGGAGCGCAGCGTCGACATGGCGGTCGGACTGCTCGCAGTGCTGAAGGCCGGCGGCGCGTACGTGCCGCTCGACCCCGCGCTTCCGCCCGCGCGCCTCGCCGCGATGTGCGAAGACTGTGCGCCGGTGGCCGTGCTGACCCATGCGCGCGCCGGCACCGAGGCCCGGGCAGCCATGCGGCTGGCCCTCTCGGCGCACGGCGAGGTGCCGCTGATCGACATGCGCTCCGACGCGCGGCGCTGGAAGCAGCTGCCGGCGGACGATCTGCCGCGTGCAGCCGAGCCGGAGCACCTGGCCTACGTGATCTACACCTCGGGCTCCACCGGGCGACCCAAGGGCGTGATGCTGGAGCACCGTGGCGTCACCAACTACCTCTGGTGGGCGGCACAGGCCTACCGGCCGGTGGACGGCGCGGTGGTGTCTTCTTCGCTGTCCTTCGACGCGACGGTCACCAGCCTGCTGGTGCCGCTGCTCGTCGGCGGCACGGTACGCCTGCTGCCCGAACGGCAGGAGGTGGAAGGTCTGGAGGCCCAGGTGCGTGCCGGCTGCGGCCTGGTGAAGATCACGCCGGCGCACCTCGACGTGCTGGGCCAGCGACTGCTGTCCGAAGGCGCCCGCGGCGCCGCCGGCCTGTTCGTCATCGGCGGCGAGGCGCTGTCCGCGTCGACGGTCGGCTTGTGGCGGCGGCTGCAGCCCGGCGTGCGGCTCGTCAACGAATACGGGCCGACCGAAACGGTGGTGGGCTGCGTGGTCCACGACGTGCCGGCGCAAGTCGACCTGGCGCGCGCGATTCCCATCGGGCGGCCCATTGCGAACACGCGCATCTACGTGCTCGATGCGCATCGCCAGCCGGTGCCGGTCGGCGTGGTCGGCGAGCTCTACATCGGCGGCGCCGGCGTGGCGCGCGGCTACCTGAACCGGCCCGAACTGACCGCCGAGCGATTCGTCGACGATCCTTTCGCAGGCATGGCCGGCGAGCGCATGTACAAGACCGGCGACCTGGCGCGCTGGCTGCCCGACGGCACGCTGGACTACCTCGGGCGCAACGACTTCCAGGTGAAGGTGCGCGGCTTTCGAATCGAGCCGGGCGAGATCGAGACGCGGCTGCTGCAGCATCCCGCGCTGCGCGAGGCGGTGGTGCTGGCGCGCGAGGACCAGCCGGGCGACAAGCGCCTGGTGGCGTATTGCACGCTCGCCGACGACACCGACACCGATGCCGATGCCGAAGCGCTGCGCGAGCACCTCGCTTCCACGTTGCCCGACTACATGGTGCCGGCGGCCTTCGTGGTGCTCGACGCGCTGCCGCTCACCGCCAACGGCAAGCTCGATCGATCCGCGCTGCCGGCGCCGGACGCGCAGGCCTACGGCCGGCAAGGCTACGAGGCACCCGAGGGCGAGGTCGAGCAGACGATCGCGCGCATCTGGGGTGACGTGTTGCAGATGGAGCGCATCGGCCGCCACGACGACTTCTTCGAACTCGGCGGCCACTCGCTTCTGGCTGTGAAGGTGGCCTCGCGGATGCGCGAGGCGGGCCTGCATGCCGACGTCGGCGTGCTGTTCGCGACGCCGACGCTGGCGGCGCTGGCGGCCGCGGTCGGCGGCACGCCGGGCGGCGTGCGGGTGCCGGCCAACGGCATTCCTTCCGGGTGCACTGCGATCGCTCCCGAGATGCTGCCGCTGGTCAAGCTCACGCAGGCCGAGATCGACGGCATCGTCGAGGCGGTGCCGGGCGGCGCGCCCGAGGTGCAGGACATCTACCCCCTGGCGCCGTTGCAGGAGGGCATCCTGTTCCATCACCTGATGGAGCGCCAAGGCGACCTGTACCTCACCCGGGCGCTGTTCAGCTTCGACCGGCGCGAACAGCTCGACCGCTACCTGCTGGCGATGGCGTCGGTCATCGAGCGCCACGACATCCTGCGCACGGGCATCGTGTGGGAGGGGCTCGCAGAGCCGGTGCAGGTGGTGCGGCGACATGCCGTGATGCCGATCGAGGAGATCGACGTCGACCCGGCGGGCGGCGAGGCCGCGCAGCAGCTCGCCGAGCGCTTCGATCCGCGCAGCTTCCGCATCGACGTGCGCGAGGCGCCGCTGATGCGCGCGGTCGTCGCGCACGATCGGGTAAGCGGCCGCTGGCTGATGCTGTGGCTGCTGCACCACCTGGTCGCGGACCACACCACGCTGGAGATGGTGCGCGGCGAGATCGAGGCGCACCTGATGGGAACGGCAGACAGGCTGCCTGCGCCGCTGCCATTCCGAAACTTCGTGGCGCAGGCGCGGCTCGGTGTCTCGCGGGACGAGCACGAGGCGTTCTTCCGCAAGATGCTCGGCGGCGTCACGGAGCCGACGGTGCCGTTCGGGTTGACCGACGTGCAGGGCACCGGCCACGACATCGCGGAGACGCACCGCTTCGTCGACACGGCGCTCGCCACGCGGATGCGCCGGTGCGCCAACGCCGCGGGCGTCACCGCCGCCAGCCTGTGCCACCTCGCGTGGGCGCAGGTGCTGGCGCGCATCTCGGGGCGCGACGACGTCGTGTTCGGCACCGTGCTGTTCGGCCGCATGCGAGGGGGCGAAGGCGCCGAGCGGGTGCTCGGACTGTTCCTCAACACGCTGCCGCTGCGGCTGCAGTTGGGTGGGCGCAGCGTGCAGGACGCGCTGCGCGACACCCACGAGACGATGGGCGAGCTGCTGCGCCACGAGCATGCGCCGCTCGCGCTCGCGCAGCGCTGCAGCGCGGTTCCTGCGGGTACGCCGCTGTTCAGTGCGCTGCTGAACTACCGCCACGGGTTCGATGCGGGCCGCGAGGGCGGGCCGGCACCCGAGGTGCAGCGCGCCTGGTCGGGCATCGAGTTCCTCGGCTCCGAGGAGCGCACCAACTATCCGCTGATGCTGGCGGTGGGCGACCTCGGCGAAGGCTTCGTGCTGACGGCGCAGACGCGGTCCGGGGTCGATCCGCAGCGCATCTGCGACCTGATGCACGCCGCGCTCGAACGGCTCGTCGAGGCGCTTGAGCAGGCGGCGCCGGCACCGGCCGACCGGCTCGACGTGCTGCCGCCGGCGGAGCGCCGGCGCGTGCTGCACGACTGGAACCAGACCCAGGCGGCGTACCCGCACGAGTGTGGCGTGCACGAGCTGATCGAGCGGCAGGCTGCGCGCACGCCGCAGGCGGTGGCGGCGGTGCACGAGTCGCGCTGCGTGCGCTACGGGGAACTCGACGCGCAGGCCAACCGCCTGGCGCACCACCTGCGCGAGCAGGGGGTGACGACGGGCACGCGGGTGGCGATCTGCATGGAGCGCGGGCTGGACATGCTGGTGGGCCTGCTCGCCACGTGGAAGG
>DASWVR010000049.1:0-25279 GCA_036401155.1 Piscinibacter sp. | reverse complement strand
CCGCAGCGCCGCGTCAACTTCGGCGAGGTGCCGATTTCGGAGGTGTTCGACCTGCGCGGCTTCAACCTGAACGCCAAGCTCGACATCGACCCGGACTTCCTGAAAGCCGACGAGCACGACCACGCCCATCACGATCATGATCATGATCACGAACATGGCGAACACTGCGACCACCCGCACCACCACGCCCACGACGACGACGTGAAGAGCTTCGTCTTCCGCTCCGACCGGCCGTTCAACCCGGCCAAGCTGGAAGACTTCCTGGGCGCGATCGTCCAGGTCTACGGCCCCAAGATGCTGCGCTACAAGGGCGTGCTGAACATGAAGGGCACCGACAAGAAGGTGATCTTCCAGGGGGTGCACCAGCTGATGGGCAGCGACCTCGGCCCGAAATGGGCGCCGGGCGAGAAGAGGACCAGCAAGATGGTCTTCATCGGCATCGACCTGCCCAAGGACGTGTTCCTGCAAGGCTTGGAGCAGTGCCTGGCATAAGGCCCGCGACCCCATCGACGCACCGGTCTCTTTCGTATTTCATGCTGGAGCCTCCCTCCCGGAGGGAGGCTGGAGGGTGCGGTGCATTCGCCGCCGCAGGCGGCAAGGGCTGCTTGGCAGCCCTTGCCGCCTCCTGGCAAACCAGGGGCCGCGGCTTTGTCGCAACGTGGCTACAATCCGCGGCGCCCAAATTCGCCCCGGTCATGAATGGACCGTGGACAGAGCGGGTATAACCGCCGTTGCGAGGAGACTCACGTGAGCAAGATCCCGGCAAAGCAAGCGAACACCAAGAAGCCCGCGGCCAAGACGCCAGCGGCCAAGGCGCCGGCGAAGGCCGCGTCCAAGACCGCTGCCAAGCCGTCGGCCAAGCCAGCGGCCAAGCCTGCAGCCAAGGCGGCGCCGCCGAAGCCCCCCGCCAAGGCGCCGGCCAAGGCCCCGGTCAAGGCGGCCCCGGCGCCGCAGCCCAAGGCTCATGCCAAGCCTGCCGCCGTGGCCGCTCCGGCCCCGAAACCCGCCGCGCATGCGCCGGCCCCTGCTCCCGCGAAGGCGCCCGCGCCGTCGTCCAGGGCCAGCGCGCGCTATGCAGCCGTTCCGGCGGCTGCCCCTCTTCCGCCCCCGACATCGAGATTTGCCGACCGGTTTGCGCCGCCCCGGCCTCCCACCCGACAGATGAACAACCTTGCAGTAGATACCCCCAAACACGCTCACAAGCCCGACCCCAAGCTCGCCAACGCCTGGAAGACCAAGTCCGGGCGCGACCTGACCGAGGAGGAACTCCTCGCGATGCCCGACAGCGAATACATGAACGACAAGCAGCTGGAGTTCTTCCGCGCCCGGCTGCAGGCCCTGAAGGACGACCTGCTGTCGAACGCCGGCGAGACGACCGAGCACCTGCGCGAAGACACCTCGATCGTTCCCGACCCGGCCGACCGCGCCACCATCGAGGAAGAACACGCGCTCGAACTTCGCACACGCGACCGCGAACGCAAGCTGTTGAAGAAGATTTCGCAGTCGCTCGCCCGCATCGACGCCGGCGATTACGGTTTCTGTGACGAAACCGGCGAACCCATCGGACTGGGCCGTCTGATCGCGCGCCCCACCGCTACACTGTCGCTCGAAGCCCAGCAACGCCGCGAACTCAAGCAGAAGATGTTCGGCGACTGAGCGCCACCCGACGCGGCCGTACCCATGGCGGAACCGAAGGACACAACGAGTTTCTTCCGCAAGGTCGTCAAGTTCGTGGCCAATCCGGCCACCGAATGGAGCGATTTGGACCCGCCCTCCGCCGAGGCGCGGGAGACGGAGTTCGCCAAGTCGGAACTGAAGGCGATGATCGAGCGCAAGCGGCGCAACGACTTCGTCCGCAAACGCGAGTTCGACATGCTGCGCAAGGTGCGCCGCGAGGGCTTGTCCAGCGAACAGCTGGCCGCGCTCGGCGGCTCATCCCGCATCGACGACTCGGAGGCGCGCATCGACAGCGGCGCCAAACCCGACAGCGGCGTCAAGGCCAAGATCGACGAGATCGAGCAACAGATGGTCGGCGACGGCTATCAGGGGTCGCAGCGCCGCTCGCCCGAGTTCTACAACGCCCGCACGCAGCCTGCGCCGATGGAGGCGCGCAGTTCGACGCGCCATTCCGCGCCCGCCCCGCTCGGCAGCCCCGACGGCGGCCGCGTGGTCGACACCGGCGTGCCGAGCGAGCGCGGTACGCTGAGCCCGGGCCTGGCGCCGGCGGTGGCGGTGATGAGCCCCGGCATGGCGCCGTTGTCGCCGCTGAATCTCGACGTGCACTCCACCGATTTCGCCAACCCCTTCGCCGTCGAGGTGAGCGAGGTTGCGCACGACCCCGAGCTCGACGAGGCGGTGATCGCCTTCGCCAACGCCGACTTCGAGCTGTGCGAGCAGTCGCTCGCCACGCTGACGGCGCCCGGCGGCAGCCGCGCGCAGCACGCCGAAACCTGGCTGGTGCTGTTCGACCTGTACCGCGCGATCGGCCAGCATGCGAAGTTCGAAAGCCTGGCGCTCGATTACGCGCGCCAGTTCGGCTGGTCAGCGCCGCAGTGGTTCTCGATGCCCAAGCTGGTCGCCGACGCCGCCAAGGCCGAAGAGCGACCGCGCGCGACGCGCATCGACGGCCACGTCGGCTGGGTCTGCCCCGAGGTGGTCGATTCCGACTCGGTCGCCAAGCTGCGCTCGCAGACGCTGCAGATGCCGCTGCCCTGGGTCTTCGACTGGGGCGCGCTGCGCAGCATCGACCCCGAAGCCTGCGCCCGCATGAGCGAGCTGTTCCGCACCTGGATCGGCCAGAAGCTCGACATGCGCTGGCTCAACGGCGAGCGCCTGTTCACCGTGCTGGGCGACAACGCGCCCACCGGCGTGCGCGACGCCGACCCGGCCTACTGGCAGCTGCGGCTGGACGCGCTGCGCATGACCAACCGCCCCGACCAGTTCGACGAGGCGGCGATCGACTACTGCGTGACCTACGAGGTGTCGCCGCCCTCGTGGGAGCCCGCGCAATGCCAGGTGCGCGTGAGCGGCACCGAGCAGAGCACGGCCTCGCCCCCCTTGTCGCTGGTCAGCGAGGTGTCGACGAGCTTCGTCGAATCGCAGCTGACCGAAGATCCCAACCTGGTGCAGATGGCCAGCGTCGAGCTGTCGGGCCAGCTGGTCGGCGACATCGGCGAGACGATGAAGCGCATGAACGCCGAACTCGGCAGTTCGGCCATCGTCAGCGTGTCGTGCGCCAAGCTGATCCGGGTGGACTTCATCGCCGCCGGCGACCTGCTGAACTGGGTGCTCGCCCGGCGCGGCGAAAACCGGGCGGTCAGCTTCACCGAGGCGCATCGCCTCGTAGCGCTGTTCTTCGGCGCGATGGGCATCACCGAACACGCCAGGGTCAAGGTAAGGACGGTGTGAGGCTTGCCTCGCACCGTCCCTACCTTCGGTAGAACGCACCGCTCCCCCCGCCCCTTCCACGAGGGGGATTCAGTCAGAAGGACAAATCGGCTCGCGCCGGCAAACACCCTGCTGGGGCCGCGGGCGGCCAAAGGCGGTCCGCGGCCTAACATCGGCACACTGCCGATTGAATTCCGGCGCTCCTTCCTCACCTACCCTCGAATGGAAAACTACCACGGCACCACCATCGTCAGCGTGCGCCGGGGCCATGTCGTCGCCCTGGGCGGCGACGGCCAGGTCACGCTCGGCAACGTCGTCGTCAAGTCCACCGCCCGCAAGGTGCGCAAGCTCTACAAGGACCAGGTGCTGGCCGGCTTCGCCGGCGCCACGGCCGACGCGTTCACTTTGTTCGAGCGCTTCGAGGCCAAGCTGGAGAAGCACCAGGGCCACCTCGTGCGCGCGGCGATCGAGCTGACCAAGGACTGGCGCACCGACCGCGTGCTGCGCCGCCTCGAGGCGATGCTCGCGGTGGCCGACAAGGAAGCCTCGCTGATCATCACCGGCAACGGCGACGTGCTCGAACCCGAGCACGGCATCATCTCCATCGGTTCCGGCGGCGCGTACGCGCAGGCCGCTGCGCGCGCGCTGCTCGGGCACACCGAACTCACTCCGGCCGACATCGTCAAGAAGTCACTCGAGATCGCCGGCGAGCTGTGCATCTACACCAACCAGAACCACACCATCGAGACGCTCTGAGCGCCATGAAATCCAGCATGACTCCCCAGGAGATCGTCTCCGAACTCGACCGCCACATCGTCGGGCAGGGCAACGCCAAGCGTGCGGTGGCCATCGCGCTGCGCAACCGCTGGCGGCGTCAGCAGGTCGACGAGAAGCTGCGCGGCGAGATCACGCCGAAGAACATCCTGATGATCGGCCCGACCGGCGTCGGCAAGACCGAGATCGCGCGCCGCCTGGCGCGGCTCGCCGACGCGCCGTTCATCAAGGTCGAGGCCACCAAGTTCACCGAGGTCGGTTATGTCGGCAAGGACGTCGACTCGATCGTGCGCGACCTGGTCGACATGGCCGTCAAACAGGAACGCGAAAGCGCGATGCGCCGCCAGCGCACCCGTGCCGAAGAGGCCGCCGAGGAGCGGGTGCTCGACATCCTGGTGCCGCCGGCGCGCGCCGACTTCGGCCTCACGCCGCAGACCGCCGACAACACCGCCCGCCAGGTGATGCGCAAGCGGCTGCGCGAAGGCACGCTGGACGACAAGGACGTCGAGATCGAACTCGCCGACAACAAGCCTGCGCTCGAGATCATGGGCCCGGCGGGGATGGAAGACATGGCTGAGCAGCTGCGCGGCATGTTCGCCAACCTCGGCGCCACCAAGCGCAAGCTGCGCAAAGTGAAGATCGCCGAAGCGATGAAGCTGCTGGTCGACGAGGAGGCGGCCAAGCTCGTCAACGAGGACGAGATCCGCAGCGCCGCGCTCACCAACGCCGAGCAGAACGGCATCGTCTTCATCGACGAGATCGACAAGGTGACGTCGCGCTCGGAGCATGCCGGCGGCGCCGACGTGTCGCGCCAGGGCGTGCAGCGCGACCTGCTGCCGCTGGTCGAGGGCACGGCGGTGAACACCAAGTACGGCATCGTCAAGACCGACCACATCCTGTTCATCGCCTCGGGCGCATTCCACCTGACCAAGCCGAGCGACCTGATCCCCGAGCTGCAGGGGCGCTTTCCGATCCGGGTCGAACTCGGCTCGCTCGGCGTCGACGACTTCGAGGCCATCCTCACGCAAACGCACGCGAGCCTGGTCAAGCAGTACCAGGCGCTGCTCGCGACCGAGGGCGTCACGCTGGAGCTCAAGGGCGACGGCATCCGCCGCTTGGCGCAGATCGCCTACGACGTCAACGAACGCACCGAGAACATCGGCGCGCGGCGCCTGTCCACCGTGATGGAGCGGCTGCTCGACGAAGTGAGCTTCGACGCGCCCAACCTCGGCGGGCAGACGGTGTCGATCGGCGCGGCCGAGGTCGACGCGAAGCTCGCGGAACTCGCCAAGAACGAGGACTTGTCGCGCTACATCCTGTGACCCGGACGGCGAGGCACATGAAAAAGGGGCTCCGACGGAGCCCCTTTTGCCGTGTCTCGACGATCAGCCGCGGCGGCGGCGCGCCATGAAGCCGACCGCGCCAAGGCCCGCCAGCATCAGCGCATAGGTCTCGGGCTCGGGAATCGCCGCCACGCCGAAGGCCTGGATCTCCGACACCGCGTAGTAGTTGTCCCCGCCGGTGGCGGTGAAACGCAGCTGGTTGGTGGTGATGGGGGCAAGCGCGCCGGACGAGCGCGTCACGAGACCGAAGCTCGGCTGGGTGGGGATGTCCCAGGCCAGCTGCCAGGCCGCGCCGTTCCAGTATTCGAGGCGGTAGGTGTCGTTGTCGTCGGCCTGCACCACGAAGCTGTCGAGCACGTAGCTCTGGTCCAGCTGGATGGTCATGACCACGGGGCTGGCGTTGACGCTCGGATCCTGGTCCCACCACCAGCTGCCGCTGTTCCACTGGGTCGACTCGGGAACGAACACATCGTCGACGATCGACGGGAGCGGCGCCAGCGAGGCACCCGGCCCCCAGGGCGAGCCGGCGCGCAGCGTGCCGACCGTGCCGACACTCGTGAGGCTGGTCCAGCCGGCGGGCAGCACGTTGGTGGCCGCCGTCGCGACGGCGGACAAGGAGATCAGGCCAGCGGCGGCCAATGCATGACGCAGGGTCTTGTTCATGGGGTGACTTTCCTTTGACGCTCGAGCGGGTGGGACGTTTCGCCACCCGCAGGCGCCGCACTGTGGCATCCCGGGGCCGGCTTGGCATCCCGCGAACGCGGGGGTGTTGGCGCCGGCGCGACAGCCGCCGGGGCGCGCTACAGCGCCAGTCGATGCGCCTGCAACGCGAGCAGCCCGTCGAATATGAGCGTATCGACGAGTTCGAACGAGAGGTCGGTGATCGGCGCCAGCTTGACGGCCGCGCCGCCGCCCATCAGCAGCGCCGGCTCCATGCCGGAGTGCTTGCGCAGCCGGCGGTACATGCGCTCCACCGCGCCGGCGATCGAGTGCGCGCCGCCGCTCATCAGCGCGTCGCTGGTGTTGGTCGGGAAGTCGCGCACCTCGCCGGTCGGCGCCTTGAGGCCCGCGGTCCCCATCTCGAGCGCGCGCAGCATCAGCCCGAAGCCGGGAATGATCAGCCCGCCGAGGAAGCGGCCCGACTCGTCGAGCGCGTCGACGGTGACCGCGGTGCCCACCATCACCACCAGCGCCGGCCGCGGGTGGCCGGTGGCGAGCACCCGATGCCGGGCGCCGATCAGCGCGACCCAGCGGTCGGTGCCGAGGCGGTTGGGATGGTCGTAGCCGTTGGTCACCCCGGCGGCACGCGCCGACGAGACGACCCAGCGCGGCGGAATGTCCCAGATCTCGAGCTGTTCCTCGACACGCCGCTTGACGCCTTCGCCGGCGACGATGCTGCCCAGCATGCTGGTGGGCGGCGCGAGCGCCTGCCAATCGGTTTCCGCCAGGCGGTCGATGGTCTCCAGGAACACCGCGCCCTGGGCCAGCAGACCCGCGCCGGGCTGCGGCGAGGCGTACTGCGCCCACTTCAGGCGGGTGTTGCCGACGTCGATCGCGAGGAAGCTCATCGGCGCTCGAACCGGGGCTTTAGCCGACGGGCTGCGCATCGGCGCGTGCCACCAGCAGATGGCGCGCGCGGCGCAGCACCTGCTGCGCCGCCAGCGAGCGGTAGGGCTTGACGATGCGGTCCTCGACTTCGTCGATGAGGCCGATCAGCTCGCCGCGCGTGCGGGCGCGCCGCAGGCGCAGCATCGTCAGCGAACCGGTCAGCGGCGCCTCGCTGCGCACTGCGCGCAGCAGGATCTGGCGGGCTTCCTCGAGCGGACTGTCGACCATGTCGGCCTCGATCGCATCGAAGTTCTGCAGGCTGGAATTGCCCGACTGCGAGTCGCCCAGCACCGATTCGGGCTGCAGTGTGCGCGCGGCCGGCAGCAGCGACTCGTGTTCGTCCTCGCCGAGCGCGGATGCGCCCTTCGGGGCCGGCAACGGCGGCACGGCCGGCGCGGGTTCGTCGATCGGGATGTCCACGTGCAGCGGCGGCTCTTCGACCTGAGGCGGGCGCGGCAGCGGTATCGTGGATTCCAGGGGCACCGCCGGCTCAGCCGGCTGCGCCAAGGCGATCAAACCCAGGTCGAGCAGTTCACCGAAGCAGCTCTCTCCGGCGCCGGCCTGCTGCGCCATGCTGCGCACCTGCTGTTCGGTGCGGCGCCCATCCACCAGCAGCAGCACGGTGCGGTGGCGCTGGCTCAGCCGGCGTTGACGCCGACTGAGCTCGGCCTGGCCGTCGGCGGTCTTGACGGGAATCGGTGCGGTCACCACGGATGGCTCCTTGTTGTATCGGCCGGCCGGCGCGCTGCGCGCCCGGCCAGCCAGGTCCCAACGGGCGGAATCAGTGTGGAATTGTGCCGCCAAACCCGCGCCGCCGACGGGGTCGCAGCGGCGCGCTTCCCGGCAAAGCGTGCAACTCCGCACTGGCGGCGGCGCCGCCGGCCCAACGGCGATACACTGCCAATTGACGTATACGTCAATCAGAGCCGCTGCCGGCCCACCCGCCTTCCCCGGCTTCCAGCCCTCGCCACCGTCCCGCAGGAGCGTTTTGCATGACCGATCTTTCCGCCGCCAACACGGCCGTGACGAAGGCCCTGTCCGACTACCGGCCGACGCACAAGGTGCGCTTCGTGACGGCCGCGTCGCTGTTCGACGGCCACGACGCGGCCATCAACATCATGCGGCGCATCCTGCAAGGCATGGGCGCCGAGGTGATCCACCTCGGGCACAACCGCTCGGTCGACGAGGTCGTCACCGCGGCGCTGCAGGAGGACGTGCAGGGCATCGCGATCAGCAGCTACCAGGGCGGGCACGTCGAATACTTCAAGTACATGGTCGACCTGCTGAAGCAGCGCGGCGGCGAGCACATCCAGGTCTTCGGCGGCGGCGGCGGCGTGATCGTCCCGGCGGAGATCGCCGAGCTGCAGGGCTACGGCGTGTCGCGCATCTACAGCCCGGAAGACGGCCAGCGCATGGGGCTGCAGGGAATGATCGGCGAGATGGTGATGCGCTGCGACCAGGACCTGTCGGTGCATGCGCCGCAGTCGATCGACGTGATCCGCGGACGCGAGGAGACCCATCGGCGAGCGCTGGCGCAGTTGATCACCGCACTCGAAAACGGCAAGGCCCCCGAGGCGCTGAAGGGCGAGCTGCAGGCCGCCGCCAAGCAGGCCAGGACCCCCGTGCTCGGCATCACCGGCACCGGCGGCGCCGGCAAGTCGTCGCTCACCGACGAGCTGATCCGCCGGCTGCGACTCGACCAGGACGACCAGCTGCACGTCGCGGTGATCAGCATCGACCCGTCGCGCCGCAAGAGCGGCGGCGCGCTGCTGGGCGACCGCATCCGCATGAACGCCATCGGGCCGTGGAGCAAGGGACAACGCGTCTTCATGCGCAGTCTCGCCACGCGCGACTTCGGCAGCGAGATCAGCCAGGCGCTGCCCGACGTGCTCGCGGCGTGCAAGGCGGCCGGCTTCGACCTGATCATCGTCGAGACCTCGGGCATCGGCCAGGGCGACGCGGCCATCGTGCCGCTGGTGGACGTGCCGATGTACGTGATGACGCCCGAATACGGCGCCGCCAGCCAGCTCGAGAAGATCGACATGCTCGACTTCGCCGAATTCGTCGCGATCAACAAGTTCGACCGCAAGGGCGCGGCTGACGCGCTGCGCGACGTGGCCAAGCAGGTGCAGCGCAACAAGGAGGCGTGGAAGACCCCGCCCGACCAGATGCCGGTGTTCGGCACGATGGCGAGCCGCTTCAACGACGACGGCGTGACCGCGCTGTATCAGGCGCTGCTGCCGCGCCTGCGCAAGCTCGGCCTGCAGACGATCGAGGGTCGGCTGCCGAAGGTCGAAACGCGCCACAGCACGCACCAGGTGCCGATCGTTCCCGGCGCACGGGTGCGCTACCTGGCCGAGATCGCCGAGACGGTGCGCGGCTACAAGCAGCGCTCGCGGCAGCAGGCGCGGCTCGCGCGCGAGGTGCAGCAGCTGCGCGAAGCGGCGCGCATGCTGGGCGAGGCGGCTGCCGCGCCCGCCGGCAGCGCAGACGCGCTGGGTGAACTCGCCGCCCAGCGCGAGGCCCAGCTCGACGCCCACGCCAAGAAGCTGCTCGCGATGTGGCCGCAGATGCAGAAGGCCTACGCCGGCGACGAATACGTCGTGAAGATCCGCGACAAGGAGATCCGCACGGCGCTCACCCACACCACGCTGTCGGGCAGCAAGATCCGCAAGGTCGCGCTGCCGCAGTACGAGGACCACGGCGAGGTCCTGAAGTGGCTGATGCTCGACAACGTGCCGGGAAGCTTCCCTTACACCGCGGGCACCTTCGCCTTCAAGCGCGAGGGCGAGGACCCGACGCGCATGTTCGCGGGCGAAGGCGACGCCTTCCGCACCAACCGGCGCTTCAAGCTGCTCTCCGAAGGCCTGCCGGCCAAGCGGCTGTCGACCGCCTTCGACAGCGTCACGCTGTACGGCAACGACCCCGACCTGAGGCCCGACATCTACGGCAAGGTCGGCAACTCCGGCGTCAGCATCGCGACGCTGGACGACATGAAGGTGCTGTACTCGGGCTTCGACCTGTGTTCGCCGACGACCTCGGTGTCGATGACGATCAACGGCCCGGCCCCGACCATCCTCGCGATGTTCATGAACACCGCGATCGACCAGCAGCTGGAGAAGTTCAGCGCCGACAACGGCCGCGAGCCGACCGACGACGAGGCGCAGAAGATCCGCGCCTGGGTGCAGCAGAACGTGCGCGGCACCGTGCAGGCCGACATCCTGAAGGAGGACCAGGGCCAGAACACCTGCATCTTCTCGACCGAGTTCAGCTTGAAGGTGATGGGCGACATCGCCGAGTACTTCGTGCACCACCAGGTGCGCAACTTCTATTCGGTGAGCATCAGCGGCTACCACATCGCCGAGGCCGGCGCCAACCCGATCAGCCAGCTCGCCTTCACGCTCTCGAACGGCTTCACCTTCGTCGAGGCGTATCTCGCGCGCGGCATGCACATCGACGACTTCGCGCCCAACCTGAGCTTCTTCTTCAGCAACGGCATGGACCCGGAATACACGGTGCTCGGCCGGGTGGCGCGGCGCATCTGGTCGGTGGCGATGCGCGAGCGCTACGGCGCCAACGAACGCAGCCAGAAGCTCAAGTACCACGTGCAGACGAGCGGGCGCTCGCTGCACGCGCAGGAGATCCAGTTCAACGACATCCGCACCACCTTGCAGGCGCTGATCGCGATCTACGACAACTGCAACTCGCTGCACACCAACGCCTTCGACGAGGCGATCACGACACCCACCGAAGACAGCGTGCGCCGCGCGATGGCGATCCAGCTGATCATCAACCGCGAGTGGGGGCTCGCCAAGAACGAGAACCCGAACCAGGGCGCGTTCATCATCGACGAGCTGACCGAGCTGGTCGAGGAGGCGGTGCTCAAGGAATTCGACAAGATCGCCGAACGCGGCGGTGTGCTCGGCGCGATGGAAACCGGCTACCAGCGCGGCCAGATCCAGGAAGAGAGCATGCACTACGAGATGCTCAAGCACACCGGCGAGTACCCCATCGTCGGCGTCAACACCTTCCGCAACCCGCACGGCGACCCGGTGATGGACCACATCGAGCTGGCGCGCTCGACCGACGAGGAGAAGCAGTCTCAGCTCAAGCGCCTGACCGAATTCCACCAGCGCCACGCGAAGGAGGCGCCGGCGATGCTGCAGCGCCTGCAGCAGGCGGTGATCGCCAACCGCAACGTGTTCGAGGTGCTGATGGACGCCGTGCGCGTGTGCTCGCTGGGGCAGATCACCAGCGCGCTGTTCGAGGTCGGCGGGCAGTACCGGCGCAGCATGTGAGGCGAAGGCGCCGGGTCATGCCGGCCGCCACCGACTCCGTTCGGCCTGAGCGCCACCGACTCCGTTCGGCCTGAGCGCCACCGACTCCGTTCGGCCTGAGCGCCACCGGCTCCGTTCGGCCTGAGCGCCACCGGCTCCGTTCGGCCTGAGCCGCACCGCCTCCGTTCGGCCTGAGCCGCACCGCCTCCGTTCGGCCTGAGCCGCACCGCCTCCGTTCGGCCTGAGCCTGTCGAAGGCCGCGCGCGACTCGTCCGCTACGGCCCGCCCCCCGATCCCTCAGGGAATCTCCCTGCGCAGCTTCACCGGTGCGGCGATCTTCTTGCGCAGCCGGATGTTGATCATCTCCACCACCACCGAGAACGCCATCGCGAAGTAGATGTAGCCCTTGGGAACATGGGTGTCGAAGCCCTCGGCGATCAGCGTCACGCCGACCAGCACCAGGAACGACAGCGCGAGCATCTTGACCGTGGGATGGCGGTCGACGAATTCGCCGATCGACTTGGCGGCGAACATCATCACCGCCACCGACGCCACGATCGCGATCACCATCACCATCACCTCGTCGGCAAGCCCCACCGCGGTGATCACCGAGTCGAGCGAGAAGACGATGTCGATGATGGCGATCTGCACCAGCACGCTGCCGAAGCTCGCTACCGCGGCGCCGCCGGCCTGGCGCTCTTCCTCGGTGCCTTCGAGCGAGGCGTGGATCTCGTGCACGCTCTTCCACAGCAGGAACAGGCCGCCGAAGATGAGGATCAGGTCGCGGCCGGAGATCTCCTGCACCAGGGTGAACAGCGGCTCGGTCAGCCGCATGATCCAGGCGAGCGACAGCAGCAGCAGAATGCGCGAGATCATCGCGAGCGACAGCCCGAGCCGGCGCGCCAGGTCGCGGCGCTCCGCCGGCAGCCGGCCGACCAGGATCGAGATGAAGATGATGTTGTCGATGCCGAGCACAATCTCGAGTGCGGTGAGGGTCGCGAGCGCGATCCACGCGTTCGGGTCGCTGAGCCATTCGAACATGCCGATCTCCACGGGAAAGTGTCGGACGCGAGTATCGCGTGAGGCGCCGAGCCATGCCGGCCCGAGGCCATCCGTCGATCGGCTGCGGTGCCCGGGCTACGCCGGGTCTGGCCAGGCAAAGCTGCCGTTGAGCACCGGTTCGCGCCGCAGCCGCTCGACGGCGAACTCGACGAACGCCCTGACCTTGGCCGCGGCCTTGCGCCCGTCGGCGTAGACCACCTGCACCGGAACCGGCGGCGGCTCGTGGTCGGCCAGCACGACGTGCAGTTCGCCGCGCCGAACGTGCTCGGCCACCTGATACGACAGGGCGCGTGCCAGTCCGCGCCCGGCGAGGGCGGCGGCGATGCCGAGTTCGCCGGTGTTGGCGGCGAGCTGCATGCGCGGGTGGCCGACCTCGCGATCGCCTTTCGCCTTTCGGTCCGGCGGATACAAGGCCCAGGGCGCGACCACGCCGCCGTCGATCGCGAAGCCGATGCCGTCGTGCGACGCCAGATCGGCCGCGCTGCGCGGCACGCCACGCTGCGCCAGGTAGGCAGGCGCGGCCACCATGACTCGCCGCACCCGCCCGACCGGCACCGCCGTGAGTCCGGAGTCGGGCAGTTGCGCGATGCGCACGGCGACGTCGAAGCCTTCTTCGAACAGGTGCACGATGTGATCGACGAAATAGGTCCGCATGCTGACCTGCGGGTGCCGGGCGAGGAAGTCGAGGACGACGGGCGTCACGTGCAGGCGGCCGAACATCTGCGAGGCGGTGATCGCGAGCCGGCCTTGCGGCGCGCCGTGCGCGCCGCCCGCGGCTGCCTCGGCCTCGGCCACGTCGGCCAGGATGCGCTTGCAGTCGGCATGGAAACGAAGCCCTGCCTCGGTCAGCGAGACGCTGCGCGTCGTGCGCCGCAGCAGCTGCGCACCCACATGCTTCTCCAGTGCCACGATGGCGCGGCTCACGGCCGGCGGCGACAAGCCCAGCTGGCGCGCCGCCGGCGCGAAGCCGCGCGCGTCGGCCACGGCCACGAAGATCCTCATGCCTTCGAATCGGTCCATTGCATCCTTCCGCCCCGCGCAACGGTGAAGTGTCTCTCACGGGCGTTCCCTTGCACGCCTTGCGCGGCCAAGATACGCCCCTTCTCGCCGACCCACTGGAGCACTCGATGACGACCACGCCGCAGCAACCGATCCGCCTCTACACCTTCCCCCTCTCGGGGCACGCCCACCGCGCCGAGCTGTTCATGTCGCTGCTCGGCCTGCCGTTCGAGAAGGTCGAGGTCGACCTCGTGAAGGGCGAGCACAAGCAGCCCGCGTTCCTCGCACTCAACCCCTTCGGCCAGGTGCCGGTGATCCGGGACGGCGAGGTCACCGTCGCCGACAGCAACGCCATCCTCACCTACCTCGCGCTGCGCTACGACACCAGCGGGCGCTGGCTGCCGCGCGAGCCGGTGGGCGCTGCCGCGGTGCAGCGATGGCTCTCGGTCGCCGCCGGCCCGCTCGTCAACGGCCCCGCCAATGCCCGTGTCAACGTGTTGTTCCGCCGGCCGCAGGACAGCCGCTGCGCCGAGGTCGCGCAGCTGCTGTTCGCCCGCATGGACCAGCACCTCGCGGCACAGCCCTTCCTGGCGGCCGATCATCCGACGATCGCCGACGTGGCGCTTTACACCTACACCTCGCATGCGCCCGAAGGCGGCGTGTCGCTCGCGCCGTATGGGCACGTGCGGGCGTGGCTCGCTCGCATCGAGGCCCTGCCCGGCTTCGTGGGCATGCGGCGCATGCCCGAACTCGACGCGGCTTCGGCCTGACGGCAAGCACGATGAACCACCACCCCGCCCCGCCCTTCCACGACGGTGAAACGGCCATGCAGGAACGCGCCGGCGTGCGCGAGAAGATCGAGGCGATCGGCCAGCGCGTGATCCGCGACCACATGCCGGCACAGCACCGCGAGCTGTTCGGCAAGCTGCCGACGCTGCTGGTCGGCAGCCTCGACGAGCAACGCCGGCCGTGGGCTTCCATCCTCGTCGGGCGGCCCGGCTTCGTCAGCACACCCGACGAACGAACGCTGCACGTCGGCGCGCGGCCGCTGCCCGGCGACCCGCTGGCGGCGCACCTGATCGCGGGCCGGCCGCTCGGGCTGCTCGGCCTCGAGCCGCACACGCGGCGGCGCAACCGCATGAACGGCACCGTGATCCTCGCCCATGCCGAGGGTTTCGAGGTCAGCGTCGACCAGAGCTTCGGCAACTGCCCGCAGTACATCCAGGCCCGCGAGCCGCAATGGCTGCGCGAGCCCGCTGCGGCAGTGCACCCGAGCTCGATCGGGCGGCTCGACGGCAGCCTCTCTCCCGCCGCAAAGGCGCTGGTGCGCCGCGCCGACACGCTCTTCATCGCCTCCGCGTCGGCCCGCGCCGCGGGCCATGCGGGCGCGCAGGGCGTGGACGTGTCGCACCGCGGCGGCCTCCCGGGCTTCGTGCGGCTCGACAGCGACGCGCCGCACGGCCGCAGCGTGCTCAGCGTGCCGGACTACCGCGGCAACTTCATGTTCAACACGCTCGGCAACATCGCGGCCCATCCGCACGCCGGGTTGCTGGTCATCGACTACGACAGCGGCGACCTGCTGCAGCTCACCGGGCGGGCGGAGATCGTGTGGGACGCGGCCGCACTGGAGGACTTCGAGGGTGCGCAGCGCCTGCTGCGGCTCGAGGTCGAGGCCGGCCAGTGGATGCCCGGCGCGCTGCCCTTGCGCTGGAGCGCGCCGCAATTCGCGCCGCAGTTCGCGCCGCAACTGACCGGCGGCGGCCGCGCGGGCGAAGTTGGCGCCTAGGCGACTGATGCGCCGAGCGTTCGGCGATAGCCTCCGGCGATTCTCGACCGGAGACCCCGATGAACGACCTCTTTTCCCTGCACGGCCGCACCGCCCTCATCACCGGCGGGTCGCGCGGCATCGGCCGCATGATCGCCGCCGGCTTCGTCGCCGCCGGCGCGCGGGTGTACATCTCGGCGCGCAAGGCCGAGGCCTGCGACCAGACGGCCAAGGAGCTGTCGGCCGGCGGCGCACACTGCGTCTCGCTGCCGGCGGACGTGTCGACGCTCGACGGCGTGCACACGCTGGTGGCCGCCTACGCGCAGCACGAGTCGCAGCTCGACATCCTCGTCAACAACGCGGGCGCCGCCTGGGGCGCGCCCTACGACGAGTTCCCCGAGAAGGGCTGGGACAAGGTCGTCGACCTCAACCTGAAGACCCCGTTCTTCCTGACGCAGGCGCTGGGCGAGCCGCTGCGCCGCGCGGCCGAGTTCCGCGCCGCCAAGGTGATCAACATCGCGTCGATCGACGGCCTGTCGGTCAACCCGATGGAAACCTACTCCTATGCCGCGAGCAAGGCCGGCCTGATCCACCTGACGCGCCGCATGGCGCTGCGCCTGGTGCAGGACAACATCGTCGTCAACTCGATAGCACCCGGCGCCTTCGCCTCGGACATGAACCGCGATGCCCGCGACCACGCGGCCGAGGTGTCGGCGCACATTCCGGCCGGGCGCATCGGGCAGGACGACGACATGGCCGCCGCGGCGATCTATCTCGCCTCGCGCGCCGGCGACTACGTGGTCGGCACGACGCTGGTCGTCGACGGCGGCGTGACGATCACACGCTGAGCGCACTCAGGGCGTCGACGCCGACCACAACCCCTGCTGTTCGCGCACGGCGCCATCGTCGCGCAGCTTCAGCAGGTGCGCCAGCAGCGAGCGTGCCGCGACGCCATGCAGCCCGGCCGGCACGTCGTCGTATACCGGCTGCAGCAGCCGCTCGACCGGTGCCGGGCCGAGCGCGCGCAGCGCCTGCAGCACCTTGACCTCGCGCCGCAGGCGGTGCTCGATGATGCGCTCGAACGCGCGACGCGGCTGGTCTATGAGGTGGCCGTGCCCCGGTGCCAGCCAATCGATCGCCTGCTCGGCCATCTGCGCCATGTCGCGCAGCGAATCGAGGTAAGCCGCCATGTCGCCGTCGGGCGGGTTGATGACGACGGTGGAGCCCTGCATCACATGGTCGCCGGTGAAGAGGGTGCGTTCCTCTTCGAGCAGGTAGCACAGGTGGTTGGACGCATGGCCGGGCGTGTGGATCGCCCGCAGCGTCACGCCGGCGTCCAGCGCGATGCGCTCGCCGCCGGCCAGCACCTCGTCGGCCACGAAGCCCGCGTCCTGCCGGTCGGGGAAGGCGGCGTGCCGGCCCAGCACGCTGGCGCCGGTGCGTGCCTTCAGCAGCCGTGCTGCCGGCGAATGGTCGGAGTGGGTGTGCGTCACCAGGATGCGCCGGATGGCACCGGGCGCCGCGTCGATCAGCGACTGCACGTGGACCTCGTCGAGCGGCCCCGGGTCGATCACCGCCCACTCGTTGCGCGGACCGCCGCCGACGAGATAGCTGTTGGTGCCGGGCCCCGTCATCACGCCGCGGTTGCGCGCGGTCACGCGGATCACATGCGGCGACAGGCGCACCGCACGGCCGGCCTCGATGTCGATGGGCACATCGCCTCGGCCCAGCGGGTCGAGCCGGCCGATTTCGGCCCAGGCAAACTCTCCGGGCAGCACCGGCCGCGCACCGCCGGCGCCGATGCCGATGCGCGGGAAGATGCGGGGCACCTCGCGCGCCGCGCGTGCCCACGCGAGTGCCGCATGCGCCGTCTCGAAGTCCGCAAGCGTCTGCAAGGTCGCACGTGTCGGGCCCATCAGCTTCATCGCCTCGCCTCGTGCCAGTGCCTCGTTCGGCCGGCACCAGCAGTGCGCCGTCATCTCCGTGCCGTCGTGCTGCGCCGTCTGCCCGGCCGGCGCCTCGGCGATGAAGAAGCGGGTGTCGAAGCGTTTGGCGCGCGCCAGCGGGGTGAGCCAGTGGCTCAGGTAGGCGAGCCGGTCGACGGCCCAGCGCAGGCTGCTCGCCTGGGCGAATTCGGCCAGGCTCGCTTCTCCGCGATGCAAGCGTCCTCGCCAGGCCTGCAGCGCCATCGCCGCCGCCGGCGAAACGGGGGCGCCGGCCGCGTCGTCCGCGAAGAGCAGCCCGCATTCTTCGAAACATTCGCGCAGCGCCGCGAGGTGGAAGTCGAGTCCGCCGTGCGTCAGCTGCAGGCGAGCGCTCGCCGCGGCGTCGTCCAGCCCCACGCAGTGCGGGTGCGAGCAGCCGTCGGCCGCATCCACCAACCCGCCCGGAAACACCCAGGCGCCGCTGTTGTGGTCACCGCGCTCGGCACGCAGCAGCAACAGCACCTCGAGGCCCGCCGCGCCGTCGCGAACCACCACCAGCGTGGCGGCGGGACGCGGCGGACGCGCGGGCGGCGATTCGTTCGGGGCGCAGACGGCGGACATGGCGGGCACGAGGCATACAGCAGGACGCGCAATCATGCCGCGCTCGGGCGTGGTAGGTTGTCGCCCGGGTGAACCCCGACCAGGTTGGCTTACCCGCTGGGAGCGCACTCTCCGACAGGGCGCCGCGGTGTGCGCCGATGGCCGCGGCAAGCGCGGCCGCCTACTCTCTTGCCACCGTCGCGGCCATTGTGGCGGGATCACACCCGTCGGCCGCATCGCTTCAAGGAGAAGTTTCCAATGAATGCACGCCACACCCTCTCGCCCCTGCTCGCGGCGCTGGCCGCCGCGCTGGCCCTGGGCGCCTGCGGACGCAACGACGACGGCACGGCCGGCCGGCAGGACGCCGCGGCGAGCCGCAGCGAGCAGACGCAAGCCGACACCACAGTGCGCAGCAGCGCGGGCGCGGCCGCCGACCAGGTCGCCAAGGCCGTCGACGATGCGTCGATCACGAGCACCATCACCGCCGAGCTGGCCCGCGACGGGGCGCTCGACCCGAGCCGGATCGACGTCGACACCTCGATGGGCCGTGTGGTGTTGCGCGGTTCCGCACCCGATGCCGACGCCAAGGAACGCGCCAAGCGCATCGCGCAAGGGGTCGAGGGTGTCAAGGCCGTCGACAACTACCTGAGCGTGAACGGCCAATCGTGACCATGGAAGCGGGCGCGCCGTTGCAGCAGAACTCGAACAACGCGGCGGCGCGCCCGCGCACCCTGTAGGCCGGCGCCTACAGCCGATCCACTTCTCACCTGATAGCTTCGACGACGGCGGGCCGGCACGATCGATCCACGGCTCATCGGCGAGCCAGCGGAGCAGACGATGGGCGACGACAGCAAGGGACTTCACGAACAAGGCGGCATGCGCCACCTGCCGCCGGCGGGTCAGCCCGAGGGCGGTCCCGATGCCGGCGCCGACCTGTTCAGCGCCATCGGCTACGAGGCCGCCGATCCGTCGCTGCACGCGCCGCTGTGGAGCGAAGCCGTGAAGGCAGGCCCGACGGGGAGAGTTCCGCGATGAGCGCCGACCGACTCGGCATGTCGCGCGCTCACGCCGGCGGGTCGGACGACTTGCGCGGTCACGCCGCGGCCTGGTGGGCCAGCCTGCCCGACGCCTTGCGCGCACCCTGGCCGGTGGCGCTCGCGGTCGCCACCATTCTTGCGCTGCTGATCGGCTTCCATCAGGTGGTCAAGGAGTCGGTGCGGCAAGGCGAGTTGCTGCGCATGAGCACGGCCACGCGCGCCGAGGCCGTGTGGCGCTGCAATGCGCTCAACAGCGTGCGCAAGCGCGCCGACTGCCTGGCCCAGATCGATGCGCCGCAGCGCCAGCAGGCCAGCGCGGACCCGCCGCCGAACACCGCCGTGCTGCCGAAAGCCGGCGGCTGACCACAGCTCCCGGGTGGATCAGCGCAGGCGCTCGATGAGCGCCATGGCCGCGGCCGGCGCACGTTCCTTGGCGCCGCTGATGAAATACATGAACACGTCGCGCGGCTTCTTCGCCGCCTGCGGCTCGCCCACATGCGGCAGCTCGGGCGGGTCGCCGCCGGCAGCCCACTGCTTGGCGTGTGCCGCCCACTGGTCGAGCGCCTTCGGGCCGTAGCCGGTCTTCAGCTGGGGCTCGCTGCGCATCAGGCGCGCGTAGACGAAGTCGGCGGTGATGTCGGCGAAGGACGGATAGTCGTCCGAGTCGGTGAACACCGTCGCCACCCGGTGCCGGCGGGCCAGCGCCAGGTACTCGGGCGTCTTGAAGCTGTCGTGGCGCACGTCCATCACGTGGCGCAGCGGCAGGCCGTCGACCTCGGCCGGAAGCAGATTCAGAAACGCCGCGAAGTCCGGCGGGTCGAACCGCTTGGTCGGCATGAACTGCCACACGATCGGCCCCAGCTTGGGCCCAAGTTCGCTGATGCCGCTTGCGACGAAGCGCTGGATCGACTCGCCGGCTTCTGCCAGCAGCTTGCGGTTGGTCGCGTAGCGCGACGCCTTCATCGAGAACACGAAACCCTCGGGCGTCTCGTCGCGCCACTTGGCGAAACTCGCCGGCTTCTGCGTGCTGTAGTAGGTGCCGTTGATCTCGATGGCGCTCAGCTGCCGGCTGGCGTACTCCAGCTCCCGGCTCTGAGGCCAGCCTTCGGGATAGAAGTTGTTGCGCCACGGCTCGTAGGTCCAGCCGCCGACGCCGACCCGGATCGCGCTCTTTGCCACGTCGAATGCTCCTGAGTGTTGGGCTCAGGCTCGATCATCGCCGCAAGCAGCGAAGCGCGCAGCAAGGCGTCGGAATCGGTCGGCAGGTCGGCCGGGCCACAGGCCGTCACCGCCGCGCCGGCGATCAGCGTGGCGATCGCCACCGTGGCGTAGTTGGAAAACAGCCGCAGCTTCATGGCGCGCTCCCTTGTCGATGCGTGGACACCGGAGGTCGTGTCCGTGCGACAAGCATCGCCGCCCCGGCAGGCCGAATCTGCAAGGCGACGGCGGGAGAGCGGGTCGGTCCGCGGCGGACTGCGATGTAGGACGGCACCTCGCGGCGAACGCTGCTCCTACCATGCGTCGATGGCGCCGGGCAGGCGCGCGGCGATGCGCGCCGACGCGAGGCCCTGCGCCAGCCAGCGGCGCGTGTCCGCGGGGTCGATGACGGCGTCGATCTCCAGCGTGGCCGCCATGTTGACGGCGCTGCCGTTGGCGTACTGGCGCTCGACCAACTCGCGGTAGAGCGCCTCGCGCTCCGGGCCCTCGGGCACGGCATCGAGCTCCTTGCGGTACCCCAGGCGCACCGCCCCCTCCAGTCCCATCGCGCCGAACTCGCCGCTCGGCCAGGCGACGGTCGCCACCGGCGCATGAAAGCCGCCGCCGGCCATCGCCATCGCACCCAGGCCATAACCCTTGCGCAGCACCACCGCGAAGAACGGCACGCGCAGGTGCGCGGCGGCGAGGAACATGCGGCTCACGTGCCGCACCTGGGCCTGCGTCTCGATCTCGGGGCCGACCATGAACCCGGGGGTGTCGATGAGCGACACCAGCGGCACGCCATGCGCGTTGCACAGCTGCATGAAACGCGCCGCCTTGTCGGCCGCGTCGGCGTCGATCGCGCCGCCGAGGTGCGCCGGATTGCTCGCCAACAGCCCGATCGCGCGGCCCTCGATGCGCGCCAGCGCCGTCAGGATGCCGGCGCCGAAGCCGGCGCGCAGTTCGATCAGCGTGCCGCTGTCGGCCAGCGCCTGCATCACCTGCCGCATGTCGTAGCTGCGCACGCGCTTGTCGGGCAGCGCATTGCGCAGCAGCAGCGGGTCGGCGGCGGACCAGTCGCCCAGCGCACCTTGGAAGAAGCCGAGCAGCTGCTTCGCGGCCGCCACGGCCTGCGCCTCGTCCTCGACCAGCAGGTCGATGACGCCGTTGCGCTGCTGCACCTCGCTCGGGCCGATCTGCTCGGGCTTGAAGACGCCGAGCCCGCCGCCCTCGACCATCGCCGGCCCGCCCATGCCGATGTTGCTGCGGCGCGTGGCGATGATCAGGTCGCTGCAGCCGAGCAGCGCGGCGTTGCCGGCAAAGCAGCGGCCCGACACGATGCCGATCAGCGGCACCTGGCCGCTCAGGCGCGCGTAGCTTGCGAAGGTGGTGACGTGCAGGCCGGCAACTACGGCCAAGTCGGTGTCGCCCGGGCGGCCGCCGCCGCCCTCGGCGAATAGCACGACCGGCAGTTTCTGCTGCAGCGCGATGCCGAGCAGCCGGTCGGTCTTCTGGTGGTTGCGCATGCCCTGCGTGCCGGCAAGCACCGTTGCGTCGTAGGCCATCACGACGCAGCGCGACGCCTCGGCGCCGAACAGCTTGCCATTGATGCTGCCGATGCCGGTCACGATGCCGTCGGCCGGCGTGGCCTTCGTCAGGTCCTCCAGCGAGCGGCGGCTGCGCTGCGCGGCGATGGCGAGCGCGCCGTATTCGATGAAGCTGCCCGCGTCGCACAGGTCGGCGATGTTCTCGCGCGCAGTGCGCTGGCCGGCGGCGTGGCGCCTGGCGACCGCGTCCGGCCGCGCCGCGTCGAGCGTCAGCGCGAGCCGTTCGTGCAGCGCCTGCAGGTCGGCGCGCAGTCCGGCGCTCGGCGAGATGTCCGTCTCGGTCGCCGCGTGCGAAGGCATGGCCGCGGCGGCGGCGAACTGCATCAGCACGTCGCCCTCGCTCACCATGTCGCCCGGCTGCACCAGCACCGAACGCACCTGCAGGTCGTGCGGCGCATGCAGCTCATGCTCCATCTTCATCGCCTCGAGGACCACGAGCGGCGCGCCGGCATGCGCGGCCTGTCCCGGCACCACCGCAACATGAACCACCGTCGCGGCCATCGGGGCCTTCAGCTTGTCGTCGTCGCGCATCGTGTTCGCCTCCTGCGCGGCCACTGTAGCCGGCGGGGCGCGGCGCAGCTGACACCTTCAGGACAGCATGCGGTCTCGGCTGCGGCGCAGCCCACGGCCGCCTACGCGTAGGCGTTGTGGTAGCGCTCGACGGTCAAGCCCTCCAGATCGATCTCCGGCTCGCGGCCGGAGATCAGGTCGGCCATCACGCAGCCGGTGCCCGCGGCCATGGTCCAGCCGAGCGTGCCGTGGCCGGTGGCGAGGAAGAGGTTGGGCAGCCGCGTGCCGCCGACGACCGGCGTGCCGTCGGGCGTCATCGGCCGCAGCCCGCACCAGAACTCCGCCCGGCTCAGGTCGCCGCCGTGCGGAAACAGGTCGCCGACCACATGCTGCAGCGTGTGCCGGCGCGCCTCATGCAGCGTGAGCGTGTAGCCCGCCAGTTCGGCCGTGCCGCCGGCGCGGATGCGCTCGCCCAGGCGCGTGACCGCAACCTTGTGCGTCTCGTCCATCACCGTCGATTCGGGCGCGCCGCGTGCATCGGTGATCGGCACGGTGATCGAGTAGCCCTTGACCGGGTAGACGGGAATGCGGATGCCGATGTCCTTCAGCAGCAGCGGCGAATAGCTGCCGAGCGCCATGAGATAGGCATCGGCCTGCAGCCGCGCGCCATCGGCCATCACGCCGGTGATGCGGGTGCCGTCCGAGAGCAGCCGCTCGATGGTCACGCCGTGGCGGAACACCGCGCCGCGCTGCGAGGCCAGTTCGGCAAGCCGCTGCGTGAACAGGAAGCAGTCGCCGGTCTCGTCGCCGGGCAGCAGCAGGCCGCCGACGAACTTCTCGCGCACGCGTTCGAGCGCCGGCTCGTGGCGAATGCAGCCGTCGCGGTCGAGCACCTCGAAGCGCACGCCGTCGCGGCGCAGGATCGCCGTGTCGGCGCCCACCCCGTCGAGCTGGCGCTGCGTGCGAAACAGCTGCAGCGTGCCCTGCACCCGCTCGTCGTAGTGGATGCCGGTGTTGTCGCGCAGCTCGCGCAGGCGGTCGCGGCTGTACTCGGCCAGACGCACCATGCGCCGCTTGTTGATCTCGTAGCGCGCGGCCGTGCAGTTGCGCAGCATCGCCAGGCCCCAGCGCACCATGCCCATGTCCAGGTGCGGGCGGATCACCAGCGGCCGGTGCTCCATCAGCAGCCACTTGATCGCCTTCAGCGGCACGCCGGGCCCGGCCCAGGGCGCGGAGTATCCGGGCGAGACCTCGCCGGCATTGGCGTAGCTGGTTTCGAGCCCGGCGCCGGGCTGGCGGTCGATCACCGTCACCTCGTGGCCGGCGAGCGCCAGCTGGTAAGCGCAGGCAACCCCGATCACCCCGCTGCCCAGAACCATCACATGCATGCCGTCTCCCTGAATGACCCGTGGACCATGGTTGTCGTCGCGCGTCCCGCGAGGCGGCGAGAATAGTGGCAACCGACCCGGGGCACAACGCCCAAAGGACGCCCATGTCTTCGCTCCCCCCGTTCATCGCACCGATGCGCTTCGACGATCCCGCCGATGCGCTGGCGCAGGTGCGCAGCATCTACGACGGCAGCGTGACGCACTTGCGCGGCGCGCTGCAGCGCTTCGTCGGCGGCGAGTCGCTCGACCGCCACGTGCGCGCCTGCTACCCCTTCGTGCGGGTGCACACCGACACCGTCGCACGCGCCGACTCGCGTCTGAGCTACGGCTTCGTGGCCGGCCCCGGAACGTACGAGACCACGCTCACGCGGCCCGACCTGTTCGGCGACTACTACCTGAACCAGTTCACGCTGCTGCTGAAGAACCACCACGTCTCGCTCGAGATCGGCACCAGCTCGCAACCGATCCCCGTGCATTTCTCGCTGGCCGAGAACGACCACCTCGAAGGGTCGCTCGACGCCGGCCGGCGCCTGCTGATGCGCGACCTGTTCGACCTGCCCGACCTCGGCGCGATGGACGACGGCATCGCCAACGGCACCCACGAACCGCGCCCCGGCGAGGCGCAGCCGCTGTCGCTGTTCACCGCGCCGCGCGTGGACTATTCGCTGCACCGCCTGCGCCACTACACCGGCACGGCGCCGGAGCACTTCCAGAACTTCGTGCTGTTCACGAACTACCAGTTCTACATGGACGAGTTCGTGCGCCTGGGCCACGAGGCGATGACCGCGAGCGAGAGCGAGTACAGCGCCTTCATCGAACCCGGCAACGTGATCACCCGACGCGAGGGCCTGCCGATGCGCCCCGGCGACGACCTCGGCGCGCCGCCGCCGCGGCTGCCGCAGATGCCGGCCTACCATCTGGTGCGCGAAGACGGCAGCGGCATCTCGATGGTCAACATCGGCGTCGGCCCCGCCAACGCGAAGACGATCACCGACCACATCGCCGTGCTGCGCCCGCACGCCTGGATCATGCTCGGCCATTGCGCCGGGCTGCACACCACCCAGCAGCTCGGCGACTACGTGCTGGCCCACGGCTACGTGCGCGAGGACCACGTGCTGGACGAAGACCTGCCGCTGTGGGTGCCGCTGCCGCCGCTGGCCGAGGTGCAGCTCGCGCTTGAAGCGGCGGTGGCCGACATCACGCAGCTCAAGGGCCGCGAGCTCAAGCGCATCATGCGCACCGGCACGGTGGCCAGCACCGACAACCGCAACTGGGAGCTGCTGCCGCAGCGCACGCCCGAGCGCCGCTTCAGCCAGAGCCGCGCGATCGCGCTCGACATGGAGAGCGCGACCATCGCCGCCAACGGATTCCGCTTTCGCGTTCCCTACGGCACGCTGCTGTGCGTGAGCGACAAGCCCTTGCACGGGGAGATCAAGCTGCCCGGCATGGCCAACCACTTCTATCGCGAACGTGTCGACCAGCACCTGCGCATCGGCGTGCGCGCCATCGAGTTGCTGCGCCAAGGCGGAATCGACAGCCTGCACAGCCGCAAGCTGAGGAGCTTCGCGGAAGTGGCGTTCCAATAGCGCGCTACTTCCCGGTCTTCTTCTTGCGCAGCTCGTGGTAGGTCGCGTCGGCGACGGGGCCGCGGTCGGTGTCCGGCCTGCCGCTGGCCGCGTCGTCGTGCGCACGCTGCCTCACCTCGGCGTCGGGCGCCGCGGCCGGGTTCGCGGTCCCTGCGTCGGGCACGCTCTCGTCGCGTTCGTGCGGCAGCTTCGGCTCGGCACCGCGATCGGGCCG
>DASWVR010000048.1:0-1780 GCA_036401155.1 Piscinibacter sp. | reverse complement strand
AGCCTGCCGCTCGATCAGCTCGTGCACGCCGCACTCGTGCGGGTACGCCGCCTCGCTCGCATTCCACTGGACCAGCAGCCGATCCCGCTCCTCGCCCGGCAACAGGTCCACGCGGTCGATCGACTGCGTGTCGTCGGCGGCCATCCCGCCCAGCATCCGGCACAGGTGGCCGACGCAGCGCTCGGCCGTCGCGCGGTCGAACAGCGTGGTGGCGTATTCCAGCCCGCCGACCAGGCACTCGCCGGTGTCGGTGACCTCGAGGGTCATGTCGAACTGCGCGCTGCCGCCGGGCGCGCCCAGCGGCGCCACCGCGAGCCCTGGCAGGTCGAATGACTGGCCGCCGCCTTCGTGCCAATGCAGGGACACCTGGAACACGGGGCTGTGCGCGAGGTTGCGCACCGGCTTGACCCGCTCGACCACCTGCTCGAAAGGCAATTCCTGATGCTGCTGTGCGCCGAGCACCTGGCCGCGAACGCGCCGCAGCAGCTCGGCCACGGTGGGCGTGCCCGCGAGGTCGATGCGCAGCGCCAGCGTGTTGATGAACAGCCCGATCAACTGCTCGAGCTCGGGTCGGCCGCGGTGCGTGACGGGCGCGCCGATCACGACGTCGGCCTGTCCGGCGAGCCGGCCCAGGACCGCCGCCCAGGCGGCCAACACCGTCATGAACGGCGTCACGCCGTGGCGGCGCGACAGCGCCTTCAGGCCGGCCGTCAGCGAGGCATCGAGCGCGAACGGCACGCTGTCGCCGGCATGGCTTTGGCGAGCCGGCCGCGGGCGGTCGGTCGGAAGCTCCAGCAGGGCCGGCGCGCCAGCGAGCGTGCGCTCCCAGTACGCGGCCTGCGCGACCAGCGCCTCGCCGGACCGCCAGCGTCGCTGCCACGCCGCGAAGTCGGCGTACTGGACGGGCAGCGGCGGCAGCGGGTCCGGGCGGCCTTCGGCGAACGCTGCGTAAAGCGCCGCCAGCTCCTGCATCAAGACGCCCATCGACCAGCCGTCGGCGGCGATGTGGTGCAGCGTCACGAGCAGCACGTGCTCGTTGTCGGCGAGCGCCAGCAGCCGGCCGCGGATCGGCGGGGCCTCGGACAGGTCGAAGGGCGCGTGCGCCTCCTCCTCTGCGACCCGAGGCAGCTGAGCCGGGTCTGCACGGAGGTCGTGCTCGGTCAGCGCGAAGACCGCGGCGACGAGGCGCTGCACCGGCACGCCGTCGACCAGCGCGAAGGTACTGCGCAGCGATTCGTGGCGCTCGACGATGCGCAGCAGCGCGGCGCGCAGCGCCGCGTGGTCGAGCGCACCGTGCAGCCGCAGGCCGAAGGACATGTGGTACGCCTGACTTGCGCCTTCGATCTGCGCGAGGAACCACAGGCGCTCCTGCGCGAACGACAGCGCCATCGTGTCGCCGCGTACGACCGGGACGATCGCCGGCACCTCGCTCGCCGCGGCGGCGGCGGCGTGGACGGCCAGATCGGTGAGTTCGGGATGGGCGAACACGTCGCCCAGCCCGACGTCCACGCCCAACGCCTGGCGCAGCCGCGCGAGCATGCGCACCGCGAGCAGCGAATGCCCGCCGAGGTGGAAGAAGTTGTCGTGGCGGCCCACGCGTTCGAGCTGCAGCAGCTCGGCCCAGATGGCCGCCAGCGTCGTCTCGATCTCGCCTTGCGGCGCCTCGAAGTCGCTGCCGGCCTGCGCTTGCGGCGCCGGCAGCGCCTGGCGGTCGAGCTTGCCGTTGGGGGTCAGCGGCAGCGCATCGAGCTTGACGAACACGCCGGGCACCATGTGCTCG
>DASWVR010000047.1:0-29452 GCA_036401155.1 Piscinibacter sp. | reverse complement strand
GGCGGCCGGCGGCAGCGGCGGCGCAGGCGTGGCCGGCGGCGGCGCCGCCGGGCGGGTGCGCCGAACGTGCACGCCGTCCTCGTCGATGCTGATCTCGTACGACTTGCCGCTCTTGTCCTTGCCGTCCATGATGATCGGCGCGGTGCTCTTGCTCTCCGGCGTAGCCGGGGCGCTGCCGCTGCTCCTCGGCCGCGGGCGCTCTTCGTAGCGGTCCTCGCCCCACTTCAGGTTGAACGGCGGCAGCTCGGACACGATCGCGGTGGCGATCAGCGCCAGCAGCGAGAGTACGAAGAAGCGCTTCCAGCTGATGCTGTCGAGCCAGCGTGCGTAGGCGATGAAGCCGCGGCGAACGGCGAAGAAGAAGCGCGCCGCGCCGTTGGTCGGTGCCGGCATCGCGGAAGTCGAGTCGAGGGGGAGGGCCATGCGGCGACTGTAAGGGGCCGCCCGCGCCGCGTTCCAGCGGCGGGTGACGGACTGCGCAGCGGCTGGAATCAGCTGCACCGGCGGCGGACAGGCCGGCCGCCATGGCCCCGGCGGGCCGGTGGCCGTGCACTACGCCGGTTGCCGGCCCTCGCGCAGCCAGCGCGCGTAGAAGTCGATCTTGCCGTCGATCACGGCCCGGGCCGCGGCCAGCTGCGCCATCTGGCGGTCGACGAGTTCGCGGTGGGCGCGCAGCATCTCGCGCCGCTGTTCGAGCGTGGCATCGCCGCGGCGCACCAGCTGCGCGTACTCGCGGATCTGGCGGATCGACATGCCGCTCAGGCGCAGGCGATCGAGCAGGTCGAGCCAGGTGACATGCTGTTCGCGGTAGATGCGCCGTCCGGCGGCGTCGCGGCGCACGCCGGGGATCAGCTTCTGCTGTTCGTACCAGCGGATGGTGTAGATCGATCGGCCGGTGCGCCGCGACAGCTCACCGATGTGCAGGAATCCGGGGGCGATGGGGGGCGCCATGCCGCCATTCAACCACCTCGAGCGCGCTCCAGGTCAAGCCCCGGCCGCCGGCGGGGGTTCGGGCCAGGGCCGCTGCTGTCCGCGCAGCCGCTCCCAGGCGCGCGCCATCTGCAGCACGCCGAGGTCGTCGAAGCGCCGGCCGGCGATCTGCAGCCCGATCGGCAATCCGTCGGCGGTGACCCCGCAGTTGATCGAGGCGGCCGGCTGCTCGCTCATGTTGTAGGGCAGCGTGAACGCGATGTGCTCGAAAGGGCGCTGCGGGTCGTCGGTCGGCGAAGCGAGCTCGGCGGCGAAGGCGGCGATCGGCGAGGTCGGCGACAGCACGACGTCGAAGGGTGAACAGGCCGCGACGGCCGCCTCGCGCATCGCGCCCATCTGGCTGTAGCCGCGAAACACCTGCTCGCCGCTGAGCGAAGCGCCGCCCTGCGCCCACTCTAGGATGAACGGCAGCACCTTGGCACGGCGCTCGGCCGGCAGCGACGAGATCTCGAGCCAGAAGCGCATGCGCCAGAAGTGGTCCATGCCGTCGGCCATCGCGCGGGTCATGAACGGCCGCACCGGCTCGACGATGGCGCCGGCGGCCTCGAAGCGTTTCGCCGCCGCCTCGACCGCGTCGCGCACCGCCGGCTCGACCGGCAGGCCCCAGCCCGCATCCAGGTGCAGGCCGATCCTCACGCCGCGCGGCTCGCGGTCGAGATCGCCCCAGCCGACCGACTGGTAGGGCAGGCTCATCGTGTCGCGTGTGTCGGGCAGGCTCAGCACGCCCATCATCAGCGCGGCGTCTTCGACCGTGCGTGTCATCGGCCCGGCCACGCGGCCGGCGTAAGGCGGATGGATGGGGATGCGGCCGAGGCTGGGCTTGAGCGTGAAGATGCCGCACCAGCCCGCCGGCAATCGCAGCGAGCCGCCGATGTCGGTGCCGACGTGCAGCGGGCCGTACCCGGCCGCCACCCCGGCCCCGGCGCCCGCACTGCTGCCGCCGGGGCCCTTGCGGAGGTCCCAGGGGTTGCGTGCGAGCGGATGAAAGCTCGACAGCCCGGACGACAACATGCCGTAGTCGGGCATGGTGGTCTTGCCGAGGATGACGGCGCCGGCTTCGCGCAGGCGCGCCGCGGGCGGAGCGTCGTCCTCCGCCGGCGCCAGCAGCGAGGCGGCGGTGCCGAGCGGGGTGGGCACGCCGCGCGTGGCGATGTTCTCCTTGATCATCGCCGGCACGCCGTCCAGCGGGCCGAGCGCCGCGCCCTCCTTCCAGCGCAACTCGGACGCCCGCGCCTGCTGCAGCGCCGCCTCGGCGTCGAGTGCATAGGTCGCGTGCAGGTGCGGTTCCCAGGCGGCGATGCGGCGCAGCACCGCCTGAGTCACCTCCACCGGCGACAGCACCTTCGCGCGAAAGGCCGCGTGCAGCGCGGCGGCGCTCAGGTGGTGAAGCTCATCCATCCAGGTGTGCCGGACGGGGCGTGAGGGCTACTCCCATCTGACCGCCGCCATGTCGTTGGCAAACACCGGCGAGCTGCTCCACAGTCCCTTCAGCCGCTTGTTGCTGACGGCGAACTGCGGCAACTGGAACAGGTAGGCATTGACCGCGTCCTGGGCCAGCAGGCGCTGGATGTCGCCGAGCACGGCCAGGCGCGCCTTGGCCTCGGTGGTCGAGTTGTACTTGGCGAGCAGGTCCCGGAAGGCCTTGCTGTCGTAGCCCCAATAGTAGGACGGGTCGCCGTAGCGGTCGAAGTCCAGCGGTTCGACGTGGCTGATCACCGTCAGGTCGAAGTTGCCCTTGAAGGTGCCCGACAGCCACTGCGCCCACTCGACGTTCTCGATCTTCGCGTTGATGCCGACCTTGGCGAGCTGCGAGGCGATGATCTCGCCGCCCTTGCGCGCGTACTGCGGCGGCGGCAGCGTCAGCGTCACGTTCAGCGGCGTGGAGACGCCGGCTTCCTTCAGCAGCGCCTTGGCCTTTTCGGGATCGTACGGATTCACCTTCGTGAGGTCGATGTAGCCGGCGTCGGTGGGCACCATGTGGCTGCCGATCGGCGCGCCGAAGCCTTCCATCGCGCCGTCGATGATGGCCTTGCGGTCGATTGCCGCGGCGATCGCGCGGCGCACGCGCACGTCGTCGAAGGGCTTCTTCTTGTTGTTGATGCCGACGATGGTCTTGCCCTCGGTGCCGCCGATGGCGACCGAGAAGCGCGGGTCGTTCTGGAACTGCTTCAGGTTCTGCGGCGCGCCGAAGCGCGGCATGCCGTCGATGTCGCCGGCGAGCAGCGCCGCCACCTGCGCCGCCGGATCGTTGATGAAGCGGAAGATGACCTTCTTGAGCTTCACCGCGTTGGCATTGCGGTAGCCGTCCCACTTCAGCAGCGTGATTGCCGAGCCCTTGGCCCAGGTCTCGAAGCGGAACGGCCCGGTGCCGATGGGCTTGCCGGCGGTCGTCGCCGCGCTCTTGGGGTCGAGGATGACGGCCGTGTTCTCGCCCATGCGGAACGGGAAGTTGCCGTCGGCGTTGTTCAGCACCACGATGACGGTGTGCTCGTCGGGCGTGTCGATGCGGCTGATGTTGTCGAAGACCTGCTTCTTCGCCTTGTTGGTGCTGCCCTCGGCCTTGGCGCGTTCGAAGCTGAATTTGACGTCGCTCGCGTCGAAGGTCTCGCCGTCGTGGAACCTGACGCCGCGGCGCAGCTTGAAGGTGTAGAGCTTGCCGTCGGGGTCGACGCTCCAGCTCTCGGCCAGCAGCGGGGTGATGCTGCCGTCCATGTTGATCTTGGTGAGCCCTTCCAGCACGTTGTAGTGCACCACCTCGCCGATCGCCGCCGCCGAGGCGCTGGTCGGGTCGAGGCCGGGCGCGGGCTCGAGGGTCATGCCGAGGATCGCGGTGTCCTTGCGCGGCTGGGCGGAAGCCGGCGCGGCGACCGCGAGCGCGGCGAGGGCGAGTGCGGCGATCAATCGGGAGGGCGTCTTCATCGTCGGTTCTCCGGTCAGGAATCCGGTGCCACTCTACTGGAAGCGCCGGCCGGCCGCTGTCGGCGCTGACCCGGGTCGGCGGCAGCCTGCGGCACGGCGGAGACCAGGGTTTTCGTGTAGGGGTGCTGCGGCGCGAGGAACAGCCGCTCGGGCGGCCCGTGCTCGACGATGCGTCCGGCCTGCATCACGGCCACCTCATCGCACACGTGGTTCACCACCGCCAGGTCGTGGCTGATGAAGAGGTAGGCGATGCCGAACTCGCGGCGCAGGTCCTGCAGCAGGTTGAGCACCTGCGCCTGCACGGAGACGTCGAGCGCGCTGACGGGCTCGTCGGCCACGATCAGCTGCGGCCGGGTGATCAGCGCGCGGGCGATGGCGATGCGTTGGCGCTGGCCGCCGGAGAACTCGTGCGGGTACTTGTCGGCGTCGGCCGCGCGCAGCCCGACGGCCTCCAGCGCCTCGCCGACGCGCCGCCGGCGCTCGGACTGCGTCATGCGCGGCAAGGGTTCGGCGACGATGCGGGCCACCCGCTGGCGCGGGTCGAGCGAGCCGTACGGGTCCTGGAACACCATCTGGAACTCGCGCCGGGCGGCGCGCAGCGCCTCGCGCGGCAGGCGGTGCAGGTCGCGCCCCGCCATCAGCACGCGCCCGGCGGTGGGCGCTTCCAGCGCCATCACGAGCCGCGCCAGCGTCGACTTGCCGGAGCCCGATTCGCCGACGATGCCGAGGCTGTGCCCGGCCGGCAGCGTGAAGCTCACGCCCTCGAGCGCGTGCACCACGGGGGGCGCCGACCACAGCGATTCGCGCGGCAGCCGGTAGTGCTTGACCAGGTTCTCCACCTGCAGCAGCGGGGCCTGCGGCGGGGCCGTCATGGCGGTGGCGCCATGTTGAAGCAGCGTGCCTGGTGATCGCTGCCGACCGGAAAGGGCGGCGGCGGTTCGCGGCACAGGTCGAGCACACGCGGGCAGCGGTCGGCGAACGGACAGCCCGGCGGCAGGTCCGCCAGTTCGGGCACCCGCCCGGGGATCGTCTCCAGCCGTGCGCCGCGGGCGGCGCCGAGCTGCGGCCGGGCGCGAAACAGACCCTGCGTATACGGATGGGCGAGGCGCGCGAAGACCCCCGCGGTCGGGCCGCTTTCGACGATGCTGCCGCCGTACATCACCATCACGCGGTCGACGTTCTGCGCCATCACGCCCAGGTCGTGGCTGATCAGCAGCAGGGCCATGTCGCGTGCCGCCACCAGTTCGGCGATGAGGTCGAGGATGTCGCGCTGGATCGTCACGTCGAGCGCGGTGGTCGGCTCGTCGGCGATCAGCAGGTCGGGGCCGCAGGCGAGCGCGGCGGCGATCATCACCCGCTGGCGCTGGCCGCCCGACAGCTGGTGCGGATAGGCGTCCAGCCGCTGGCGGGCCAGCGGCAGGCGCACCTGCTCCAGCAGCCGCAGCGCCTCGGCCCGCGCCTCGCGCGCACCCACGCCCAGGTGCTGGCGCAGCGGTTCGGCCACCTGGGCACCCACGGTGTGCAGCGGGTTCAGGGCGGTCATCGGCTCCTGGAAGATCATCGCCATGCGCCGGCCGCGCAGCCTGCAGAGTTCGGCGTCGGGCAGCCCGACGAGTTCCTGCCCGTCCAGGCGGATGCTGCCGCTCGCCTGCGCCCCTTCGGGCAGCAGTCCCATCAGGGCGAGCGCCGTCATCGACTTGCCGCAGCCGCTCTCGCCGATCAGGCCGACGGTGTCGCCGCGGTCGAGCGACAAGTCGATGCCCCGCAGCGCACGTGCCATGCCGCGTGGGCCGGGCAGTGCGACCTGCAGTGAGGTGATCTGGAGCATCGGCATCGTGGAAGCGGGCGAGTCGCTGTTCTAGGGGCCCCTCGAACAGGGGGGGTGGGTTGGCAATTTGGCGAAGTTTGTACCAAGGTTGAGAGTCAACTTACAACGAGGAGGCCCTCATGAGGCGATTCGCGCGGTGGACCCTGGCCGTAGCACTGTGTGCGATGGGCGGTGCTGCATCGGCCAACCTGACGCTGGCGGGCAGCTGGAACGGCAACGTCGGCTTGAGTGTGGACGGCATCGGCAGCAACGACAGCCCGACCGGCGACGTGCAGGCCGTCATTCCGGTCGGCGCAACCATCCTGCAGGCCTACCTGTACAGCGCCGGCACGCCCTTCCCCTGGTACGCCGACAGCCCGACGACGCTGGCGGCCTACAACGGCGCCGGAATCACGCTGGCGGGCAATGCGATCACCAATTTCGACACGCTGATGGGCGCGACCAGCACCCGCGCCGACATCGGACAGTGGTACACGGCGCGCGCCGACGTCACCTCGGTGGTGCAGGCGCTGACCGCGGGCGCGGTGACCGACAATTTCTCCTGGAGCGTCAGCGAAGGGTCGCTCAGCAGCCGCATCGACGGGGAGGTGCTGGCGATCGTCTATTCGCACGCCAGCCTGCCGATGGGCAGCGTGGCGCTGCTCAATGGCGGCCAGAACACCGGCGGCGAGACGTCGATCGTCAACCTCGGCACGCCGCTGACCGACCCCAACGCGGCCGGCTTCGCGGCCCAGCTGGGCCTGGGCATCTCGTTCAGCTGCTGCAGCCAGCAATCCACTGTTGAGATCAACGGCAGCGGGCTCACCACCACGGCCGGCAACTTCAACGACGGGCTGGCGGCGTCGGACGGCGCGTTGATCACCGTGGGCGGCTTGGGGGACGACCCCGGCAACAACGTCGGGTACGCGAGCGACGACGAGCTGTACGACCTGCGGCCCTTCCTCGCCGCGGGCGACATGTCGTTCAGCATCTTCACCCAGAACCCGACCAACGACGACAACATCTTCTTCGCGAGCCTGTACCTGACCGGCGACATCACCGACGTGAGGCCGGCCATTCCGGAGCCCGAGACCTACGCCCTGATGCTGGCCGGCCTCGGCGTGATGGCGATGGTGGCGCGCCGCCGCAAGACACGCTGAATCGGACCCTTGCACGACAAACCGGCCACGCGGCCGGTTTGTTTCTTTGGTCGGCGGCTTCATCGCGCCCTCGCCAGCCGCGGGTCGAGCAGGTCGCGCAGCCCGTCGCCCATGAGGTTGAGACCCAGCACGCTCAGCGCGATCGCGAGGCCGGGCCAGACGGCGAGTTCGGGCGCCTGGAACATCATGCTCTGCGCCTCGTTGAGCATGCGGCCCCACGACGGCTGCGGCGGCTGGGTGCCCAGGCCGAGAAAGCTCAGCGCCGCCTCGGCGAGGATGGCGTTGGCGAACTGGATGGTCGCCTGCACGATCAGCGCGCTGGCGATGTTCGGCAGCACGTGCACGATCGTGATGTGCCACGCTCCCTTGCCGCAGGCACGCGACGCCGTCACGTAGTCGCGCGTCCAGATGCCGTTGGCGGCGGCGCGCGTGATGCGCGCGAACACGGGGATGTTGAAGATGCCGATCGCGATGATCGAGTTGACGAGTCCGCCGCCGTAGATCGCAGTGAGCATGATCGCCGTCACCAGCGCCGGGAAGGCGAAGGTGAAGTCCGCGAGCCGCATCACGAACTCCTCGACCCAGCCGCGCCGCGCCGAGGCGAGCAGACCGAGCGAGACGCCGACGCCCATGCCGATGCCCACCGCGATCAGGCCGACCGCGATCGAGTTCTGCGAGCCGACGATCAGCTGCGAGGCGATGTCGCGGCCGAGGCTGTCGGTGCCCAGCCAGTGCGTCGCCGACGGCCCCTGCAGCTTGGACGGCACGTCGATCTCGCCGGCGGGGTGCGGTGTCCACACCAGCGACAGGGCGGCGGTGAACAGCAGCCAGCCGACCAGCACGCTGCCGATGACGAAGCTGGTGTGGCGGATCGCGCGGTCGCTGAAGGTCATGTCGGTTGCTTCGACGAAGGCGCCATCGCATGCAAGACGCCATCCCGGCGAGGGCCCACTGCTGTCCCGAGAGTTCGTCGCAGTCCACAGACGCCGTTCGGGCTGAGGAATCGAAGCCCTCGTGCGACGGCGGCATGAATGGGTCTGCATGCCACCCCTGCCCGTTCGGGCTGAGCTTGTCGAAGCCCCCGCGGGTCCTGAGCTTGTCGAAGGGGCTGAGCTTGTCGAAGCCCCCGCGGGTCCTGAGCTTGTCGAAGGGGCTGAGCTTGTCGAAGCTTCCTCTCAATGGCTCGCATGAAGGGCAATCCCTGCAGACGGCGGCGCATGGCCTTCGACAAGCTCAGGCCGAACGGGTAGGGGTGGCTCAGGCCGAACGGGTAGGGGTGGCTCAGGCGGAACGGGTAGGGGTGGTTCGGGCCGAACGGGTAGGTGCTGATCAGGTCGAATGGGTAGGTGCTGGTCAAGTCGAACGGAGGTCTGGGCATGCAGGCCTGCTTCACGCCATCGTTGAGCGAGGGGTTCGATACCTCAGCCAGACCCTTCGATACCTCGGGCGCTGGCCTGGGAAGCCTGGCTTTCACGGCGGGCGACAACCACTTGTCGATGTACCCGCGATCTTCCCCGCACAGCAGTGGGCGAAAGCCGTGATCCACGGACGGCGGCTGCGCGTGGATTCCGGCTTTCGCCGGAATGACGGTGTTCGAAGCTTCGTTCATCTCAATGCCTGCGCAGCCGCGGGTCGATGACGACGTACAGCACGTCGACGATGAAGTTGATGACGATGACCGCCGCGGCGAGCAGCATCACGATGTTGCGCACGACCACCAGGTCGCGGTTGAGGATGGCCTGGAACACCAGCCGCCCGAGGCCCGGCAGGCTGAACACCGTCTCGACGATCACCGTGCCGGCGAGCAGGTTGGCGAACTGCAGCCCCATGACCGTCAGCACGGCGACGAAGGCGTTGCGCAGCACGTGCCGCCACAGCGTCTGCCGCTGGCTCAGGCCCTTGGCGCGTGCGGTGCGCACGAAGTCCTCGCGCAGCACTTCGAGCACCGCCGAGCGCGTGATGCGCGCGAGGATGGCGGTCTGGAACACCGCCAGCGCGATGGCCGGGAGCAGCAGCGCCTTGACGCCCTGCCACACGCTCTCGTCCCAACCCGGGAAGCCGCCCGCCGAGACCCACTGCAGCTTCACCGCGAACAGCCACACCAGCAGGATCGCAAACCAGAAGCTCGGCACGGCGATGCCCAGCTGGCTCGCCACCATCACGCTCACGTCGCCGAGCCGGTTGTGGCGCGAGGCGGCGTAGACCCCGAGCGTGAGTGCGAGCAGGGTCGTCAGCGCCATCGCCATCACCGCCAGCGGCACCGTCACCGCCAGGCGTTCGAGCAGCAGCTCGGCCACCGGCGTGTCGTAGGCGACGCTCGTGCCCATGTCGCCGCGCGCGAGCCCGGACATCCAGGCCGCGTAGCGCACGAGCGGCGGACGGTCCAGCCCGAGTTTGGCATTCAGCGCCTGCAGCGATTCGGGGGTGGCGCTTTCGCCCAGCATCACCTCGGCCACGTTGCCCGGCAGCACGTCCAGCACCGCGAAGATCACCGCCGACGCGGCCAGCAGCGTGACGATGAACGTGGCAAAACGCTTGAGCAGGAACAGGGCGATGGGAATGTCCTCGGATCGAAACACGCACGACGTGAATATCATGGCCCAAAACGCGGCACGCCATGTCGCGGTGGAGGTGGTCATGCTCTCGACGATCCCGTTCGACACCGAGCAGGTGTTCATCGCCGGCGCTTGGCGGGCATCCGCAGGCGGCGACACCCTGGAACTGCAGAACCCGTCCGACGGCAGTGCGCTGGCGAACATCGCACGAGGCAGGGCTGCCGACATCGATGCCGCCGTGGCCGCCGCGCAGCAGTCGCTGGACGGCGGCGCCTGGGGCCGCATGAGCGCCACCGAGCGCGGCCGCCTGTTGAGTGCGATGGGACGGGCGGTGCTCGAGCAGGCCGACGAACTGGCGCGCCTCGAGGCGCTCGACGTCGGAAAGCCGCTCAAGCAGGGACGCGCCGACGCGCTCGCCCTCGCGCGCTACCTCGAGTTCTACGGCGGTGCGGCCGACAAGGTGCACGGCCAGACGCTGCCGTTCCAGAACGGCTTCACCGTGCTGACCTGGCGCGAACCGCACGGCGTGACGGGCCACATCGTGCCCTGGAACTACCCGATGCAGATCGTCGGGCGCAGCGTCGGCGCGGCCCTGGCGATGGGCAATGCCTGCGTGCTCAAGCCGGCCGAGGAGGCATGTCTCACTGTGCTCGCGTTTGCGCGCATCGCCCATGCTGCCGGCCTGCCGCCCGGCGCGCTGAACGTGGTGCCGGGACTGGGCGAAGAAGCGGGCGCGGCGCTTTCGTCGCACGCCGGCGTGCACCACATCTCGTTCACCGGCTCGGTGGCGACCGGCTCACTGGTGCAGGCCGCGGCCGCGAGGAACGCGGTGCCGGTGACGCTGGAGCTGGGCGGCAAGAGTCCGCAGATCGTTTTCGCCGACGCCGACCTCGACGCGGCGCTGCCTTTCCTCGTCAACGCCGGCATCCAGAACGCCGGGCAGACCTGTTCCGCGGCGTCGCGCATCCTGGTCGAGCGGCCGGTGTTCGACGCGGTGCTCGCGCGCATGGCCGAACGCTACCGCGCGCTGCGTGTCGGGCCGGCGCTCGCCGACCTCGACGTCGGACCGGTCATCTCGCGCCGGCAGCTGGGCATCGTCGAACACTACCTCGCGGTCGCACGCGACACCGGCCTGCACGTGGCCGCGCAGGCGCAGCTCGCCGACGACGCGCCCGCCGGCGGCTTCTACGTGCGCCCGACACTGGTGGCCGACGTGCCGGCGTCGCACGGGCTCGCGCAGGAGGAGATCTTCGGACCGGTGCAGGTGATGATTCCCTTCGAGGGCGAAGCCGAAGCCACGGCCATCGCCAACGGCACGCCCTTCGGACTCGTGGCCGGGGTCTGGACACGCGACGGCGGCCGCCAGCTGCGCATGGCGCGCGCGCTCAAGTGCGGCCAGGTCTTCGTCAACAACTACGGCGCCGGCGGCGGCGTGGAGCTGCCCTTCGGCGGCGTCAAGCGCTCGGGGCACGGGCGCGAGAAGGGATTCGAGGCGCTGTATGGCTTCAGTCAGGTAAAGACCGTGGCTATCAGCCACGGCTGACTACCCCTTCCCCCTCTGGGGGAAAGGTCGGCATGGGGCCGGGGGCAGCTGACTACTCCGGGGCCCCCACCCCGGCCCTCCCCCAGAGGGGGAGGGAGTGAACGGAGGAATGCAGATGAGATTGAATGGCAAGACCGCGATCGTGACCGGGGGCGGCTCCGGATTCGGCGAAGGCATCGTCGCCAAGTTCATGGCCGAGGGCGCGAAGGTGCTGATCGCCGACCGCGACGAGGCGAACGCCAAGCGCGTGGCCGCCGCGACCGGCGCCCAGTGGCTGAGGGTCGACGTGACCCATGCGAGCGACGTGAAGGCGATGGTCGACGTGGCCGTCGACGTGCTGGGTGGGCTCGACATCCTCGTCAACAACGCCGGCATCGGCCACCTGCCGCAGCCGCTGGAGAACCTGCCGGAAGACGAGTTCGACCGCATCCTCGCGGTCAACGTGAAGGCGATCTACCTGGCGGCCCGCGAAGCGGTGCCGCGCTTCAAGGCGCAGAAGAAGGGCGTGGTCCTCAACATCGCGAGCACGGCCGGCGTGAGCCCGAGGCCGCGGCTGGCCTGGTACAACGCGAGCAAGGGCTGGGTCATCACCGCCACGCGCGCGATGGCGGTGGAACTCGCGCCGTTCGGCATCCGCGTCAACGCGCTCAACCCGGTGGCCGGCGAGACACCGCTGCTGAAGACCTTCATGGGCGAGGACACACCCGAGATGCGGGCCAAGTTCCTCGCGACGATTCCGATCGGCCGCTTCTCGACGCCCGAGGACCTGGGCAACGCAGCGTGCTTCCTGTGCAGCGACGAAGCCTCGATGATCACCGGGGTGGCGATGGAGGTCGACGGGGGGCGGTGCATCTGACGCCTTTGGCGTCAGATGCACCGTCTCTGACGGTGAATTCACCGCTCCCCCGGCCCCCTCCGGGAGGGGGTTCCAGTTCGATGGACGAAAGAGCGGCTAGGTGCGGCTGATCACGTCGGCCATCGCGGTTGCCGTGGCCTCGACGTTTTTCGTGTTCAGCCCCGCCACGCACATGCGCCCCGAGCGCACCAGGTACACGGCATGGTCCTCGCGCAGCCGGTCGACCTGGGCGGCGGAGAGACCGGTGTAGCTGAACATGCCGCGCTGCGTCAGGAAGTAGTCGAAGTTGCGGCCGGGCAGCTTGGCCGACAGCACCGCGTGCAGGCTGCGCCGCATCGCGAGGATGCGCTCGCGCATCGCGGCCACGTCGGCTTCCCAGGCCGCGCGCAGCTTCGGCTCGCTCAGCACCTTGGCGACCACCAGGCCGGCGTGGATCGGCGGGCTCGAGTAGTTGCGCCGCACCGTCGCCTTCAGCTGGCCGAGCACCAGTTCGGCCTCGGCGGCGTCGGGGCAGACCACGCTCAGCGCGCCGGCGCGCTCGCCGTACAGGCTCATGCTCTTGGAGAACGAGTTGGCGACGAAGCACGACAGCCCGGCGCTCGCCAGGGCGCGCACCGCGAAGGCGTCTTCGACGATGCCGTCGCCGTAGCCCTGGTAGGCCAGATCGAGGTAGGGCAGCAGCTCCCGTTCGCGCAGCACGGGGATCAGCTGTTCCCACTGCGTGGCGCTCAGGTCGACCCCCGTCGGGTTGTGGCAGCAGGCGTGCAGCAGCACGATGCTCCGGGCCGGCAGGCCGCGCAGCGTGTCGAGCATCGCATCGAACTTGAGGCCGCCGCTGGCCGCGTCGTAGTACGGGTAGGTGTTCACCGTGAAGCCGGCGCCTTCGAACATCGCGCGGTGGTTGTCCCAGGTCGGATCGCTGACCCAGACTGCGCTGCCGGGAAACCAGCGCTTGAGGAAGTCGGCGCCGACCTTCAGCCCGCCGCTCGACCCGACGGTCTGCAGCGTCGCCACGCGGTTGCTCTTCAGCGCCTCGTGCTCGGCGCCGAACAGCAGCCGCTGCACCTCGCGCCGGCAGGCCGGTGCGCCCTCGATCGGCAGGTAGGGCTTGGCCGCGTTCTCGGCCAGCAGCTGCGCCTCGGCTTCGTTGACGCAGCCGAGCACCGGGATGTGGCCGCGGTCGTCGAAGTAGATGCCGATCGAGAGGTTGATCTTGTGCGGCCGCGGGTCGTTGCCGTAGGCCTCGTTGAGCGAGAGGATGGGGTCGCCGGCGTAGGCGTCGAGGTGCTGGAACATGGGTCAGGCTTTCTCGGCGAGTGCCGCTTCGATGTCCTTCTTCAGCGACTCGGGCGAGTCGGTGGGCGCATAGCGCTTGATCACACGGCCGTCGCGGCCGACCAGGAACTTGGTGAAGTTCCACTTGACCGCCTTGCCGAGGAAGCCGGGCGCCTCGGCCGTGAGCCACTTCCACAGCGGGTGGGCGTGGGGTCCGTTGACCTCCACCTTGCTCATCATGGGGAAGGTGACGCCGTAGTTGACCGAGCAGAAGGAGGCAATCTCGTCGTTGCTGCCCGGTTCCTGCCCGCCGAACTGGTTGCTCGGAAAGCCGACGATCACTAGGCCCCGGTCGCGGTACGTTTCCCACAGCGCCTCCAGGCCGTCGAACTGGGGTGTGAAGCTGCACTCGCTCGCCGTGTTCACGATCAACAGGACCTTGCCGCGCTGGGTGGAGAGATGGGCGGGTTTGCCCTCGATCGAAAGGGCTTCGAAATCGTAGACGCTGGTGGCCATGAGATCCTCGCGGTGGGGGCAACCCGGGGATGGTAGCGTGGGGGCACGACCACCGGCGCATCGGCCGGCGGCCGAACGCCCCGCAGAATGAGCCGAGTCGGAGGATGTCCAGAGAATGAATGCGTCAGGCGCCGAGCGCTATACCGTCGCCCTGCAGGGCTTCAGCGAGTTCGAACGGGGCGCGCTGTCGTCCTTTTTCCGCCTGGCGGCCGTGCGCACGCCGGCCTACGTGCAGGTTCCGCGCCTGGACCGCAGCGATTTCGTCATCGCCGACGCCGACCACGGCGCATCGCTGCAGGCCGTGTTGTCGGCCGGGCGCACGCACGACACCATCTTCGTCGGCGCGCAGGCGCCCGAAGGCGCCATGGCCTGGCTGCCACGGCCGATCGATCCGATGCACATCGTGCGCGAGCTCGATTCGCTCGTCGAGCAACGCAACTCGTCGCCCGGCGAGCTGCACGCGGCCCTTGCGCCGCGGGGCGGCGCGGGAGGCGGCTTTGCCGACAGCGGCATCGAGCCCTCGGCCCTGGGCGGAATTGCGTCCGCTGGCGCCTCCGGGCCCGACGTGCTGGTGGCCGAGGACAGCGCGATCGCGCGCCGCTTCCTGCAGCTGCGGCTGCAGCAGCTGGGCTACCGGGTCCACCTCGCGCACGATGGCGACGCGGCGATGGCGCTGCTCGCGCAGCAGCACTTTGCGCTGGTTTTCCTCGACGTGCTGCTGGGGCCGCCCGGCAGCCTCGATGGCCTCGCCATCTGTCAGCGGCTCAAGCACCACCCGGACTTCGCAGGCGAGCGCGCGCCCAAGGTCATCCTGGTGACGGGTCTCGGCAGCGAGGTGGACCGCGTGCGGGGCTCGCTCGCCGGCTGCGACGCCTACCTCACCAAGCCCATCGTCGAAGCCGAGCTGCTGCAGGCGCTGCGTTCGCTGGATCCCGCCTTCGGCCACGGCCCTGCGGCGAGCTGAGCCCGGCCCACGCGCGAGCGGACAAAGAGCCGGGGCTCAATGGGCGCTCGAGCGCCCCGACGCAGCCAGCACCGCCGCGCCGACGATCAGGCCGCCGCCCAGCAGCAGCGGCGTCGTCAACTGCCCGCCGCCGAGCGCGATCGCCGAGACGGAAGCGAACACCACCTCGCTCAGCATCACGACCGACGTGACGTTGGCCGGCAATCGCGCAGCGCCGAACTGCAGCGCCAGGTTGCTGAGCAGGAACAGGGCGGCGAGCACGAGGGCGATCAGCAGCCAGCCGGCCGCCGGGCCGGGCGGCCAGGGCAGGTGCTGCGTGGCGGCCAACGTGCAGGCGAGCGTGCCGGCCACCGCCACGCCGCCGACGAACATCGCCAGCGCCCGGCCCTCTTCGGGGCGCGCGGCTTCGCGGCGCAGCATCACGTTGTTGAGCGCGAAGGACATGCCGCCCACGAGGCCCAGCCAATCGGGCAGCGCGCGCGGGAGCGGCCAGTCGCCGGCGCCCGCGCCGGCGGGCCACAGCACGATGGCCGCGCCCGCCAGCGCCATCACCACACGCAGCGCCGCGGAGCGGGTCAAAGGCTCGTGCAGCAGCAGCCGCGCGAGCAGCACCGTCCACAGCGGCATCAGGTAGAACAGCAGCACCACGCGCACCACGTCGCCGATCACCACGCCCCAGTTGAAGGCGGCGTTGGTGATTCCGGAGGCGGCCATCAGCACCCACAGCGCCGGCGTGCGCAGCACCTGTGCGAAGGCGCGCGGGCGCAGCACGCCGATGACGAGCACCGCCAGCAGGTAGACGAAGACGGTGGCCCACAGCGGATGCAGGCCGCGCGCTTCGAGCTGCCGGAAGGGCCACCACGAGCTGCCCCACACGAAGGCGTTGAAGGTGAGCGCGAGGATGGGCAGCAGGGAGCGGGAATTCAGCACCCGCGGATTGTCCACGCGCGCCGCGTGCCCCGTCCGTCTCGCAAGGCACCGCGAGGCGGGAGCTCAATGGTGCCGGTCGCTGCGCGCGAGTGCGAGCAGGTGCTCGACTTCATCAGCATGCCGCACGCAGTTGTTGCGGTGCCAGCGGCCGATCAGCCACATGATCGAGGCGACGGCGAGGCCGAAGATGGTGATCGCGCCGAACGCCGACATGCCGAACTTGGTCATGCCGGTGTAGAACGCACCCAGGCCGAGGATGCAGGCCTGCTCGTTGAAGTTCTGCACGGCGATCGAGCGGCCGGCGCCCATCAGGTTGTGGCCGCGGTGCTGCAGCAGCGCGTTCATCGGCACCACCAGGTAGCCGCCGATCGCGCCCATCACGATCAGGAAGGGCGCCGCGATCCAGACGTTGCCGATGAAGTTCATCGCGATCACCAGCACCCCCATCGCGATGCCCAGCGGGATCACGCTGGTGGCCTGGTCGAGCCGCATGCGCACCGAGGCGAGCACCGCGCCGAACGCGGTGCCCAGGGCCACCACGCCGACCAGCGAGGAGGCCTGCGTGGTGCTGTAGCCGAGCGCTGCCGCGGCCCAGGCGAGCACGATGTAGCGCAGGTTGCCCGACACGCCCCAGAACAGCGTCGTCGTGGCGAGCGAGATCTGGCCCAGCTTGTCGTTCCACAGGCGCGCGTTGCAGTTCGAGAAGTCGCGCACCAGCGCGCCCGGGCTGTGTGCGAGCGGCTGCAGCGGCGCCTCGGTGCGCGGGATCTTCAGGTTGAACAGCGCCGCCACGACGTACAGCAGGATGATCGACGCGATGGCGGCCTCGGGCGGCGTGTCGATGCCGGTGTCGATGAGCGGCAGATCGAGGCCGAGCAGCTGCTGCGACACCAGCCGGCCCACCAGCTGGCCGCCCAGCAGCACGCCGAGGATGATCGAGGCGATGGTCAGCCCCTCGATCCAGCCGTTCGCCTTGACCAGCTGCGAGGGCGGCAGCAGTTCGGTGAGGATGCCGTACTTGGCCGGCGAGTAGGCCGCCGCGCCGAGCCCCACGATCGCGTACGACAGCAGCGGGTGCGTGCCGAACAGCATCATCAGGCAGCCCACCACCTTGACGAGGTTGGAGAAGAACATCACCTTGCCTTTGGGCACCGCGTCGGCGAAGGCGCCGACGAAGGGGGCGAGGATCACGTAGAAGAGGGCGAACATCGGAACCAGCGCGGCACGCTGCCACTCGGCCTGGCCGGATGTCCTGAGCAGCTCGACGGCGGCGACGAACAAGGCGTTGTCGGCCAGCGAGCTGAAGAACTGCGCCGACATGATGGTGTAGAAGCCTTTTTTCATTCGCCCGAAGCGTCGTGCCTCTGTCCCGCCGTCTGTGCCGCCGTTTGTCCCGATGATGGATGAGCGACACGCCTCGCGCACCACGACCGGCTGCAGCGACGATGCCGTCGTCGGATGCCTCGCCTCGCGCGGCGCGCAGGCGCCGCGATGGGCTCGTCCGCCGGTCCACCGGTGTGTCTCCCCGCGGCGCGGGTTATAGCACGCGGGTCGTGGCGCTCGCGGCGGCGGGCGGCCCGCGTTCGGCGTGCGGCAGAATCGGTCACCCGTTCACGCGCTGCCCTTGAGGCACCCGCCGATGCCCCGCCCGATCGAAGCACTGATCCACGCCGACGCGCTTGCGCACAACCTCGGGCGCGCGCGCAGTGCCGCGCCCGACGCCAAGCTGTGGGCGGTGGTCAAGGCCAATGCCTACGGCCACGGCATCGAACGCGCCTACGCCGGGCTGCAAGGCGCCGACGGCTTCGCGCTGCTCGACATCGCCGAGGCCGAGCGTGTGCGCGCGCTTGGCTGGCGCGGCCCCATCCTGCTGCTCGAAGGCGCCTTCGACCCCCGCGACCTGGAGGCCTGCTCGCGCCTGAACCTGTGGCACACGGTGCACCGCGAGGCGCAGATCGACTGGCTGGCGGCGCACAAGACGCAGCGTGCGCACCAGGTCTTCCTCAAGCTCAACAGCGGCATGAACCGGCTCGGTTTTGCGCCGGCGGCCTACCGCGCGGCATGGCTGCGGCTGTCGGGACTGACCCAGGTCGACGGCATCACCCTGATGACGCACTTCTCGGACGCCGACGGCGCGCGCGGCGTGGCCCGGGCGGTCGCCGCCTTCGAGGCCGCCACGCGCGAGCTGCCGGGCGAACGCTCGCTCGCCAACAGCGCCGCGACGCTGCGTTTTGCGGGCGAATCGGCGGCGGTGCGCGGCGATTGGGTGCGCCCGGGCATCATGCTCTACGGCTCCTCGCCCGACCACCCGGTGCACGACGCGGCGCACTGGCAGCTGCAGCCGGCGATGACGCTGCGCTCGCAGCTGATCTCGGTGCAGGAGCTGCAGGCCGGCTGCTGCGTCGGCTACGGCAGCACCTTCACCGCCGATTGCGCGATGCGTGTCGGCGTCGTCGCCTGCGGCTACGCCGACGGCTACCCGCGGCATGCCCCCACGGGCGCACCGGTGCTGGTCGACGGCGTGCGCACGCGGCTCGTCGGCCGGGTCTCGATGGACATGGTGACGGTGGACCTGACGCCGGTGCCGCAGGCGCAGGTCGGCAGCGAGGTCACGCTGTGGGGGCACGGGCCGAACGGCAGCCTGCTGCCGATCGACGACGTCGCGCATGCGGCCGGCACGCTCGGCTACGAGCTGATGTGCGCGCTGGCGCAGCGCGTGCCGACGCGAGTCGCCGACAGCGCCGGCTAGGGCCTGTTAACGCTATTGGAGGGTTCGCGTGACTACGGGGAGCATTTGCAACGCGGCGGGCGCCGTTTTGCTGAGATCACCCGCAGGGCCGGTGCCTGCGAGGCCACTGGGCGGCGTTGCACGCTCGTTGTGTGGCCGGGCCACACGGCCTCGCGTGCGCCTTGCCCAGCGGCCGCGCAGGCACCGGCGCGAACCCTCCAATAGCGTTAACAGGCCCTAGCGCAGCGGGTCACGCATGTCGGCCGCCACCACCATCGATCCCGCCGAGGTCGAGTTCAGCGCGATCCGGGCGCAGGGTGCGGGCGGGCAGAACGTCAACAAAGTGTCGAGCGCGGTGCATCTGCGCTTCGACGTCGCCGCTTCCTCGCTGCCGGACGCGGTGAAAGAGCGGCTGCTGGCGCTCGGCGACCAGCGCATCACCGGCGACGGAGTGGTGGTCATCAAGGCGCAGACACACCGCAGCCAGGAGATGAACCGCGCTGACGCCTTGCGACGGCTGCAGGAGCTGGTCGACAGCGTCGCCACCCCGCCGCGGCCGCGCAAGCCGACCCGTCCGACGCGGGCGTCGAAGGAGCGGCGGCTGCAGGGCAAGAGCGTGCGCAGCCAGGTGAAGTCGGGGCGCGCCAAGGTGACGGAGTGACTCCGAGACCGCGTTGCAGCGGCGCTTCGGCCGGGTCACCGCCGGCGCCCGCGTGACGGCAGCAGCCAGCGGCGACAATTCCCCGATGGCCAAGGACAAATCGATCTACACCTGCAGCGAGTGCGGCGGCACCTCGCCGAAGTGGCTGGGCAAGTGCCCCGCCTGCGGTGCCTGGAACACGCTGGTGGAGTCGGTGGCCGAGGCGCCCGCGCGCAACCGCTACCAGTCGATCGTCAAGAGCCAGCCGGTGGCCACGCTGTCGGAGATCGAAGCCTCGGAAGTCGACCGCCAACCGACCGGCATCGACGAACTCGACCGCGTGCTCGGCGGCGGCATCGTCGGCGGCGGCGTCGTGCTGATCGGCGGCGACCCGGGCATCGGCAAGTCGACGCTGTTGTTGCAGGCTCTCGATTCGCTGTCGCGCACCTTGCCCACGCTGTACGTCACGGGCGAGGAGTCGGGCGCGCAGGTCGCCCTGCGTTCGCGGCGGCTCGGGCTCGAAGCGAGCCGCGTGCGGGTGCTGGCCGAGATCAACCTGGAGAAGATCGTCGCGACGATCGACGTCGAGCAGCCGGCGGTGTGCGTGATCGACTCGATCCAGACCGTCTACAGCGAGCAGCTCAGCTCCGCGCCGGGGTCGGTGGCGCAGGTGCGCGAATGTGCCGCGCAGCTCACGCGCACGGCCAAGAGCAGCGGCACGACCATCGTGCTGGTCGGCCACGTGACCAAGGAAGGCGCGCTCGCCGGCCCGCGGGTGCTGGAGCACATCGTCGACACCGTGCTCTATTTCGAAGGCGACACGCATTCGAGTTTCCGCCTCGTGCGCGCGATCAAGAACCGCTTCGGCGCGGTCAACGAGATCGGCGTCTTCGCGATGACCGAGCGCGGGCTCAAGGGCGTCTCCAACCCGAGTGCGATCTTCCTGTCCACGCACGGCGACCCGGTGGCCGGCTCGTGCGTGCTGGTCACGCTCGAAGGCACGCGCCCGATGCTGGTCGAGATCCAGGCCCTGGTCGACAGCGGCGGGCCCAGCCCGCGGCGGCTGAGCGTCGGCCTGGAGCGCGACCGCCTCGCGATGATGCTCGCGGTGCTGCACCGCCATGCCGGCATCGCCTGCGTGGACCAGGACGTGTTCGTCAACGCGGTGGGCGGCGTGCGCATCAGCGAGCCCGCGGCCGATCTGGCGGTGATGCTCGCGATCCAGAGCAGCCTGCGCGGGCGCCCCCTGCCGCGCGGCTTCATCGCCTTCGGCGAGGTCGGCCTGGCCGGCGAAGTGCGCCCCGCGCCGCGCGGCCAGGAGCGCTTGAAGGAGGCCGCCAAGCTGGGCTTCAGCGTCGCGCTGGTGCCCAAGGCGAACGCGCCGAAGAAGCCGATCGAGGGGCTGGACATCCACGTCGTCGAACGCATCGAGCAGGCGATCGACCTGGCGCGCAGCCTGTGAAGAGGCCGCCGGGATGAGGATCGCCGCCATCAGCGACGTCCACGGCAACCTGCTCGCGCTGGAGGCGGTGCTGGCCGACATCGCGACGCAGGGGGTCGACGTGACGGTGAACCTGGGCGACATCCTCTCCGGCCCCTTGTGGGTAAGCGAGACGGCGGATCGCCTGATGGCGCTGAAACTGCCGACGATCAGCGGCAACCACGAGCGTCAGCTGCTCACCGGAGCGCCCGAGCGGATGGGCGCGTCGGATGCGCACGCGGCGCGGCAGCTCGGCGACGGGCAGCGCGCCTGGCTCGCCGCGCTGCCCACGACACTGCGCTTGAGCGATGAGGTGTTCTGCTGCCACGGCACGCCCGCCAGCGACCTGCGGTACTTCCTCGAGACCGTGACGCCGCAGCGGCGCGGGTCGGATGCCTCCGGCGTGCGCCCCGCCACGCCGGGCGAAGCGGCGCAGCGCGCGGGGGACACGCTGCGCGGCGTCGCGTCGGCGCTGATTCTCTGCGGCCACACCCATGTGCCGCGCGTCACGCAACTCGGCGATGGCCGGCTCGTGGTCAACCCGGGCAGCGTGGGCCTGCAAGCCTACGATGACGAGCACCCGCATCCGCACATCGTGGAGAACCGCTCGCCGCACGCCCGATACGCCGTGCTGACGCGCCGCCCCGCGGGCTGGCAGGTGGATCAGCGCTGCGTGCCCTACGACCACGAGACGGCAGCGGCTCTTGCCCTGTCGAATGGCCGGCCCGACTGGGCCGGCGCCTTGCGCATCGGCGTCGTCGGCCAGACCGCCGTGGCCGCGCGCTGACGCGATGTGGGAAGCGCGAATCCGCCGCGACGCGGCGGCCCCTACCATGCGCGCATGAACCCTGTTGTCGGATGGACGCTGGCGCTGGCCGCCGCGGCCCTCGCATGGCTGTCCTATGGCTGGCAAGGGCTGGTCTTCGCGGTCACGGTGATCGTCTTCTGGCTGCTGCTTCAGTTCAATCGCGCACTGCGCGTGATGAAGAACGCTGCCGACGCACCGCTCGGCCACGTGGACAGCGCCGTGATGCTCAATGCCAAGCTGCGGCGCGGCCTGACGCTGCTGCAGGTGCTCACGCTCACGAAGGCGCTGGGGCGCAAGGTGTCCGACGCGCCGGAGAGCTGGAGCTGGGCGGACGACAGCGGGGCGGCGGTGACCGTCGTCCTGCGCGCCGGCAAGCTCGACAGCTGGACGCTCACACGCGACGGCACGGCCATGTGAATTTGTCACGAACGCCGGTTTCGAGCCGCTTACAGCAGCGACCGGGGGCGTCCGATTTGTAACGGCCTGCGTCGGCGTTCGGCCGCACTTGGGCAGGTGCCGACACGCCCGGTGCCGCCAGGGGCGCTTTGCTTCATGGCACAGAGGGTGCTCCCCTGGGGAGCAACAACCAAACCACTTGTTTCATTTCGCAGGTCAAGCCCCGCGGCCGTCGCGCCGATGTCTGCCAGCAAGCCCTGCCGCCTCCTCCTCACCGCACCCACTCCGGAAGTACCCGATGACCCACCCGCCCCGCCGCGCCAGCACGCTGGCCTCTGCCGCCTTCATCGCCTGCCTGGGCCTGTGGAGCGCGCCACTCCTTGCGAGTCACGTCGGCGAAGACGTCACCTTGGACCAGGAAGTGGTCGGCTCGAACGACCAGCTGCTCGGCGCCGTCGCGCAATGGGAGAAGATGCCGGCTTCGGTGCGCGACGCCCGCGTGGCCCAGCTCACCGCGCTCGCCGAGCGCCGACAGGAGCGGCTCATCGAGCTGCTCGAGAAGAACCCCAAGGTCGCGGCCTCGCGCATGATGCCCAAGGCATTGCGCGACCGCCTGCCGCCGCCGGTGGCCGCACTGGTCGAACGCGAGGTCAGCGCTCAGGGCACCGTCTTCGCGAGCGTGGCCGACAACTTCGAGCAGGGGGTGTCGCGTACCGAGTTCAAGTTCCAGCCCGACGCCGGCGGCCTGCCGCTGCGGCTGTACCTGGCCGACGGCAGCGACGACCAGGACCTCATGAAGTGGGCCGGCAAGAAGCTGAGCCTGAATGCGATGCGCATCGGCGAGCGCCTCGCGTTGCTCGACAAGACCCAGGCGCGGCTGATGGCGGCCGACGGCACGACGACCTCGACCGGCACCGTGGTCACGTCGCCGACGCCGGTGCAGGGCGTGCAGAAGACGCTGTCGATCCTCGTCAACTTCAATGACGTGGCGCTCACCTGCACCGCGGCCGACATCAGCAACCGCCTCTTCGGCAGCACCGGCGCGACCGTCAACAACAACTACCGCGAGTCGTCGCGGGGCCTGGTCAGCTTCACCGGCCAGGCGGTCGGCCCGTTCACGATCAACTACAGCAGCACCGGCAGCTGCGACTACAGCGGCTGGGGCGCGGCGGCCGAAGCGGCGGCCCGTGCCGCGGGCATCGACCCGTCGCAGTACTCCCGCGTCAACTACGTGACCCCGCGCAACGGCACCTGCGGCTGGAGCGGCCTCGCGTACATGCCGGGCAGGCAATCGTGGGTCGCCTCGTGTGGATCCACCGGGCTGTTCAGCCACGAACTCGGCCACAACCTCAAGCTGCATCACGCGGCCACGCCGACCGCCGAATACGGCGACAGCTCCGACCCGATGGGCGGTGCGCGGCTGGTGGGCCACAACGGCGCCAACCGGGCGATGGCCGGCTGGATGCCGACCGGCACGGTCGTCGACGCCGGCGGCGCCGGCACCTACTCGCTGACCACCGTCTCAAACACCGCGTCGGTCGGGACGCCGCAGGTGCTGCGCCTGTTCAAGGCCGACACCAAGGAGTACTACTACGTCAGCCTGCGCCAGGCGATGGGCTTCGACGCGTCGCTCGCGACCAACTTCGTCGGCACGCTGAGCGTGCACCGCGCGACCGGCACGCTGCCGGCCAAGACCATCCTGATGCAGGTGCTGGCGGCCGGCCAGAGCTTCGTCGACGCCACCAACGGCATCACGATCGCCAACCAGGGCGTGGCCAACGGTGTGGCCACCGTCGCCGTGGCGACGACCGGCACGGGGGCAGTGTGCACGCGCAGCGCGCCGACGGTGGCGGTGTCGCCGGCGTCGCAGACAGCCAGTCCTGGCGTGGCGCGCAGCTTCACGGTCACGGTCACCAACAAGAACACCAGCGCCTGCGGCAGCTCGACCTTTGCGCTGAGCCAGGTGCTGCCGGGCGGCTTCAGCGGCTCGTTCTCGCCGTCGAGCCTGGCGCTCGGCGCCGGCGCGAGCGGCTCGGTGACCTGGACGGCGGCGTCGGGCTCCACCGCCCTGCCGGCGACCTACACGCTGGACGCGACGGCCGCCGACTCGGCGAGCTCGACGTCGCGGACCACGTCGCACGCGTCGTACATCATCTACGCCGCCGACGCGACGGCGCCCAGCCTCAGCATCACCAGCCCGACGGCAACGACGGTCAGCGCGCGCACCAACCTGAGCATCGCCGCTTCGGCCAGCGATGCCTCGGGCATCCAGGCGGTGGAGTTCTACGGCGACGGCAAGCTGCTGGCGCGCGACACCTCGGCGCCCTATTCGGCCACCTGGAACCTGCGCAAGGCCGGCAAGGGCGGCCACGCGATCAAGGCGCGGGCGATCGACAACGCCGGCAACGCGGCCGAGAAGTCGGTGACGATCACGGTCAACTGAGCGCGGTTGCACCCACGAAGAAAAGCCCCGCAGAGCGGGGCTTTTTGCTGTCAGGAAACCAGAGCGCCTGCGACGGCGCGAGATCTCAGTTGGCGCGGCGACGACGGGCCATGAAGCCCACGATGCCCAGGCCGGCCAGCATCAGCGCGTAGGTTTCGGGTTCCGGGATGCCCGGGACCGGCCCGTCTGCGTACAGCGATGCGTGGGAAAGACCCTGCGGCCTGCCTTGGTTGTTGAGGGCCACGCCGAGCGTCGAGTAGTCGATCGAGGAGATCGCCTCGCCCGAACCATCGAAATAGAACAGGCTGAACTGGTCGGCTGCCTTCAGTGCCAGGACGAACGGGCCATCCATGGCCGAGTCGAACGTCAGGGTACCGGTGGTGCCGTCTTCGTCCGAAGTGAAAGGACCGAAGGTGATCGGCGTGTCGGACGACCCCTGGTACGTGAAGGTTTGGCCCCACGTATCGAAGATATAGCCGGTCACGTCGGCCTGCTGATTCTTGTCATTGCCCTCGAACGAGCCACCGCAGGCGGTGTAGTTCGGGGTCAGGATCGACGCGGTGCATTCCGGTGTGGTCAGCACGAGCGCAGCATTGGCCGACACGCCAGCCAGGGCGAGCGCCGCGATGGCGACAGATTTGAGCGAGAACTTGGACATTGGGACTCCCATCCACAAGAAAACCGAAAGAGGGACGGTGGCTTCGGTTCTCAGCTTTTTCTGAGACTTATTTGTCACCGGTGACCGTATTGTCGGCGTCTGGGCTTGCTTCACAAGCCGGTTATCCCCCCTGTTCACGGGATTCGGCGGGTCGAAAGTGCGATTCGCACACTTCGTTCTAGGGGGTAAAGACCCTGTTCAGAAAAGACTTCCGGCGTGCGGCGTCGACACACTGGTGCCCGGACCCGGCGGGCGCCGCAGGCCCGCCTCGTAGAATTCGGCTTCACGCACATTCAACGAGCAAGGAATCGCCATGTCGATGGAAGACCGCGACGGCAAGATCTGGATGGATGGCCAGCTGGTCGACTGGCGCGACGCCAAGATCCACGTCCTCACCCACACGCTGCACTACGGCTGCGGCGCCTTCGAGGGGGTGCGCGCCTACAAGACGGCGGGCGGCACGGCCATCTTCCGGCTGCGCGAGCACACCGAGCGGCTGTTCAACAGCGCCAAGATCCTGCGCATGAAGATCCCCTACTCGATGGAGGAAGTGATCGAAGCGCAGCGCACCGTCGTGCGCGAGAACAAGCTCGAGAGCTGCTACCTGCGCCCGCTGACCTGGATCGGCTCCGAGAAGCTCGGCGTGAGCCCCAAGGGCAACACCATCCACCTGATGATCGCCGCATGGGCCTGGGGAGCCTACTTGGGCGAAGAGGGCCTCAAGCGCGGCATCCGCGTCAAGACCTCGAGCTTCACCCGCCACCACGTCAACATCACGATGACGCAGGCGAAGACGGTCAGCAACTACACCAACTCGATCCTCGCCAACATGGAGGCCACGGACGACGGCTACGACGAGGCGATGCTGCTCGACGCCTCGGGCTTCGTCAGCGAAGGCGCCGGCGAGAACCTCTTCGTGATCAAGAACGGCGTGGTCTACACGCCCGACCTGTCGGCCGGCGCCCTGAACGGCATCACGCGCAACACGATCTTCTCGATCTGCGACGACCTGAAGCTGAAGGTGGTCGAGAAGCGCATCACGCGCGACGAGGTCTACATCTGCGACGAGGCGTTTTTCACCGGCACGGCGGCCGAGGTGACGCCGATCCGCGAGCTCGACCGCATCGAGCTGGGCAGCGGTTCGCGCGGGCCGATCACCGAGAAGATCCAGGCGGCGTTCTTCGACATCGTGAACGGGCGCAATCCGAAATATGCCGAGTGGCTGACCCGAGTCTGAACAACATGAACCAAACGAGTTCGACGGTGGAAGTGACCGCCAAGGACCTGCAGGGCCACGGCGTGGTCTTCTGTCCCAACCCGAAGATGCCGCTGTGGAGCGGCCACCCGCGCGTCTTCATCGACGTGGCGAGCACCGGCGAAGGCAAGTGCCCGTACTGCGGCACCGTCTACAGATTGAAGGCCGGCGAAACGGTGGGCCACGGCCACTGAGGCTGGCGGCCGCGCGGGCGCGGCGCAACGGGAGTGCGGTTCGTACAATCGCACGCCATGCCTGCCGCCCACGAGTTCGTTCTCACGCTGTCCTGTCCCGACGCCAAGGGCATCGTCTACGCCGTCTCGGGACTGCTGTACCAGGCGGGCTGCAACATCGTCGATTCGCAGCAGTTCGGCGACGTGCAAAGCGAGGACGGCACCGGGCTGTTCTTCATGCGGGTGCACTTCGAGGCGCCGGCGCACCTCTCGGGGCCGGGCACGCTGGCGCAGCTCTTCACCAACGTGCGCGAGCAGTTCCGCATGGAGGCAAGCTTTCATTCGCTCGCGCACAAGCCGCGGCTGCTGCTGATGGTCAGCAAACACGGGCATTGCCTGAACGACCTGCTGTTTCGCGCGCAATCGGGCCAGCTCGACGTCGAGGTGAGTGCGATCGTCTCCAACCACCCGGACTTCGCCGAGCTGGCAGCCGGCTACCGCATCCCCTTCCACCACCTGCCGCTGCCGGTGGGGTCGACGGCCGAGGCGAAGCGCGCCCAGGAGCGGCACGTCGAGGCGCTGGTGAGCGAACTGCAGGTCGACCTGGTCGTGCTGGCGCGCTACATGCAGATCCTGAGCCCCGAGTTCTGCGCCTTCCTCAAGGGCCGCGCGATCAACATCCACCACAGTTTCCTGCCGAGCTTCAAGGGCGCCAAGCCGTATTACCAGGCCCATGACCGCGGCGTGAAGCTGATCGGCGCGACGGCGCACTACGTGACCGCCGACCTCGACGAAGGCCCGATCATCGAGCAGGACGTCGAGCGTGTGGACCATTCGCTCTCGCCCGAAGAGATCACCGCGGTCGGGCGCGACGTCGAGAGCGTGGTGCTCGCACGCGCCGTGCGCTGGCACGTGCAGCACCGCGTGCTGATGAACGGGCACAAGACCGTCGTATTCACCTGAGGCCCCGTCCGGATGCCGCGCATCAAACCACCCCCCCCCCTGCTGGGCAGCCCCGAGGACATCGAGGCCCAGTTCTACGAGGCGCTGCAGCGCGGCGACATCGACCGCCTGATGGCCGTCTGGTCCGACGACGACGAGATCGTCTGCGTGCACCCGGGCGGGCCGCGCCTGGTGGGCGCGGGGGCGATCCGCGCGAGCTTCGAAGGCATCTTCTCCAACGGTGCGGTCGAGGCGACTCCGGAGAAGGTGCGGCGTGTGCTGAGTCATTCGAGCGCGGTGCACAACGTGCTCGAGCGCGTGCAGGTGATGAGCCAGGACGGACCGCAATCGGCCTGGGTCATCGCGACCAACGTGTACCTCAAGGGCGCGCAGGGCTGGCGCATGGTGGCGCACCATGCCAGCCCCGGCACGCCGCAGGAGGTGCAGGAGATCGTCGAGACCGCGTCCGTGCTGCATTGATGGAGCGCAGCTACCGGGCGCCCTGGTGGCTGCCGGGCGGCCACGCCCAGACCATCTGGCCGGCGCTGTTCGCCAAGCGCTTCGAGGGCGCCGCGCCGGGCTTCGAGCGCGAGCGCTGGACGACGCCCGACGGCGACTTCGTCGACGTCGATTCGCTGCGCTCGCCGGCGGGCGACGAGGCCCCGCTGCTGGTGCTGTTCCACGGGCTCGAAGGCTCGTCGCGCAGCCACTACGCCCAGGCCTTCGCGCACTGGGCGCGCTGCAACGGCTGGCAGTTCGCGCTGCCGCACTTCCGCGGCTGCTCGGGCGAGCTCAATCTCGCGCCCCGCGCCTACCACTCGGGCGACCACGAGGAGATCGGCTGGATGCTGGCGCAGCTGCGTACGCGCCACCGCGGCACGATGGCGGCGGTGGGCGTGTCGCTCGGCGGCAATGCCCTGCTGCGCTGGGCCGAGGAGGCCGGGGCGTCGGCGGCGGCCACCGTGGGCGCGGTGGCGGCGGTGTGCTCGCCGATCGATCTGGCCGCCGGAGGGCGCGCGATCGGCCGCGGCTTCAACCGCCTCGTCTACACCCGCATGTTCCTGCGCACGATGGTGCCGAAGGCGCTGCGCAAGCTGGCGCAGCATCCGGGCCTGTTCGATCGCGAGCGGTTGCTGCAGGCGCGCGACCTCTACGAGTTCGACAACATCTTCACCGCGCCGCTGCACGGCTTCAAGAACACCGACGACTACTGGTCGCGCGGCTCGGCCAAGCCGCACCTGCACCGCATCCGCATCCCGGCGCTGGTGCTCAACGCGCGCAACGATCCCTTCGTGCCGGCGAGCTGCCTGCCGTCGCCGGGCGAGGTCGGCGCGCATGTCACGCTGTGGCAGCCGGCACAGGGCGGCCATGTCGGTTTTCCGTCGGGGCGCTTCCCATGCCATGTACTCGCGCTGCCGCAAGGGGTGATGGCTTGGATGCGGTCCTCACTCTGAGCGAACATCACGCAATGAAGCCCCAACGTCGCTTCGCTCCTGCGCCCGAGGGGCGCCCCCACGGTACTGAAATGGACGACATCGTCAAGGCAGCGCTGAAGAAGTGGCCCAACGTGCCGCATTGCCACGGCTGGCTCGCGCTCGACGCGCGCGGCGACTGGTACATGCGCGACGACCGCGTGCAGGCGGCCGGACCGTTCCCGCAGGTCAAGGGCAGCCGCATCCTGCACGAGAAGCTGCGCGAGTTCATCCACCGCAACTACCTCGCCGACGAGGCCGGCAACTGGTTCTTCCAGAACGGTCCGCAGCGTGTCTACGTTCAGCTCGAAGCGGCACCATGGGTGTGGCGCCTGCATGAAGACGCAGGTCGCATCGCCGTGCACAGCCACACCGGGCGCGAGGCACGGGTCGAGGGCTGCTGGCTCGACCAGCACGGGCGCCTGTTCCTCTCGACCGACATTGGGCTGGGCATCGTGCACACGCAGGACATGGTCGCCGCGGCGCAGGCGGTGGAGGGCGGCCTCTGGCGGCCGAACGAGGTGCGTTTCGAGGAGTTGCCGGCCCGCTTCGGTTATCGGCTCGACCCGGCGGCACCGCGCTGAGGCGAAAAAAAGCCGACCCGCGGAGTCGGCTCTTGGGCGCGGGCGCGGCGCCTACTTCGCCTGGTTCACCATGTAGGCCACCACGGCCTTGATGTCGGCATCGCTCGCATTGGAGCCGCCCTTGGGCGGCATCGCGCCCTTGCCCTTGATGGCGCTGGTGGTCAAGCCGTCGACACCGAGTGCGAGGCGCGGCGCCCAGGCACCCTTGTCGCCGAGCTTGGGCGCGTTGGCCACGCCGGTGGCGTGGCAGGTGGCGCAGTTCTGCGCATACAGCGGCGGCACGGCGTCCGCTGGCGGGGCGGCCGCGGTGCTCACCGGGGCCGGCGCGGGCGCGGCCGGCGTGGTGGCTGCGACCACC
>DASWVR010000046.1:0-16304 GCA_036401155.1 Piscinibacter sp. | reverse complement strand
GCCGCGCCCTTGTTGCCGCGTTCTTCCTTCTCGACCTGGACCAGCAGCTCGTCGCCTTCGCGAATGGCGTCCTGGATGCGCGCCGAGCGCACGTCGACACCCTCGCGGAAGTAGTTGCGGGAGATTTCCTTGAACGGCAGGAAGCCGTGGCGGTCTTCGCCGTAGTCGACGAAACAGGCTTCGAGCGACGGCTCGACGCGCGTCACGACCGCCTTGTAGATGTTGCCCTTGCGCTGTTCGCGCCCTTCGATCTCGGTTTCGAAATCGAGCAGTTTCTGGCCATCGACGATGGCGAGGCGACGCTCTTCGGGCTGCGTCGCGTTGATCAGCATGCGTTTCATGTGCACTCCTTCGCCGCTCCCGTGTCGAGAAGCAGGCGGTTCGTCAACGCCGCCGCCGATTGCTCGGAGGCGACTCGTTCGATGCACGAGAAACGTGGAGAACCGAGAAGGAATCGCCCTGGACAGCCGCGCTGATCGAACTGCGATCAGCGTGGCCGCGTTGGCGCGTGCGTGGCAGCGAAGGTTGCGGGGAAGGCCATGGGCCGCGCGGCGCAGCGCCGGATAGGCGCTGGTGCGTTGGCTGGCAGGGTCTGCGCCGTGGCCGCCGTTCCGCACGCGCGACGCAGCGCATCGCCACGGGCCGTCGAGGCCTCGCTGGGCGAGCGCAAGGGGCGCAGGGGGAAGGAAGTTGTCGACGACATCCGCGTGATCACTGGACGCGGGCGGGAGGCGGGGGCACTGCGGTCAACAGTCCGGGCACGCTCGTCTCCTGCCTGAAACCTTTGTGGGTCCCGGCGCTCGAGCGCCGGTGGTTCGTTCTACGTTGCTCTGCCGCGTGGGGCTCTCAGCCGCGCTGTCACTTGGGGACAGCACCCGCTGCACGCCTTTCGCGTTGCATCACCTTGTGGCCGGTGTTCTTGCCGCCGGCCGCCGCATCTGCTTGCAGTGCCCCGAGTAAACTCAGGAAAATCAAACACTTACATCGCAAACGTGGTGCAACGCATTATAGGGGGCAAACCGGCGGCCCAGGCAAAGGCCGTCCGCGCCCCAGGGCCGGCGCCTGCGGCGGCGGGCGTGGCGCCGGCCGTGATGCGGGTGCAGGTCGACGAGGGCTCCGAGGGGCAGCGGCTGGACAACTTCCTGCTGAAGCTGCTGAAGGGGGTGCCCAAGACGCATGTCTACCGCGTGATCCGCTCCGGCGAAGTGCGTGTGAACAAGGGCCGGGCGAGCGCCGACACGCGCCTCGCGCTCGGCGACGAGGTGCGGGTGCCGCCGGTACGCATGGCCGACCGCAGCGCCGACGTGCCGCCGCCGGCGCGCGAGTTCCCGGTGATTTACGAAGACGACTGCCTGATCGCGGTGAACAAGCCGGCCGGCGTGGCGGTGCACGGCGGCAGCGGCGTCAGCTTCGGCGTGATCGAGCAGCTGCGCCAGGCGCGGCCCGCGGCGCGCTTCCTGGAACTGGTGCACCGGCTCGACAAGGAAACCTCGGGCCTGCTGCTGGTGGCGAAGAAGCGCTCGGCCCTGACGGCGCTGCAAGACCAGTTCCGCAGCCGCGAGACCGGCAAGACCTACGCCGCCCTGGTGATCGGCGCCTGGCCCGCTTCCAGGAAGGTCATCGACGTGGCGCTGCACAAATTCCTCACCCATGAGGGTGAGCGCCGGGTGCGCACGGTCGACGAAGACCATTCGGACGGGCGCCGCTCCATCACGCTGGTGCGCGTCGCCCGCCAGTTCGCCGGCTTCACCCTGCTCGACGTCACCATCAAGACCGGCCGCACGCACCAGATCCGCGTGCACCTGGCGCATGAGGGCCACCCGATCGTCGGCGACGAGAAATACGGCGATTTCGCGCTCAACAAGGCGCTCGCGCGTGGCGAGGCGTTGAAAGGCCACAGGTTCGACCGCATGTTCCTGCACGCCCGCCGCCTTTCCTTCCAACACCCTGCCACCGGCGAGGCGGTCGAGTTCGAGGCACCCTTGCCCGCAGAATGTCTTTCTCTTCTCGAAGCACTCCCGTGACCCTGCGACCGCGCCAGTTCGACCTGATCGTCTTCGATTGGGACGGCACCCTGTTCGACTCCACCGCCCTGATCACGCGCTGCATCCAGGCCGCCTGCGCCGATGTGGGCGTTGCCGTTCCCAGCGACGCCGACGCGAGCTACGTCATCGGCATGGGCCTGATCGAAGCGCTGCAGCACGCGGCGCCCGGCCTGGCGCGCGAGCGCTACCCCGAGCTCGGCAACCGCTACCGACACCACTATTTCGCCAAGCAGCACGAAATCGTGCTGTTCGAGGGAACGCTCGCGATGCTGCAGGCGCTCAAGCGCCGCAACCACTGGCTCGCGGTGGCGACCGGCAAGTCGCGCCGCGGGCTGGACGAGGCGCTGAACTCGGTGCAGCTCAAGGGCGTGTTCGACGGCACCCGCACGGCAGACGAGACGGCCTCCAAGCCCGATCCGCGCATGCTGCTGGAACTGATGCGCGAGTTCGGGGCCGAGCCGGAGCGCACGCTGATGATCGGCGACACCACGCACGACCTGCAGCTCGCCGCCAATGCCGGCACGGCGCGCATCGGCGTCAGCTACGGCGCGCACGAGCCGGCCAGCTTCGACGCTTTCGGGCCGCTGCACGTGGCGCACTCGGTGGCCGACCTGCACGACTGGCTGGAACGCCATGCTTGACCCGGTCGAGGTGTTGCCGCCGCGGCCGCTGTGCCGCTCCGACCAACTCGAAGAGAAAGGGCGCGCCCTGGTGTTCGAGGTGCTGCACTTTCGCGAACCGGCGCGCGCCTTCGCGCTGCGTTTCGAAGGGCGGGTGGTGGCCTACCTGAACCGCTGCGCCCACGTGCCGACGGAGATGGACTGGCAGCCGGGCGAGTTTCTCGACAGCGGCCGCGAGTTCATCCTGTGCTCCATCCACGGCGCCGCCTACGACCCGCGCAACGGGCGCTGCCTCGCCGGCCCGTGCGGACGAGGCAGGCTGACCGAGCTGCGGGTCGACGAGCGCGACGGCCAAGTCTATTGGTATCCTTCGCGCGATACCCGGCCGCCTGCCGCGGGCTGATTCCTGCTGCGCGGCGCCGGCTCAACGAAAGCGCTCCCATGACTTCGCAAGACGACCTGCCCGGCGCCGGGCCCGCCCCGCAGCCCCACGCCGACGCCCCCGCGCCTGCCGCCGCGGCGGTCTCGCCGACCACGGCCGTGCTGCCCGGGCGGCTCGACAAGGTGCTGGAACAGTTCGCGCACGACTACATGAAGGACCGGCGCAGCGAGCGCCGCTGGCGGCTGTTCTTCCGCTCCGTCTGGGCATTGCTGCTGGTGCTCTTCGTCTGGTCGCTGCTGTCGGCCCGCATGGCCGCCAACGTGCCGACCGGGCCGCACACCGCGCTGATCGAGATCCGCGGCGAGATCGCCTCCGACAGCGAAGCGAGCGCCGAGCGGCTGCTGAGCGCGCTCAAGTCGGCGTTCGAGGAAACCACCGCCAAGGCGGTCGTGATGCGCATCAACTCGCCCGGCGGCAGCCCGGTGCAGGCCGGCATCATCAACGACGAGATCAAGCGGCTGAAGGCGCAGCACAAGAAGAAGCTCTATGCGGTGTGCGAGGAGGTGTGTGCATCGGGCGCCTACTACATCGCCGTGGCGGCCGACGAGATCTACACCGACAAGGCGAGCATCGTCGGCTCCATCGGCGTACTGATGGACGGCTTCGGCCTCGTCGGCGCGATGGACAAGCTTGGCGTCGAGCGCCGTCTCTATACCGCCGGCGAAAACAAGGGCATGAACGACCCGTTCTCGCCCGAGAAGGAAGAGCACAAGGCGCACACGCTGGCGCTGCTGCAGCAGATCCACAAGCAGTTCATCGACGTCGTCAAAGACGGGCGCGGCAAGCGGCTGAAGGAAACGCCGGAGACCTTTTCCGGCCTGTACTGGAACGGCGAAGAGGCGGTGCGGCAGGGCCTGGTCGACAAGCTGGGCAACCTCGACTACGTGGCGCGCGAGGTGGTGCGGGCGGAGGAGGTGATCGACTACACGCCCAAGGAGAACATCGCCGAGCGGCTGGCCAAGCGCTTTGGCGCTTCCATTGGCGCCGGCGCGGTGCGCGCGCTGCACGGCATGGGCGGCATTCGCTGAGGTCGTGCACGGCGCTGCGCGCGCCGTGCCAAGATCGCCGGCGCGCCATCGACGGAGAACGCCCGCCATGCTGATCAACTGCGTCGCCTACCAGGACGGAAAGAAGCTCGCCGACATTTCCGTCGACGAGATCAGCGACTACGTCGCGCGGCCGGACTGCTTCGTCTGGGTGGCCCTGCGGGATCCGACGGACGCCCAGCTCGCGACGATGCAGGCGGAGTTCGGCCTGCACGACCTGGCGGTCGAAGACGCCCGCCACGGCCACCAGCGGCCCAAGGTCGAGGAGTACGGCGACGTCCTCTTCGCGGTCATGCACACGGTGGAGTTCGACGCCACCGACGAACTGCTGGTGGGCGAGGTCAGCATCTTCGTCGGCCGCAACTTCGTGCTCTCGGTGCGCAACCGCAGCACCCAGACGCTGCTCGGCGTGCGCGAGCGTGCCGAGCAGGAGCCGCACCTGCTGCGCCACGGCGCGGGCTTCGTGTTCTACGCCATCCTCGATGCGGTGGTGGACCGCTACTTCCCGATCCTCGAGGCGCTGGAGGACGAGCTGGAGAGCATCGAGGGCCAGATCTTCGTGCGCGGCTCGGCGCGCGCCAACATCGAACAGCTCTACGAGCTGAAGGCGCGCATCATGGTCGTGCGGCACGCGGTGGTGCCGGCGATGGAGTCGGTGAGCAAGCTGTGGAGCGGGCGCGTGCCGGCGGTCTGCGAAGGCAGCCGTGAATACTTCCGCGACGTCTACGACCACCTGGTGCGCATCAACGGTTCGCTCGATGCCGTGCGCGAGACCATCGGCACGGCGATCCAGGTCAACCTCTCGATGGTGGCGATCGAGGAGTCGGAAACCACCAAGCGGCTCGCCGCCTGGGCCGGCATTTTCGCGGTGGCCACCGCCTTTGCGGGCCTGTGGGGCATGAACTTCGAGTTCATGCCCGAGCTGAAGTGGAAATACGGCTACCCGCTGGCGCTCGGGGCGATCACGCTGACCTGCGTCCTGCTGTACCGCAAGTTCAGGCGCGTGGGATGGCTGTGAGCGCGGCGCTCAGCCGGCCCGCAGCAGGCCCTTGCGCTCGATGAACTCGATCACCTCGGCGAGCCCGGTCTTCGTCTTCAGGTTCGTCATCACGAAGGGCTTGCTGCCACGCATGCGCTTCGTGTCGGCTTCCATCACGCCGAGATCGGCGCCGACATGGGGCGCGAGGTCGGTCTTGTTGATGATGAAGAGGTCGCTCTTGGTGATGCCGGGGCCGCCCTTGCGCGGGATTTTTTCGCCGGCGGCGACGTCGATGACGTAGATCGTCAGGTCCGACAGCTCGGGGCTGAAGGTGGCCGCGAGGTTGTCGCCGCCCGACTCGATGAAGACGATGTCGGCATTCGGGAACTTCGTCAGCATGCGGTCCACGGCCTCGAGGTTGATCGACGCGTCCTCGCGGATGGCGGTGTGCGGGCAGCCGCCGGTTTCCACACCCATGATGCGTTCGGCGTCCAGCGCGCCGGCGACGGTCAGCAGACGCTGGTCTTCCTTGGTGTAGATGTCGTTGGTGACGACCACCAGGTCGTAGCGCGTGCGCATCGTCTTGCACAGCATCTCGACCAGGGTGGTCTTGCCCGAGCCCACGGGGCCGCCGACGCCCACCCGCAGGGGCGGAAGTTTCTTCGTGCGGCCGGGAATGGAATGCAGTGCGGTCATGGTGGACGGGTCGGTCGTTCAGGAACGGAACAGGCGCGAGTATTGCGACTCGTGCTGCGCCGAGAGGATGGCAAGCATCGGCGCGAAGGCCTGGCGCTGGCTGTGTGTCAGCTGCATGGCGTGCTGCACCGCGCCCGGGATGGCATCGCTGAGCCGCGCGAGGATGCGCTGGCCCGCGCTCTGGCCGAGCGGCACCGCCTTGAGCGCCGCCTGGACCATGTTCTCGGCCCAGCCGAATACGTAGCTCAGCAGCGCCTCGCGCAGCGGCGCGCCGGTCTGCGCGGCGGCGAGCGCAAACGCCACCGGCCAGGTCGGCGCGGGCGCCAGCGCGCCCAGGGTGGCGACACGAGGATCGGTCGTGCCGCGGTTCTTCAGCCACTCGACGAGCGAGCGGCCCATCTGCTGCGTTTGCTGGCGCGATTCGCTGCTCTCGCGCGTCTGCGTCACCCAGTCGTTCAGTGAACCCAGCGCCGCGCGGTCGTCGCGCTGCCAAGCGCCGAAGGCTTTGCCGACGACGGCGATCTCGCTGCGGGCAAGGACCAGATGCAACTGATCGACGAGCCATCGGGCCGCGCTGGCTTCGTCACTGACGAGGCCGGCATCGACCGCCGATTCGAGGCCTTCCGAATAGCTGAAGCCGCCCACCGGCAGCGCGGGCGACGCCAGCCACATCAACTGCAGCAGCGAAGCGGGCGACGTGGGGCGAGGGGCGGGCCGGACGCGGGGCATGTGGCGCACACCGTCCGGTTTCAGTGATCGTGCTGGCAGCCCGGGCCGTGCACATGGCCGTGCTCGTGCGGCGCGTGCTCGTGCGGCGCGTGGTCGTGTGGATGGTCGTGGCCGTGACCATGGCCGTGATCATGGCCGTGATCATGGTCGTGTGCGTGGTCGTGTGCGTGGTCGTGTGCATGGCCGCCGGCAGGGGCGTGGATGTGTGCATGCCCGCCGCCTGCCGCATACGCACCCCCTTCGGGCTCGAACGGCGCCAGCTCCTCGGTGACGGTCAGGTGCATCTGGCGCAGCATGTCGGCGAGCACATGGTCGGGCTCGATCTGCAGCCGGTCGGGTCGCAGTTCGAGCTGCACGTGGCGGTTGCCGAGGTGGTAGGCCGCACGCACCAGGTCGAAGGGCGAGCCGTGCTCGGCGCAGGGGCGGATCGCCAGCACCGGCTGCGGCGTGGCATCGACCCGGATCAGCGAGCCGTCCTCGGCCACCAGCACGTCGCCGCCGCGCACCACCGCGCCGCGCGGCAGAAACACGCCCAGCGGTCGGCCCAGGGAATCCTCGGCGTCGAAGCGGCTCTTCTGGCGCGTGTCCCAGTCGAGGGTGACCGACGCCGCGCGCTTGAGCAGGGCGGGCGCCAGGCCGCGGCCTTGGGCGATGAGCTTGTTGACGGTGAGCATGGCAGGCGAGGGGGACTGAGGACAAACCGGGAGTCTGGCATGAGCGGCACGGCTTGGCCGACTTGACAAAGCGCAACTCCAAATGCGAATCATTGCTGTTAATATCCGCGGACCCTGTCAACGTTCTCGCGAGGATTTCCGCATGATCAGCCTCCGTTCCGCCCTGGGCATCGCCCTGTTCGCCGCCGCATCGGCCGCACAGGCGCAGCCGGTGCTCAACGTCTACTCGGCGCGCCACTACCAGACCGACGAAGCGCTGTACGCCAACTTCACCAAGCAGACCGGCATCAAGATCAACCGGCTCGACGGCAAGGAAGAAGAACTGGTCGAGCGCATCCGCAACGAAGGTGCGAGCAGCCCGGCCGACGTGCTGATCACCGTCGACGCGGCGCGCCTGGAGATCGCCGACAAGGCGGGCCTGTTCCAGCCGGTACAGTCCAAGCTGCTCGAAAGCCGCATCCCGGCCAACCTGCGCACACCGAACTGGATGGCGTTTTCGACCCGCGCCCGTGTCATCGCCTACAACAAGGCGAGCGTCAACCCGGACTGGGTGCAGACCTACGAAGACCTCGCCAACCCGCGCCTGAAGGGCCAGGTCTGCGTGCGTTCCGGCTCGCACCCCTACAACCTCTCGCTCGGGGCGGCCATGCTCGCCCACAACGGCGAAGCCAAGACCGAAGAGTGGGCGCGCGGCGTGGTGGCCAATTTCGCACGCTCGCCCAAGGGCGGCGACACCGACCAGCTCAAGGCGGTGGCCGCCGGCGAATGCGGCGTGGCGATTTCCAACAGCTACTACCTCGCCCGGCTGATGCGATCGACCAAGCCGGAAGACCAGGAGGTGGTGAAGAAGCTCGCCGTGGTGTGGCCGAACCAGAAGACCTGGGGCACGCACATCAACGTGTCGGGTGCCGGTGTCGTCAAGACCGCGCCCAACCGCGAGGCCGCGGTCAAGTTCCTCGAGTACCTCGCCAGCGACGAGGCCCAGGCCTACTTCGCCGACGGCAACAACGAGTGGCCGGTGGTGAAGACGGCCAGGTTCAAGAACCCGGCGCTCGACACGCTGGGCGACTTCCGCAGCGACTCGCTGCCGATCGGGCAGCTCGCCGCGTCGACGGTCCAGGCGCAGAAGGTGTTCGACCGCGCGGGTTGGCGATAGGCGGCTCTCGGCGGCGGCACGTCATCCCGGCGAAAGCCGGGATCCATGCGCCAACGTTCGCTGACTCCAATGATGGATCCCGGCGTTCGCCGGGATGACGGTGGGTCCGAATTCAGTGCCGATCGCGGGCCACCTGCCGGCACAGGATCATCATCGGCAGCAGCCCCACCACCACGATCGCGAGCGACGCCGTCGATGCCTCGGCCAGCCGCTCGTCCGAGGCCAGCGTGTAGGCCTGCGTGGCTAGCGTGTCGAAGTTGAAGGGCCGCATCACGAGTGTCGCCGGCAGCTCCTTCATCACGTCGATGAAGACCAGCAACCCGGCCGTCAGCAGGCCGCGCCGCAGCAGCGGCAGGTGCACACGCTTGAGGCTTTCGGCCGGCGTGAGCCCGAGGCTGCGCGCCGCATCGTCCATGTGCGGCGTGATGCGCTGCAAGGCGGCGTCCACCGTCTGCAGCGCGGCAGTGAGGAAGCGCACCAGATAGGCATACACCAGCCCGCCGATGCCGCCCGTGATGAGCAGGCCGGTGTTCCAGCCGACGTTGGCACGCAGCCACTGCGCCAGCGCGTTGTCGAGCTGCGCCAGCGGGATCAGCAGCCCCACCGCGATCACCGAGCCGGGCAGCGCGTAGCCCATGCCGGCGGCGGCATGGGCGATGCGCGTGGCCGGTTTGGGGTCGAGCCGGCGGGCGTAGGCGATCAGCAGCGCCAGCAGCACCGCGAGCAGGGCGGTCACCGCGGCGACGGTGAAGCTGTTGCGCGCCAGCTCGACGAAGCGCGGCCCGAATTGCGCGTCGCCCTCGTTGATGGCCATGTGCAGCAAGACCGTGCACGGGATCAGGAAACCCACCATCAGCGGGACCAGGCAGCCGCCGATGGCGAGCGCGGCGCGCCAGCCCGTCAGCGTGGCGCCATGCGAGGCCGCGCGCCGCAGCCCGCTCACGTGGAAGCGTGCGCGCCCGCGCGAGAAGCGCTCCATCGCCAGCACCAGCACCACGATGCCGAGCAGGCACATCGAGAGCTGCGCCGCGGCCACGCGGTCGCCGAGCGAGAACCAGGCGCGGTAGATGCCGGTCGTGAAGGTCTGCACCGCGAAGTACGACACCGTGCCGTAGTCGGCCAGCGTCTCCATCAGCGCCAGCGCCACGCCGACCATGATGGCCGGCCGCGCCATCGGCAGCGAGATGCGCAGGAAGCTGCGCCACGGGCTCAGGCCGAGCGAGCGCCCGGCCTCGAACAGCGCGGTGCCGCGCTCGAGGAAGGCGGTGCGCGCCAGCATGTAGACATAGGGGTAGAGCACGCCGGCGAACATCAGCATCGCGCCGCCGAGCGAACGCACGTCGGGGAACCAGTAGTCGGCGCGGCTCCAGCCGAAGGTGTCGCGCAGCCAGGTCTGCACCGGCCCGACGTACTGCAGCAGGTCGGTGTAGGCGTAGGCCATCACGTAGGCCGGCATTGCCAGCGGCAGCACCAGCGCCCATTCGAAGCTGCGCCGCAGCGGAAAGTCGAAATGCGTCACCAGCCATGCCGCGCCCACCCCCAGCAGCGCGGCGCCGATGCCCACGCCGATGCACAGCCACAGCGTGGTCAGCATGTAGTCGGGGAGCACGGTCGCGGCAAGGTGCGACCAGGTGCCCGCGGTGCCGCCGCGGAACACGTTGCTGCCCACGCTCAGGATCGGCATCGCGATCAGCAGCGCCGCGCCGATCGCCAGCAGCGTCAGCCAGCCGGTGGGCAAGGGCAGCGGGCGGGCGGGGGCGGCAGCGGGCGGAAGGACGAGGGCCATGGTGGGCGACGGCGCGGAACGTGGAGCCAGGCGGCCCGTTCGTTGAAGTACGAATGAGAGCCGTTCGCGGACAGTGTAAGGTGGCGGCTTTTGCCGCCCGCGCCCACCCGATGACACCCGAGCGTTCCGACCCCGTGCTGAGCCTGAAGGGCATACGCCATCGCTACGGCATCCGGCCGACGGTCGACGGCCTCGATCTCGCCCTCGGCGCCGGCAGCATCTGCTGCCTGCTCGGGCCCTCCGGGTGCGGCAAGACCACGGTGCTGCGCTGCATCGGCGGCTTCGAGGAGGTGAGCGACGGCGAGATCCGCATCGACGGCGAACTGGTGAGCAGCCCGGGCCGCCACGTGCCGCCGGAGCGCCGCCGCATCGGCATGGTGTTCCAGGACTACGCGCTGTTCCCGCACCTCGACGTGGCCGGCAACGTCGGCTTCGGCCTGCGCGGCGCGGCGGGGCAGCGCGAACGCATCGCGCAGCTGCTCGCGACCGTCGGGCTCGCCTCGGCGGCGAAGCGCTATCCGCACGAGCTGTCGGGCGGGCAGCAGCAGCGCGTGGCGCTGGCCCGGGCGCTCGCGCCGCAGCCGCGGCTGATGCTGCTGGACGAACCGTTCTCCAACCTCGACGTCGAGCTGCGCGAGCAACTGGCCGGCGAGCTGCGCTCGATCCTGAAGGAAAGCGGCACCACGGCGGTGTTCGTCACGCACGACCAGCACGAGGCGTTCACGATCGCCGACGAGATCGCGGTGATGGCCGAGGGCCGCATCCAGCAGCTTGCCGGCGCCTACAACCTGTACCACCGGCCGGCCAACCGATTCGTCGCCGATTTCATCGGGCAGGGTGTCTTCGTCGACGGCACCGTGGTCGACACGCAGCGCCTGCACATCGAGATCGGCGACGTGCTCTCGCGCGAGCCGATCCGCCATGCCAACGACGACTCGCCGTGCCCACCCGGCTCACGCGTGGATGTGCTGCTGCGGCCCGACGACGTGGTGCACGACGACATGAGCCCGGTGCGCGCGCGTGTGCTGCAGAAGGCGTTTCGCGGCGCCGAGATCCTCTACACGCTGCAGCTCGGCAGCGGCATGCGGGTGCTGTCGATGGTGCCCTCGCACCACAACCATGTGATCAACGAAGCGATCGGCATCCGCCTGGAGATGGATCACCTGATCGTGTTTCCGAAGGCATGACTTCTCCTCGACGCCCCTTCAACAACCCCGTTCGGGCTGAGCTTGCCCTCCCTTCGACAAGCTCAGGGCGATCGGGAATACAGGCTCAGGACGATCGGAATACCCAACCCGTTCGGGCTGAGCTTGTCGAAGCCTTGCATCGTGTGTGCAGGCACTTCGACAAGCTCAGTGCGAACGGGGACTTGCTGAGTTGCGACCGTCAATCCGCCAGCGGCAAATAACGCACCGCCAGCACGCCCTCGATCGCCGCGATGTCGTTCAGCGCGTTCGCCCCGATGGGGCTGTCGACGTCGACCAGCGTGTAGGCCACGTCGCCGCGCGACTTGTTGACCATGTTGTGGATGTTCAACCCGGCGCGTGCCATGGCGGTGGAGATCTGGCCCAGCATGTTGGGCACGTTGGCGTTGGCGATCGCCACGCGGTAGGCCGACTCGCGCGCCATCGAGACGCTGGGGAAGTTGACCGCGTTCACGACGTTGCCGTGTTCGAGGTAGTCGCGCAGCTGGTCGGCGACCATGACCGCGCAGTTCTCCTCCGCCTCGCGCGTGGACGCACCCAGGTGCGGCAGGGCGATCACCCGCTGGTGCGCGTTGAGCGTCGCGCTCGGAAAGTCGCACACGTAGGCGCCGAGCTGGCCGCGCTCCAGCGCACCGAGCACCGCCGCTTCGTTGACCACGCCTTCGCGCGAGAAGTTGAGCAGCACGGTGCCGGGGCGCATCAGCACGGCGTTGTCGGCGTTCACGAGGTGGCGGGTGGCCTCGACCAGCGGCACGTGCAGCGTCACGAAGTTCGCGTTCTTCAGCACCTCGGCCACGCTCGTTGCCTTTTTCACCTGCGCCGGCAGGCTCCAGGCGGCGTCGACGGTGATCTCGGGGTCGTAGCCCAGCACGTTCATGCCGAGCTTGATGGCGGCGTCGGCCACCAGGCAGCCGACCTTGCCCAGGCCGACGATGCCCAGCGTCTGGCCGGCGAGCTCGAAACCGGCGAAGGCCTTCTTGCCTTCTTCGACGGCGCGGTCCATGTCGGCCATCTGGGGGTCGAGCGAGGCCACGAAGCGCAGCGCCGCGGGCACGTTGCGCGCGGCCAGCAGCATGCCCGTGAGCACCAGCTCCTTGACCGCGTTGGCGTTGGCGCCCGGCGCGTTGAACACCGGCACGCCGCGCTGGCTCATCGCCTTGACGGGGATGTTGTTGGTGCCGGCCCCGGCGCGTGCGATCGCCCGCACGCTCGGCGCGATCTCCATAGAGTGCATGTCGGCCGAGCGCACCAGGATGGCATCGGGCTCGGGCACGTTCTTGCCGACGGTGTAGCGCTCCGAAGGCAGGCGCTTGAGCCCGTTGTCGGAGATCTGGTTGAGCACCAGGACCTTGAACTGCGACATCGACCGGTTCATTTCGTCACCCTCGGGAGGTTGAAGCCGGCCGCAGGCCGGCATGGTGATTCAAGCTGGAACCCCCTCGCGGAGGGGGCCGGGGGAGCGGTACGTTCACCCGGCACGGGCAGGGGCTGCTGCGCAGCCCCTACCCGTGCGCCTTCTCGAACTCCTTCATGTACGCCACCAGCGTCTTCACGCCCTCCAGCGGCATCGCGTTGTAGATCGATGCGCGCATGCCGCCGACCGAGCGGTGGCCCTTGAGCTGCACCATGCCGCGCTCCTTCGCGCCCTTGAGGAAAGACTCGTCGAGCGCCGCGTCGCGCAGCTTGAACGGCACGTTCATCAGCGAACGGTCGTCGCGGGCGATCGGGCAGGCGTAGAACGAGGTCGAGTCGAGATAGTCGTACAGCAGCGCCGCCTTGGCCTCGTTGTGCTTGGCCATCGCCGCCAGGCCGCCCTGCTTCTTCAGCCAGTTGAACACCAGCCCGGCGATGTAGATCGCGTAGGTGGGCGGCGTGTTCAGCATCGAGTCGTTGTCGGCCTGCTGCTTCAGGTCGAAGGCCGAGGGCGTGATCGGCAGCGCCTGGCCGATCAGGTCGTCGCGCACGATCACGATGGTGAGGCCGGCGGGGCCGATGTTCTTCTGCGCGCCGCAGTAGATGAGGCCGTAGCGGCTCACGTCGATCGGCTTCGACAGGATGTCCGACGACATGTCGGCCACCAGCGGCACCGCGCCGGTGTCGGGCGTCCAGTGGTACTGCACGCCGCCGATGGTCTCGTTGGAGCAGATGTGCACGTAGGCGGCGTCCGGATCGAGCTTCCAGGTGTCCTGCTTGGGGATGCTCGTGAAGTTGCTCGCCTCGGCCGTCGCGGCGACGTTGACGGCGGCGTACTTCTTCGCTTCCTTGATCGACTTCTTCGACCACTCGCCGGTGTTCACGTAGTCGGCGCTGGCCTTGCCGCGCAGCAGGTTCATCGGCACGAAGGCGTTTTGGCCGATCGCGCCGCCTTGCAGGAAGACGACCTTGTAGTTGGCCGGCACCGCCAGCAGTTCGCGCAGCAGGCTCTCGGCCTCGGCGTGGATGCCGATGTACTCCTTGCCGCGGTGGCTCATCTCCATCACCGACATGCCCGAGCCGTGCCAGTCGAGCATCTCCTCGGCGGCTTGGCGCAGCACCGGCTCGGGCAGCGCGGCGGGGCCGGCGCTGAAGTTGAATACGCGGGTCATCGAAGAATCTCCTGCAAGACGGGGGGCGGATGCGCGAACGCGCAGTCCGTGCAGCATACCGAAACTGCACGCTGCCATTTCACCCCCGCAGGAAAGAACCCGAGGCCAGATTGAACCTGTCCGTCGTGCGCCGGCATGACCACGACGCCCGGGGTTGCGCCGCATGAGCGAGCGATTTCCTCGATCGCCGCCGGCATTTGATCCACGTCATGATCGACGAACCAGCGCGCCGCCCGGTGCTTGGGCGCGCTGGAAGTCGGCGTGACGGTGGATGCCACGCCCAAGGGAGCGCCGCGCCGCCGCGCGGCGAATCAGAAGAGGAAATAGCGCTGCGCCATCGGCAGGCTCGTCGCCGGCTCGCAGGTCAGCAACTGCCCGTCGGCGCGCACCCGATAGGTCTGCGCGTCGATCTCCATGTGCGGCGTGGCGTCGTTGAGCAGCATGTGGCGCTTCTTCACCGTGCGGCATCCCCGGACGGCGGCCACCTGCTTGTGCAGGCCGAGCACCTCGGGAATGCCTCCGGCGATGGCTGCCTGGCTCATGAAGCTCAACGAGCCCTGGTGCAGCGCGCCGCCGAAGGCGCCGAACATCGGGCGATAGTGCACCGGCTGCGGCGTCGGGATCGAGGCGTTGGGGTCGCCCATCGCGGCCGCCGCGATGAAGCCGCCCTTGAGGATCAGCGACGGCTTGATGCCGAAGAACGCCGGCTTCCACAGCACCAGGTCGGCCCACTTGCCGACTTCGATGCTGCCCACCTCGTGCGAGATGCCGTTGGCGACGGCGGGGTTGATGGTGTATTTGGCGATGTAGCGCTTGACGCGGAAGTTGTCGTTTCGCGCGAGGGCTTCGACAGGCTCAGCCCGAACGGACTCACTAGAACCCGTTTGCACCAAGCTTGTCGAAGTGCCCGCGCCGACAGGCGCCAACCACCCCCGCTGCACCTTCATCTTGTGCGCCGTCTGCCAGGTGCGGATGATCACCTCGCCGACCCGCCCCATCGCCTGCGAGTCCGAGCTCATCATGCTGATCGCGCCGAGGTCGTGCAGCACGTCCTCGGCGGCGATGGTCTCGCGGCGGATGCGGCTCTCGGCGAACGCCAGGTCCTCGGCGATGCCCGCGTCCAGGTGGTGGCACACCATCAGCATGTCCAGGTGCTCGTCCACCGTGTTGGCGGTGTAGGGCATGGTCGGGTTGGTCGACGAAGGCAGGAAATTCTCTTCGCCGACCACGCGCAGGATGTCGGGTGCGTGCCCGCCGCCCGCGCCCTCGGTGTGAAAGGCGCACAGCGTGCGCCCGCGGGTCGCGGCGATCGTGTCCTCGACGAAGCCCGATTCGTTGAGCGTGTCGCTGTGGATCGAGACCTGGGTGTCGGTTTCCTCCGCCACCGCGAGGCAGCAGTCGATCGCCGACGGCGTCGTGCCCCAGTCCTCGTGCAGCTTCAGGCCGATGGCGCCGGCTTCGATCTGCTGGCGCAGCGCCTCGGGCCGGCTTGCGTTGCCCTTGCCGAGAAAACCGAGATTCATCGGAAAGGCATCGGCCGCCTGCAGCATGCGTGCGATGTTCTCCGGCCCCGGCGTGCAGGTGGTGGCGAAGGTGCCGGTGGCCGGGCCCGTGCCGCCGCCCAGCATCGTCGTCACGCCGCTCATCAGCGCCTCCTCAATCTGCTGCGGGCAGATGAAGTGGATGTGGCTGTCGATGCCGCCGGCGGTGACGATCATGCCCTCGGCCGCGATGATCTCGGTGCCCGGGCCGATGACGATGTCAACGCCCGGCTGCACGTCGGGATTGCCCGCCTTGCCGATGGCGGCGATTCGCTTGCCGCGCAGCCCGATGTCGGCCTTGACGATGCCCCAGTGGTCGACGATGAGCGCGTTGGTGAGCACACAGTCGACGGCCTCGCCGCGCCCCGGCCCGTTGACACGCTGCGACTGCCCCATGCCGTCGCGGATGGTCTTGCCGCCGCCGAACTTCACTTCCTCGCCGTAACCGCCGGCGGCAAGCGTGCAGTCGCGCTCGACCTCGATCACGAGCTCGGTGTCGGCGAGGCGAACCCGGTCGCCGGTGGTGGGGCCGAACATCTCGGCATAGGCGCGTCGTCCGATGTGGGCCATGATGTCGTGTCGGTAGGTTCAGGGTCGACCGATCGCGGCAGGGCGCGGCGAGGCCTTCGAGTTGTCGGGCGGACCGGTGCGCCACAGCTCGCGCAGCGAACCGAGCGCCAGCGCCAGCAGCGCCGCGGCGCACAAGCGGTAGGTGAAGCGTGCCCAGCCAGTACTCGCGCGACGGAACAGCCGGTCGACCAGCGCCGCGCATACGAAGCACCACACCACCGAGGCTGCCA
>DASWVR010000045.1:0-17038 GCA_036401155.1 Piscinibacter sp. | reverse complement strand
CAGGCCGGCGCCGCGCCGAGGCCGGCCGCGGCGCCGGCGAGTAGGCGCGCGGCGTGTCGCTGCGGCAGGCGGCTCATGCCAACGGGAGGGACGGGGGAAGAGGCCAATTCAAGTTCAGGCTGGGTGGGCCGAAATCAGGGGACGTGGCCGGGCGAGGTTGGTCGGATCGCGTCAGCCCGTGCACTTTTCACGCGTCGCGGTGGGCTGCATTCATGGTCTCACAGCATGCTGCCATATCTGTCCCGCGTCTCGCTTTGGCTCGCCGCACTTGCTGCGGCTGCGTCATTGTTCACGCCCGGCAAACAGGGCGCCTGGCTGGCCTCGATCGCGATGGCGGCTCTGATTGCCGCCCTCCTGCTGCGCCGCCTTCATCTGAAGTCCCGGCCCCCGCCTCTGGTGGACCTCGACCACCCGCCGTTGCTCGACGATGCGGCGCTGCTCGATGCGGCGGCCGTGCTGTCGCGCTGCATTGCCGAGGCCCGCTCGCTCGACGCGGCCGTGCGCGACCTGCGCGAGGAGCTGATCCACGAACTGGGCGTGCACGAACTGGTCCTGCATGAGGCAGGCGACGCTCCGGAGGGCCGCCTGGTGGTCGCCGAGCGCTTCCCGCTCGGCCACGCGCTGCGCAGCGGCGAGATCGCCGGCAGCAGCGAGGCCGGCTTCGCGCTGCCGGTGTCGCGCGGCGGCCACGTCATCATGGTGCTCGAGATCAAGGGCACCGAGGTCGAGGTCGAGCCGCAGGCGCTCGTGCGGCTGCTGGCGCTGGTGAAAGTGCAGCTCGACGCCCTGGCGGCGCGCGGCGCGGCGCCGCCCGCAGCCGGCGACTCGCCGCCCGAGACCCAGCGTCCCGATGGTCGCGAGCTGGAAGAGTCGCAGGCGCGCTACGCGGAGCTGGCCGAGACGATGGAGGACACGCTGTTCGTCAGCAACCCCGAGCGCAGCCACTTCGACTTCCTCGCCAGCAACGCCTTCGAGACCTTCGGCATTACGCGCGAGCAGTACCTCGAGCGCCACGGCGCGATCCTCGACCACCTGGTCGAGGAGGACCGGCCGCTGCTGCAGGAGCGCCGCGAGAGAGAACGGCGCGGCGAACCGGCCGACGTCACCTACCGCATCGACCATCCGCGCAAGGGCGTGCGCTTCATCCGCTCGCGTTCGCGCACGCGGGTGCTGCCCGACGGCACGCTGCGGGTGTACGGCCTGGTGTCGGACGTGACACGCGAGCGCCAGCACGAGGTCGAGCTCGAACGCGCACGCGACGATGCCGAGGCGGCGAGCCTCGCCAAGAGCCAGTTCATGGCCAACATGAGCCACGAGATCCGCACACCGATGAACGGCATCCTCGGCATGACCGAGCTGCTGCTGGGCACCACGCTGAACGACAGGCAGCGGCGCTTTGCGAAGGCGGTGTACCGCTCGGGCGAATCGCTGCTGGAGATCATCAACGACATCCTCGATTTCTCGAAGATCGAGGCCGGCCGGCTGGAACTGGCGCCGACCGACTTCTCGCTGCGCGCGGTGGTCGAGGACACGCTGGAGCTGCTCGCGCCGCGGGCGCACGAAAAGGGGCTGGAGCTGAGCTTCCACGAAGCGCCCGGCGTGACCGCGAGCGTGCACGGCGACCCGCTGCGGCTGCGCCAGATCCTCACCAACCTGGTCGCCAACGCCATCAAGTTCACCGAACGCGGCGAGGTGGTCGTGGACCTTCGCCTGGCTGATCCGCTGGAGAACGAGTCGGGCGAGACCGACGCTTGCGCGCCCCGGGGATGCGAGGGAGCGTCCGCGCGGGGGCCGGACGCCCAAGGCGGCCAGGGGCAGCCGCTGCGATTGCGCTTCAACGTGCGCGACACCGGCATCGGCATCGACACCGACATGCTGCCGCGGCTGTTCAGCGCCTTCACCCAGGCCAATGGCGGCATGTCGCGGCGCTACGGCGGCACGGGCCTGGGCCTGGCGATCTCCAGGCAGCTGATCGAGCTGATGGGCGGGCAGATCAGCGTGCACAGCGCACCGGGCATCGGTTCGCAGTTCGTCGTCGAGCTGCCGATGCTGCCGGCGCTCGGCGTTCATCAGGCGCAGGAGTTCGACGGCCTGGACCTGAGCGTGATGCGGGTGCTGGTGGTCGAGGATCACGAGACCAATCGCACCGTGCTGGAGAACATGCTGGGCGCCTGGGGCATGGACGTGACCCTGGCCGAAGACGGCCAGCAGGCGCTGGACATCCTGCGCGGCAAGACGGCGTGCGACCCCCGGTTCAACCTCGCGCTGGTCGACATGCGCATGCCGCGTCTCGACGGCGTGGAGTTCGCCCGCGCCCTGAAGAACGAGGGCATCCATCCCGCGATGAAGCTGATCCTGTTGTCGTCGGTGTCGTCCCCCGAGCACGTGCGCACCGCGCAGCTGGCCGGATTCGACCGTTTCGTCGCCAAGCCGGTGCGCAAGGCCGAACTGCGCCAGGCCATCCTCGGCGTGTCGGCCCAGCGGCGCGAGGGCGCCACGCCGCCGCCGCGGCTGCAGGGCCATGTGCTGGTGGTCGAGGACAATCCGGTCAACCAGGAAGTGATCGGCCAGATGCTGCGCCACCTGGGCCTGAAGGTGCGCGTGGCCGCCGGCGCATTGCAGGGGCTGCGTGCGCTGTGTGAGGCACACTTCGACCTGGTGCTGATGGACATCCAGATGCCGGGAATGGACGGCGTCGAAGCGTTAAGCTGGTTCCGCCGCAACAACGACGGGCGCTTCAACTTCGTCACGCCGAGCAATGCCCCGGTGATCGCGGTCACGGCCAATGCCCTGGGCGGCGACCATGACCGTTTCATGGCGCTGGGATTCGATGACTATCTGTCCAAACCGTTTCGACAAAGCCAGTTGCTTGCCATGCTGACCAAACGCCTGAGCCCCATGAGCGCGCCCACCGACGAGCCGCCGCCCGGCGGCGCCCCGCGCAGCGCAGACGCGGCCTGGGCGGGTGCGGCGGACACGGTGCTCGACGCCGAAGCGCTGCAACGGCTGCGCGAACTGGACCCGAAGGGCGAGAACCAGCTGCTCTCGCGCGTGATCAAGGCCTTCGAGTCCTCGGCCGGACGGCTGCTGCCGCAGTTGCTGGACGCCCAGGGCGCCGGCGACATGGCGGGCGTGCGGCATGTGGCGCACACGCTGAAGTCGTCGTCGGCGAGCATCGGCGCGATGAAACTGTCGCAACTTTGCGCCGAAATCGAGGCAAAGATCCGCACCGATCACCTGGACGGCATCGATGCCCGGGTCGACGCCCTGTGCGCCGAGCTGCAGATCGTGTTACAAGCCCTCAAACGGTTGTCAGGGTCTGCTGCCGCATGAACCGAACGCCGCTCGTAGCCGCCTCCACACCATGAACCAGAGCGTCGCACTGGGTGACGAAGACTCACTGGGGCAGCCGCGGGTGCTCCTCGTCGATGACGACGAGGTCAACCTGCTGCTGACCTCGATCGCCTTGCGCGAACGGGGCTTCTCGATCACCGAGGCCACCAGCGGCGAACGCGCGATCCAGATCCTTGCCGACTGGCTGCCCGACGTGGTGGTGCTCGACGCCATGATGCCCGGCCTGGACGGCTTCCAGACCTGCCGCGAGCTGCGCGCGCTGCCGGGTTTCGAATCGCTGCCGGTGCTGATGCTGACCGGGCTCGACGACGACGCCTCGATCAACCGCGCCTACGAAGCCGGCGCCACCGACTTCTTCGTCAAGTCCACCCACTGGAGCCTGCTCGCCGGCCGGCTGCGCTACCTGCTGCGCTCGTCGCGCACGCGCATGGAACTCGAGCGCAGCAAGTCCAAACTGGCTCGCGCCCAGGACCTCGCCCGCATGGGCAGCTTCGACTGGCGGCGCGAGCAGGGCAGCCCGGTGTTCTCGGTCGAAGGCCTGCGGGTGTTCGGCCTCGGCCCGGGGGCGCGGCTCGAGTTCCGCCAGCTGCTGCGCATGCTGCCGCCCGAAGACCGCGCCGGCTTGATGACCGTGCTGCACGACGTGATCGGGCACAGCTCGGTGCTCGCCACCGACATCCCGGTCACGCTCGCCGATGGCCGCCAGCGCATCGTGCACACGGAAGCCGAGCCTGAGTTCAACGAACACGGCAACCTGGTGGGCTACGCCGGCATCGTGCAGGACGTCACCGACCGCCGCATGGCCGAGGACAAGATCCGCCACCTCGCGAACTTCGACGCGATGACGGGCCTGCCCAACCGCCGCCAGCTGATCTGGCGCACCGAACGCGCGTTGGAATACGCGCGCCGCCTCAACCACCAGGTGAGCCTGCTGCTGATCGACCTGGACCGCTTCAAGATCATCAACGACACGCTCGGCCACGGCGCCGGCGACGAGTTGCTGATCGAGGTGGCGCGGCGCCTGCGTTCGTGCGTTCGCCATTCCGACCAGGTGATGGAAAGCTCGCTCGAAGCCATGGGTTCGCGTTCGCACCGCACGCTGGAGGCGGTCGGGCGGCTGGGCGGCGACGAGTTCGTCGCGCTGCTGCCCGAGGTGACCGACGAGCGCGACGCCGAACGCGTGGCGGTGCGCATCCTCGACTTGATGCGCGAGCCGATCTTCGTCGGCGGCCAGGAGTGTTTCGTGACCGCCAGCGTGGGCATCGCGATGTACCCGCGCGACGGCCTGTCGGTGGCCGACCTCCTGCGCAACTCGGACATCGCGATGTACTCGGTCAAGGCGCATGGCCGCAACAACGCGTCGCTCTACCGCCCCCAGCTGGCCGGCAAGGGGCGCGAGAAGCTGGAGCTCGAGAGCGCGCTGCACAAGGCGATCGAGCGCAACGAGCTCGTGCTGCACTACCAGCCGAAGGTCGACGTGCGCGCGGCCAAGATGGTGGGCGCCGAGGCGCTGATGCGCTGGCAGCGCGGCGGCGTGCTGGTGCCGCCGGGCGACTTCATCCCGCTGGCCGAAGAGACCGGCCTCATCATCCCCTTGAGCGAATGGGCGATCCGCGAGGCGGCGCGCCAGGCGCGCGTGTGGCAGGACAACTTCGGATTCGCCGATTCGATCGCCGTCAACCTGCCCAACCGCGTGTTCGAGCGCACCGACCTGGTCGAGCACATCCACCAGGCCGTCACGACCTACGGCGTGCTGCACCACGCGATCGAACTCGAGATCACCGAGACGGGACTGATGAAGGACCTGCAGAACGTGATTCCCACGCTGCATCGGCTCAACGAGATCGGCGTCGAGATCTCGATCGACGACTTCGGCACCGGTTATTCGTCGCTCGCCTACCTCACGACGCTGCCCATCTCGGAGCTGAAGATCGACCGCAGCTTCGTGCGCGACCTCGGGCTCACGCCGCAGAGTTCGGCGGTGGTGACGGCCATCATCGCGCTCGCCCGCTCGCTCGGCCTGCGCGTGATCGCCGAAGGCGTGGAGAACCTGCGCCAGATGGAGGTGCTGCACCGGCTCGGCTGCGGCGTCATGCAGGGCTTTCTCTTCAGCAGACCGCAGCCGCCCGACGACATCGAGACCTGGCTGCAGCAGACGGTGTTGCCGAAGAAGGCGCCGTGGATCGGCCGGGCGGGCGAGAGCGACATCGCCGACGCCCTGCGTGCCGCCGACCCGCGCGGAGGCCCGCGCGCCCATCCGGCGGCCTGACGAGGGTTCTCCATGGCGACCCCGCCAAAAAGCGCCTCCGCTGCCTCCTCGCCCGACCTCCCGCCCGCCCAGCTGGCGAAGGCCGCGCTGCGCCGCCTGGTGCTCGCCAAGCTCGAACCGACACCCGAGAACTACGCCCATGCCTACCAGCAGGAGAAGGGCACGCCCGTGCCTGCGGCGGCGGCCCTGCCCGAGCGTGTGCAGCGGCTCGTCGACAAGCTCGCCGCGCGCGCCCTCGACGGCGAGGCCGCGAGCGCTCTCGGCGCGGCCATGGCCGAGGGGCGCTGGGAGCAGGCGGAGCGCTTGCTGCAGGCGCCCGACGACGGCGGCGAGCAGCTCGCCGAACTGATCGACCGCATCGTGCGCGGCGTCGAGCGGCGAAGCCGCCAGTGGACCCCGGCGCGCAAGAAGGACAGCCTGCACCGCGTGCTGGCAGGCAGCCGCGGCGACGCGGGCCGCTTGCAGCAGCGCCTGCGCCAGCTCGTCACGAGCTGGGACACGGAGTTGCCCGACGGGGTGGACCCCGGCAGCAGCGGAGACACCATTCCGATGCCGCTTCCCGGCGACACCTTGCCGGCCGCGCTGGACGAGGTGCCGCTGCCGCGCATGACGCTCGCACCGACGCCAACACCTGCGCCAGCCGAGGACTCCGCGCAGCTCGAGTGGAATCGCGTCGTCGCGAGCCTGGAAGGCAGCGTGCGCCACGCGCTGCCGACGGCGGAGCACGACAGCCGCACGCTGGCCGAGGCGATCGCCGACGCGACCCGTCGCATCCAGATCGAAGGGGCGACGCCGCTGCTGGCGCAGGAGCTGTCGATGCTGTGCCAGCGTGCCGACCGCGTGCTGCTGCACCGCCATCACCTGCTCGAGCAGCTCGGGCAGCTGTGCCGCGACCTGACCGCGAGCCTCACCGACCTGGCCGAGGACGACAGCTGGGCCAAGGGGCAGTGCCACGCGATGCGCCTGAAGATCGAGGAGGGCCTGACCGCGCGCGGCGTGAAATCGGTGAGCGAGCTGCTCAACACGACACGCGAGCGCCAGAGCCAGCTGCGCCTCGAACGCCAGCGCGCCCGCGACGCGCTGAAGTCGCTGATCAACCGCATGCTCAGCGAGCTGGACGAACTCGGCTCGCAGACCGGCCGTTTTCACGACAGCGTGGGGCGTTATGCCGACGTGATCGAGAAGGCCGATTCGCTGGAGAGCCTGGCCGGCGTGGTGCGCGAGATGGTCGAGGAGACGCGCACCGTGCAGGCGCTCGTCTCGCAGACGCAGCAGCGCCTGCACGACGAACACGCCAAGGCCAGCGGCCTGACCGAGCGCGTGAACGAACTCGAGAGCGAACTGCGGCGGCTGTCGGAAGAGGTGTCGACCGACCAGCTGACGCAGATCGCCAACCGTCGCGGCCTGCTCAACGCGTTCGAGGCCGAACGCTCGCGCATGGAACGCACCGGCAGCACGCTGTGCATCGGCCTGCTGGACATCGACAACTTCAAGCGCCTGAACGACGAACTTGGCCACAGCGTGGGCGACGAGGCGCTGCGCTCGCTGGCGGCGGTGGTGAGCCGCACGCTGCGGCCGACCGACCTGACGGCGCGCTACGGCGGCGAGGAGTTCGTCGTGCTGCTGCCCGACACACCGGTGGAGGAGGGCCAGCTGATCCTCACCCGGCTGCAGCGCTCGTTGAGCGGCGGCTTGTTCATGCACGAGCAGCGGCAGGTGTTCGTCACCTTCTCCGCCGGCGTCACCGCGTACAAGCTGGGCGAGCGCATCGAGGACGCACTGGAGCGCGCGGACCAGGCCTTGTACGAGGCCAAGCGCACCGGCAAGAACCGCACTTGCGTCGGTTAGCGATGGCAACGTCTGCACGAACAACGGCCCGCACAAGGCGGGCCGTCGCGGGAGCGGTGCAGGCGCCGAATCAGTGCATCGCGAGCGGCTCCGGCTGCGCCGCAGGCGTTGCCGTCGCGAAGTGCCCGCGCCCCAGGTCCATCAACAAGCTGCCGAACCAGGCCGACCCGAGCCCCGTGGCGTAAAGGCGCTCCTCCCCTGTCGAGCGGCGCCGCACGATGACGATGCCGCCGACCAACCCGAACAGCGCGGCGAGTTCCGAGCGCTGGTCTTCCTCCACTTCGAAATCGTCCGCATCGTGGCCCCAGGATTGCAGCAGTCCCTTCAGGAGCGTCACTTTTTCTCGACTGTCGTGTGCGGTACTGCGTTGCATGCTGCTCTCGTGCGTGATGTGTGTGCTTGTCTTGGACGCGATTCTTCGCGACGCACCCGCCGTGGGCCATCCCCTGCACGGGGTGTCCCCCCAAAAGGGGGTTGGGCTGGGCTGCCCGAGGTGCCAAGGCGGCGCGAGGCGATGTGGGGAACCGGCGAGGGGGCTGACTACAATTCGCTTCCTCCGACAAGGAAGCGTGGCCGAGCGGTTTAAGGCACTGGTCTTGAAAACCAGCGATGGGGGAACCCATCCGTGAGTTCGAATCTCACCGCTTCCGCCAGACACTGGCCCGCGGCGACCGACGGTGCGGCTTCAGTTGCCACCCGCCTCACTGGCATGCCGATGCAACGAATCGAGGGCCACGCGCCTGCGCCGCACGGTGACGACCGGGGCCGGGGCGCTGCGCTGCGGCGGAGGGATGCGTTGCGCCGGGGCGCGGGCCTTTGCGGCCGAGACCGCCTTGCCGATCAGGCGCTTGTTCAATGGGGAGACGTACTCCCCGTTGACCTGGAAGTAGTCACCCTCCTGGTCCACGGCCAGTGCGCCGATCTGGGCGCCGCGCTGCACGCTGCCGAGCAGGCACAGTGCGTTGCCGGCATCCTCGGCGCGTGTGTGCCGAGCCCATTCGTGCTGCCCCAATCGGACGATCCACTTTGCCTTCATGGTGTACAGCCCTCCGTGCCCGCAGCGGCCCGCGGATGTCGCCGCGTGCGTGCGGCCGGTTCTCTGCAGCCATCGTATCAACCGACGGGGCCGCCGCCGGCCCCCGACCTGCGGGGAAGTGGCGGCTATCGCATGTTGCAGGCCTTCGCGCCGACTCAGAGCGACTTCCAGGCACTCACGCAGTGCTCGGCGATGGCGGTCACCCAGCAAGGGTCGGCGGGGTCGAACGCGAGGCCGAACCGGGGGCTCACGAGGAATCCGGCTCGCTCGAAGGCTGCGCCGTCGTGCGCCCTGATGAAGGACGCGAGCGTGCCGAAGGGCACGGACACGGTTCCGAAGCTCACGATGGGCGCCTGCTTCGTGATCTCTTCCAGCCGCCCGCCGTCCTGGAAGCGATACACCACGCTGCCATAGTCGAGTTCGTCGAGCCCGACGCCATTTCGGCATCTGCGCGCCGGCTCGCCCAGCAGATGGGTGATGTCAGCGCTGGAGGCCGAAAAGGCCGTCTCGTCCACGTGCAGAAACGGCTCGAGTCTCATCGGTCCGACGAAGTGGGGTGCGGACGAGCACGGACGCCACCGGCGACATTGAAGCCCCGTCCACGGTCACGTCATTTTGCGCCGGCGCGTCTGGCGCGCGAGCCCTTGGGGCGCCCCCTGTCACATCACGTACGCGCAAGACGACTCGGGTGTCCTGGTGTCCATGTTGCGCCCCCGGTTCAGGTGGTCGTCGATCTCGGCGGCCGCGCCGATCATCCGGCCATACAGGAACACGGTGAAGGCGGCGGTTTCGAGGTCCCGCTCGCTGAGCGATCCGGCCTTGAAGTCGCCCCACAGCAGCGCGAGCAGCAGCGCGGCGATCACCGCATCCACGTTGACGCAGAAGACATAGGGCGTGGCGCCCACGTCGTACAGGGCCTGCGCCAGCTCCCGGTAGTAGGCGTGGAAGATGTTGTAGTCGCCGCGCTTGTCCATGAACGCGGCGATGAAGCGCTCGCGCGGATCGTGGTTGACCGGCTTGCCCTTGAACACCGGGTGATGCACGCCGGGCAGCGCGCGCAGTTCCTGGCCCACTTCCTTGGTGCGCTGCTTCTCGGCCTTGTAGCTTCTGGCAAACGCGGTGGCCATGCCCTTCAGGTCGATGCCATGGTGCGGGTCGGTGGGGTCTCGCAGGTCCGCCTGCTTGAACTGCTCGAGCAGGAAGGCCATGCCTTCGTAGCCGTTGCCGCCGTGGCTGTACCCGGTGTGGGTCAGGAACCCCACCATGGCCTTGTTGATCTGCACGCGGCCCGGCGTCTGCGGACCGTCGGCCGACACCGCGCCCTTGGCGCCTTGCGACGAGATCGACCCGGGGCCGTTCGAGACCAGCAAGCCGATCAGCATCTGCAGCGGCAGCGCCTGCTCCGGCGTCGGCTTGCGGCCGGTCATCGCCAAACAGCACAGGTCGGCCATCGTCCAGTGGCCATAACGCTCGGCCTGCGAGATGCCGCACAGCGATCCCCACTGGTGGTGCCTGGCGGGGATGCTGGAGCCCACCATCACGCCGTAAAGCCGCAGGTACCAGGGCAGGGTTTCCGCGGTGAGGCGGCTGATGCGCTTGCGCACCAGCGGCCCCCACGCGATGGTGATCGAGATCGCGGCCAGGATAGCGTCGCGCGACAGCCGCCCGTCCAGGCGCAGCAGGAAGTCGATGAACACCGACTTCGCGCCGCGCTCGCGCACCGCCTGCAGCATCGCCTCGGGGTGCGAATCGCCGGCTTCGTCGTCGCGCGCCATGAACAACGCGCGTGTCGCCGCATCGACCCGGATGTGCGAGGCGTCGAAGTCGACGTGGTGGCCCTCCTTCAGACTCGATCCGATGAACAAGTCGATCAGCGCGCGCGTGCACGCCAGCGCCCGCTCGACGCGCCTGGGCCCGACGATCGCGGCGGCGGCCGCCATGATCGTGTTGGGGGAGTTGCCGGCCTCGCGCGCGGCTTCGGCGGCCGCGAGCACCGGGTCGCCGACGAGGTTCACCTCGGCCGCCACCGCGATGTCGAGCATCGCGCGGTCGTTCGGGCCGGCCGCTTCGTGCACCAGCGGCAGCGCGAAGTTCGCCTGCAGCGGCTGCAGCGCGAGGTCGAGCACCGTGTGGCCGTGCACCGAGGTGACCTGCGTCGTCGGGTCCATCACCGACGCGCCGGACTTGTCCTTCATGTTCTGGCGCGCGATCACCGCGCCGACCTGCTTGGCGAGCGCCGCGACCTGCGACGCATAGGGTTCGGGCGGCTGCACGGGCGCCAGCGCCAGCGCGGGCGGCAGTTCGATGCCCTGGTCGTTGGCCATCCAGGGTTTGAGCGTGAGGCTGCCGCTCGGGGCGAAGTCGGGTTTGGCGCCGCTTCGCGCCATCACCGCCGTCAGGGCCTGCGGGATGTGGGCGATGTTGGTCACCACGGCGCCCCGGGCGGACACCACCGGACACTCGGGCGTGAAGATGGCGTCGACGCCGAACGCCGCCATGAACCAGCGTTCCTTGTCGGCCGCGCTGTCCCCAGAGCCGGCCATCGCGCCCGCGTGGCCGACCGCGCGCGTGAGCTTGGACTTCCAGCGCCCCACGACGCATGCCACTACCGGCTTGCCGAAGTCGACGTCGCGTTCGTAGTAGCCGCCGGGCTCGCAGTACAGCACCGCGGCGCGCGAGCGGCCGTCGTGGCGCAGCGCATGCGCGAAGTCGCGCGCGGCGTAGTGGATGTAGACGTCCTTGCCCGAGGAGACGAGCGTGGTCGTGCCCCAGCCTTCGGTGGCGAGGTACTGCGCGATCGTGGTCGTGAAGCCGCCGGAGTTGGAGAAGATCGCCACCGTGCCCTGCAGCAGGGTCTCCTCCGGGTGGTCGCCGCCGAGCGCGCCGCCGATGCGAACGCGGCTCCACGAATCGGCCACGCCCAGGCAGTTGCCGCCGATCACGTCGACGCCCGCGCCCTGCGCCATCGCGCGGATCTCGCGCGCGTCGTGCACCGCGATCTTCTCGGTGACGATGACGATCTTCTTGAGCTGCGGGTTCACGCGGATCAGCTCGGCCACGCCGTCGCGCACGCCCGACGGCGGCAGGTAGACCACACCGGTGGTGAACGCGTGGCCCGCGTTCAGGCCTTCGCGAACGTTGTTGAACACGGGGATGTCGCCGGCCGAGGTCTTCAGCACCTGGCCGCCGCGGCCGGGGGAGGTGCCGAACACGACGTTGCCGCCCGAGAAGACGTGGCTCGTCGGCGTGACCTGGCGCGACTCGCCGCCCAGGATGTTGAGCACGCAGACGCGGTCGCCGCGGCTCGCAAGATCGGCCAGCGACTGGATGCCGAGGTAATAGGGGAAGCCGGCAATGCCTTGTGCGTTCATGGTGGGTCCCTCGTCAGGCTGCGCGCTGAATGCCGAGGTGGCGCGCGATCACGTCGCGGCCGCCGGCCTTCATCCACTCGTCGACCTGCTTGGCGTAGTTCACGACTTCGGAGATCGCGCTGTCGAAGCCGAAGAAGCGGTACGGCAGGCCGAGCGCGTCGCAGGTGTCGGCGAGCGCGCCGAAGCCGCGCACCAGGTTCGGCCCGCCGCGGCCGACCACCACGGCGAGCGGCGTCGGGCCGTGGGTCGAGAAGTGCTCGCGCAGCGCGTCGCCCATCGCGCGCAGCGTTTCGTGGATGTCGGTGTTGTTCGACTTGCCGCCGATGATGAACAGCACGTTCGACTGCGCGAGGAAGTGGCGGTAGCAGATTCGCGCCACCTGCTTCATCTTCTCGTGCGGGGGGTTGCCGCCGAAGTCCGACGAGATGCTCGCCGCCTCGCCCAGCACCTCGGTCACGAGGCTGTTGGCGCCGCCGCCGAAGGTGGGCGCGAGGATCGTGCCGCGTTCGTTGATGACGAACACGTCCGACTGGCCCTGGTGCGTGCGCAGCTCGTTGACCTCCTGCTCGAAGGCGCCGACGTCGGCGGCGAACAGGTGGTGGGGCAGGCCGAGCCGCGCGACGCGCGGGTCGTCGCGGTCGAACCCGCACTTGAAGTCGCACGCCACCGGCGTCAGGCGCCCTTTGCCGTCGGGCTGCATGCGGATCGGGTTGAGCTCCAGCGTCGTCATGCCGTAGTGATGCATCAGCTCCCACAGCTTGGGCAGGTGCTGCACCAGCGGCGAGACGATCTCGCGCGGCGCGCCGATGTCGGCAAGCGCGTTGGCGATCACGAACGCCTTCAGCCCGGTGAGCGCATCGAACGGCACGGTGGCGATCTCGGACTTGTCGAGCTCCTCGATGTCGACGCCGCCGCGGTGGGTGATGGTGATCGCCGGCGCCCGAAAGCGCGTGTCGTCGCTGATCGAGAAGTACACCTCGTGCTCGGCCGGCACGCCGCCCTCGAACGTGACGCCGTTGGCCTTGGCCCTCGCGTTGCCGTGGCGGTGCTCGGCGAAGTACAGGCGTTCCTTCTCGGCCAGCGCCTGCGCCAGGTCGGTGGCACGCCCGATCAGGCCCGACTTGCCCTTCTTGCCGACGCCGCCCTTGAACAGGGGCTTGATGAAGACCTGGCCGTGGCGCTTGATCAGGTCGCTGATCTGGCCCTCCGACGCATCGGGGCCGAGCACCTCGGCGGTGGGGAAGCCGACGTGGCGCAGCAGCGGCGCGCCGTGGAGCAGTCCGGTGAGTTGCATGGCGTGTGACTCCAGGTCTTCAGGCGGCGGCGACGTCGGTGAGCCGGCGGCGCCAGCGCATGCGCACGAGGGGCGGGACCACCACCATCGCCACGGCGCAGACCCACAGGCCCATCGAGATCGGGCTTTCGAACAGGATGCCGACCTCGCCGTTGGTGATCGACAGCGCGCGGCGCAGGTTCTGCTCCATCATGTCGCCCAGCACGAAGCCGAGGATGAGCGGCGCCATCGGCACGCCCTGCTTGCGCAGCAGGTAGCCCACGACGCCGAAGCCGGCCATCAGCAGCAGGTCGAAGGTGGTGGCGTGCACGGCATAGACGCCCACGGCGCTCACCGCGAGGATGCCCGGCACGAGCATCCAGTTGGGCACGCTCAGCACTTTGGTGAACACGCCCACCAGCGGGATGTTGATGGCCAGCAGCAGCACGTTGGCGATGAACAGCGATGCGATCAGGCCCCACACGATGGCCGGTTGCTGCGTGAACAGCGCCGGCCCCGGCGTGATGTTGTAGAGCGCGAGCGCGCCCACCATCACCGCGGTCGTGCCCGAACCCGGCACGCCGAGCGTGAGCATCGGCACGAACGAGCCCGCCGCCGACGCGTTGTTGGCCGCTTCGGGCGCGGCCACCCCGCGTATGTCGCCGCTGCCGAAGCTGCCGGTCGTGCCCGCGAGGCGCTTTTCCATCGAATAGGTCATCGCGCTCGCGATCGTCGCGCCCGCGCCCGGCAGCACGCCGACCACGAAGCCGACCACGCTCGAGCGCAGCGTCGGCCACCAGGTGAACTTCATCTCGAGCCAGTTGAACAGCGTGCGGCCGGTGTTCTTGATCAGCCCGGCGTTGCTGTAGCGGTGCTCCAGCATGAGCAGGATCTCGCTGACCGAGAACACGCCGATCACGATGACGATGAACTGCAGCCCGTCGGAGAGGTGCACGTCGCCGCCGGTGAAGCGGTAGACGCCGGAGTTGGAATCGAGGCCCACCGTCGACAGCGAGAGCCCGATCACCGCTGCCAGCGCGGCCTTCATCGGCGCGTCGCCCATCAAACCGGCGATGCAGGCGAAGGCGAAGCACATCAGCGCGAAATACTCGGCCGGGCCGAACGCCAGCGCCCAGCGCGCGAGCAGCGGCGCGAACAGCACGATGCCCAGCGTGGCGATCATCGAGCCGACGAACGAGCTCCAGGCCGAGATCGACAGCGCCACCCCGCCCAGGCCCTTGCGCGCCATCGGGTGGCCGTCGAGCGTGGTCATGATGGCGCCGGCGTCGCCCGGCACGTTGAGCAGGATCGACGAGATGCGCCCGCCGTATTCGCAGCCGACGTAGACCGCGGCCAGCAGGATGAGCGCGGTTTCGGGCGGCAGCTTGAGCGCGAACGCGAGCGGCATCAGGATCGCGACGCCGTTGATCGGCCCGAGGCCCGGCAGCATGCCGACCACCGTGCCGAGAAGCGCGCCGAGCGCGGCCACCAGCAGGTTGATCGGCGACAGCGCGACGCCGAAGCCGCTGAGCAGGTGTTGCAGGGTGTCCATCAGCGGCCTCCGAGGATGAAGCTCAGCATGCCGGTGGGCAGCATGACGTCGAGCAGCTTGTCGAACAGCAGGAACAGCCCGAAGCCGAGGCCGGCGCCGCCGGCGAGCGACTGCTTCCAGCTGCCGCCGAACGCCATGCCGACGGGCACGGCCATCAGCGCGGTGGCCAGCGCGAAGCCGAGCACCTGGAACAGCAGCGCGTAGGCGAAGACCGCGACCGCGCTCAGGCCGACCAGCTTCATGGCGCCGCCATGGAAGGCGTGGCCGGCCAGCGTCGGCTTGAACACAAGCCAGGCGCCGCCGACGGCCATCAGGCCGGCCAGCAGGCGCGGGAAGGCACGCGGGCCCACCGGTTCGTAGGCGAAGGTCGGGGCGTAGTCCTGTGCCGCCCAGGCCATGCCTGCGGCCGCGACCACGCACACCGCACCGAGGATGCGATCACTCATGGAAGTCTCCTTTGTGTCCCTGCCCAGAGGGGCGCCGCGAGATGCGGCTCGGGCGATGGTCCAGCCCAGCCCGTTGCTTCAGCTCAGCCCGTTGGCCCGGCTCAGCCCGTTGGTTCAGCCCAGCCCGTTGGTTCAGCCCAGCCCGTTCGTCCTGAGCTTGTCGAAGGACCCGCGGGCATGGCACCTGGCTTCGACAGCCCCAGGGCCCCGGGGGGCTCGGCCGAACGGGCGTGGATCGGGCGCGGACCGAGCCGGTGTCGGCGTGTCAGTTGGCGACGGCCAGGCCGAACTCCTGTGCCAGCTTGCGGTACTCGTTGACCTGCTTCTTCACGTAGGCGTCGGCGTCGGCGCCGACGAGGTCGAACGGGAACAGCCCGCGCTCGGCGCGCAGCTTGTCGTAGGCGGGCGTGGCCATCATCTTCTTGAAGCCGTCGCTCCACACCTTGAAGTCGGCGTCGCTGACCTTCGGCCCCATGTAGAAGCCGCGGATGATCGGCCACTGGATGTCCACGCCCTGTTCCTTGGCGGTCGGCACGGCCGACAGGTCGCCGGGCAGCCGCTTGTCGGCCATCACCGCGAGCACGCGGATCTTGGCGCCGGCCTTCATCTGCTGCATGGCCTCGGAGGCGTCGCCGGAATAGACGTGCACGTGGCCGCCCTGCAGCGCCGTCAGCGCCTCGCCGCCGCCTTCGAAGGCCACGAAGCGCATGGCCTTCGGATCGAGCCCGGCGGCGCGGGCGGTGAGCGCCGCTTTCATCCAGTCCTGGCTGCCCACCGTGCCGCCCGCGCCGAAGACGACCTTGGTCGGGCCCGCCTTGACCGCGGCGAGCACGTCCTGGAGGTTCTTGAACGGCGAGCTGTCGCTGACGACGATGGCGCCGTAGTCTGCGCCGATCGCGGCCAGCCAGCGCACGTCGTTCTCGTTGTAGCGGCCGAACTTGCCCTGCGCGAGGTTGAGCAGCGAACCGCCCGAGAACGCGACGATGGTGTTGTTGTCGCCGGGGCGCTGCGCCACGACGGCGTTGTAGGCAACCGCGCCGATGCCGCCCGGCATGTAGGTCACGCGCATGGGGTCGGCGATGAACTTGCCTTCCATCAGCGCCGACTGCACCAGCTTGCAGGTGAGGTCGAACCCGCCGCCCGGCTTGGCCGGCGCGATGCATTCGGTCTTCTCGAAAGGTCCGGCCGCGAACGCAGTCGCGGCGCCGGCCAGCAGCAAGGACATGAGGGGGAGCTTGAGCTTCATCGGTGTGTCTCCATCGGTTCCGGATCGGGGCCCGATCTCAAGAGTGGTCTCGGGTTGGAGGCACTCTATCGAGGGGTCACTTTCAAACGCCTTTCAGCGAAGCGCTCCCGAATGCAGGGTAAACCCCAAATCCTCCGCCTGTCATGTCAGCAGCGGCAGCCGCATCGACACCGACAGTCCCCGGTCGTTCGGCCCGCCGTCGATGCGCAGTTCGCCGCCATGGCGCTGGGCGATAGAGCGCACGATCGCGAGCCCGAGACCGCTGCCGGGCAGCGTCACGTTGCTGCCGCGAAAGAAGCGCTCGCCGGCACGCGCGCGGTCGGGCGGCGGCATGCCGGGGCCGTCGTCGATCACCACGATCTCGACTGCATCGCCGCTGCGCGCGACACGCACCGTGACCTGGCCGCCGCGCGGCGTGTAGCGGATCGCGTTGTGCAGCAGGTTGCCCAGGGCCTCGTTCAGCAGCCCCGCTTGGGCGCTCACCTGCAGCTTCTCGGCCGGCGGCTCGAACCCGAGGTCGATGCCCTGTTCGCGCGCCTGCGACCACCACTGCCGCGTGACGGCCTCGGCCAGCGCGCCGGCGTCGACCGCTTCCGGCTCGAGCTCGACGCTGTCCGCACGCGCCAGCGCGAGCATCTGGTTG
>DASWVR010000044.1:0-13516 GCA_036401155.1 Piscinibacter sp. | reverse complement strand
GTGGCCGCGCTCAACGCCTTGGCACGCCGCCTCGTGCGTGTGACCTTCGCGCTGTTCAAGACCAACACTTCCTTCAACCCGGGGAGCCTCGCTGCCGCTTGAGCGGGCTTGACGAAAACCATAGAACCTCAGCCCGAACGGTTTCCACTTTGCGCGTGTGCTGTTGTCGGGCCTGAAGCTCACAACAAATCGCCCTGCCGCGCAATGAACACCGCCTCGCTGCGGTTGCGCGCCTTGAGCTTTTCGAGGATGCGCCGGATGTGCCACTTCACCGTGTTGACCGACAGGAACAGCTGGGCGGCGATCGGCTCGTTGCCGAGGCCGGTGGCGAGCAGTCGCAGGATGGAGCGTTCGCGCTCGCTCAGCACGACCCGCTCGCCGCCATCGGGCAGCGGCGGCGGCGAGAACTCGCCGCGCAGCGCCCGCCAGTAGCGCAGCAGCGCCTCGCCGTCGCGCTGCGCGGCCAGCAGCGGCTGCGGCAGCTCGGCCAGCAACGCATCGAGCGGCGGGCCTTCGTCGGCGAAGCTGCGGCGTGCGTTGATCTGGTGGCCGAGGCTCAAGGCGCCGGCGAGCTCGGCCAGCGCCTTCGGCCGCTGGCCCTGCGCATCGAGCGCGAGCGTGCGCAGCAGCCTCAGCTTGAGCAGGCGCCAGCGCCGGCCGGCCGCTTGCGCCTGCGCGGCCAGGCCGTCGATCTGCACCAGCGCCGCTGCCGCGTTGCCGCGCACGATGCGGCAGCGCAGGGCCTGCAGGTCGGCGCCGTACAGCTCCTCCACGTACAGCCATCGGGCGGCCTCGCCGTCGGACGGTTCGCGGCCGGCCAGCACATCGGCGAACGCCAGCGCCTGCTCGCGGCGCCCGGCGAGCAGCTCGATGCGCACGCGCTCCCAGTCGAGCAGCCGGCGCACGCTGTCGAAGCGGGCCCCGCCGGCGGCGTGGATCGCCTGGTCGAGCGTCTGCAACGCGCCCGCCGTGTCGCCCTGGGCCGCACGCACACGCGAACGCACCACGTGGTTGAGCAGCTGCAGGTCGACCGAGGGCTGGCGGATGAGCAGCGGGAAGTAGCGCTGCAGCAGCTCGTCGGTTTCGTCGAGGCGGTCCTGCTCGTAGAGAACGCTCGCCACCAGCCCGATCGACGCGAGCTTCACATGCGTGGTCTCGAACCAGGGCTCGCGCAGCTTGAGCGACACCACGCGGTCGACCTCGGCGAACACCTCGATCGCGCGGTCGAGCCGGCCCTGGACAGCCTCGATCGAGCCGGAGATCGTCAGCGCATAACCGAGCCCGAGCGCGCTGCCGACCTGCTCATTGCACGAGCGGGCGATGCTGCAGAAGCGCTGCGCGCGCTCGAAGTCGCCCTGCTCGATCAGGCAGTAGGAGATGACGTTGGCGAGCGCGCCCGCGGTGAAGTCGTGGTCCCCGCCGACACGCTCCCAGTGCGTGAGGCCCAGCTGCAGTGCCGCGCGCGTCTGGCCGCTGAAGGCCATCAGCACCGCTTCGAGCGCCACCAGCCGGTCGTGCAGCGTGCGCTGCGCCGGGTTCGCTTCGAGCTTGGGCTCGAGCACGGCGACCCAGCGCCATGCGGTGTCGAGGTCGCCCGCGAAGCCGCAGGCCCAGGCGGCCGCGAGCGGCAGCTCGGGGCCGGCCGCGGCCAGCACGGCCGCGTCGAGGCGCTGGATCCAGCGCAGGATGGTGCCGAACTGCGCCTGGATCACGAGCTCGGGCGCGCAGCGCGCCATCTCGGCGATGGCCGCCTCGCTGTCGCCCGCCAGCAGCCACAAGTCGACCGCGTCCATCGCCGCGCCCTGGCGCGAGAACCAGCCGGCCGCGCTGCGATGGATCGCCTCGACACGCTCGCGCGGCAGCTGCGCCGCCTGCTGGTCGCGCAGGAACTCGGCGAACAGCGGGTGGTAGCGGAACCAGCTGTGGCTCGCGTCGATCGCGCTCGTGAACAGGCCATGGCGCTCCAGCGTCTGCAGCAGCCGCGCGCTGTCGTGGCGTCCGGTGGCCGCATCGCACACCGCGGCGCCCAGGCGCGGCAGGCCGCAGGTCTCGAGCAGGAACGCCCGCAGCTCGGCCGGCTGCGCCTGCAGCACGTCTTCGGCGAGGTAGTCGGCGATGTTGCCGAGCCCGTCGGAGAGGTCCACGGCGTAGCGCTCCAGGTCCTGCTCGCTGCGCGTGGCCAGCGCCGTCAGCTGCAGCGCCGCGGGCCAGCCGTCGGTCATCGACTGCACCTTGTCGATCAACCAGCCGGCAAGCGGGCGCGTGAAGCGCTCGCCGAGGAAGCGGCGGGTCTCGTCGGCGGAGAAGCGCAGGCTGCCCACCGTGAGTTCGATCAGCTCGCCGCGCACGCGAAAACGCTCCAGCCCGAGCGCCGGCTTGTCGCGGCTGCCGATCACGAGTCGGATCGAACGCGGCAGGCGGCTCACCAGCATGCGCGCCACCAGCAGCGCGGCCGGGTCGGTGAGCTTCTCAAGTTCGTCGAGGAACAGCGTGAGCCGCGGCGCGCCGTGGTCGACACGTTCGAGCAGCGACATCCAGTCGGCCTGCACCGGCGGCGCCTCGGCGACGCCGCCGCTCACCCACTGCATCCACTCGCGCAGTGCGCCGTAGAGGTAGTGGACGAGGCGCACCGGATCGTTGTCGGTCGCGTCGAGCGTGAGCCAGCTGGTGCGTTCGCCGGCCGCGTCGAGCCGCTGCATCCACTGGCTCATCAGCGTGGTCTTGCCGTAGCCCGCCGGCGCGAGCAGCAGCACCACCCGCGCATGGGTCTGTTCGTCGAGCGAGCGCAGCAGGTGGTCGCGCGAGACACTCCCGCGCATCGACACCGGCGGCAGCAGCTTGCTGCGGTTGAACGTCATGGCGGCGTTCATTGGACACGCCGGCGCCGCCGGCGCCCATCGGCAATCACCCCGGGCGGCGTTCAGGCGGGCGAGGCCACGACTTCCGGCTCGCTCGCGTGCGCAAGCGCTTCCACGCTCGTGCTCGCCGGCGCGGCATGTGACGCCGGTGCGCGCGCGGCACGGATCATGTCGGCCGCTTTCTCCGCGATCATCACCGTCGGCGCGTTCGTGTTGCCGCCGACGAGCAGCGGCATCACCGACGCATCGGCCACGCGCAGGCCCCGCAGCCCGTGCACACGCAGCTCGCCGTCGACCACCGCCATCGTGTCGTGCCCCATCTTGCAGGTGCCCACCGGGTGGTAGATGCTGCCGGCATGCCGGCGCACGAAGGCGCGGATCTCGTCGTCGCTCTCGCAGCGCGGCTCGGGCCGCAGCTCGACGCCGCGGTAGGGGTCGAAGGCCGGTGCGGCCAGCAGCCGGCGCGCGAGCTTGACACCCTTGACCATGCGCTCCATGTCGTCGGGGTCGCTCAGGTAGTTCGCCACGATCTCGGGCGGCGCCAGCGGGTCGCCGCTGGCCAGGCGGATCTCGCCGCGGCTCTTGGGCCGCAGGTTGCACACGTGCAGCGAATAACCTTCGCCGAAAAGAAAGCCGAAGTCCAGGCTGTGGTTGGACAGGCGCAGCGGATTGAAGTGGAACTGCAGGTCGGGGATGGGCTCGGCGGGCGAACTCTTCGCGAAGGCGCCGCCCTCGGCGCCCACCATCGCGAGCATGCCCGTTCCCTTGAGCCAGTAGCGCAGCAGCTCCCAGGCCCCGCGCACGAAGTTGCGCGGCGTGAAGCCGCCCGAGACGGCCCGCGTGCAGGTGTGCACGACCAGCACGTCGAGGTGGTCCTGCAGGTTCTTGCCGACACCCGGCAGGTGCTTGACGACGCCGATGCCCTGCGCCTTCAGCGCCGCCGCGTCGCCGACCCCCGAGAGCATCAGCAGCTGCGGGCTCTGGATGGCGCCGGCGGCGAGGATCACCTCGCGCCTCGCATGCACCCGCTCGCATCGACCCTCGCGGCGGTAGTCCACGCCCACCGCCCGGTCGCCTTCGAACACGATCCGCGTCGCCTGTGCGCCGGTGATCACCCGCAGGTTCGGCCGCTGCATCGCCGGCGCGAGGTAGCCGCGCGCCTGGCTCCAGCGGCGGCCGTTCTTCTGCGTCACCGCGTACAGGCCGACACCCTCCTGCCGCGGGCCGTTGAAGTCGTCGTTGTAGGGGATGCCGCACTGCACGCCCGCCTGCACGAAAGTGCGGGTCAGCACGTTGGGGCTGCGCTGCTCGGCCACGTTCATCGGGCCGCCCACGCCGTGGTAGGCCGAGGCGCCGCGCTCGTGGTTCTCGGAGCGCTTGAAGTACGGCAGCACGTCCTTGAATGACCAGCCGGCGTTGCCGAGCGCGGCCCAGGCGTCGTAGTCGCTCGGATGGCCGCGTGTGCAAAGCATCGCGTTGCTCGACCCGCAGCCGCCCAGCGTGCGCCCGCGCGGCCAGAACAGGCGCCGCCCGCCGAGCTGCGGCTCGGGCTGGGTGTGGAAGCGCCAGTTCAGCACCTTGCTGCGCATCATCCAGAGGATGCCCAGCGGAATGTGGATCAGCGGATGGGTGTCGGGCGGCCCCGCCTCCAGCAGGCACACCTGCACCGCGGGGTCCTCGCTCAGCCGCGCCGCCAGCACGCAGCCGGCCGAGCCGCCGCCCACGATCACGTAATCCGCCATGTCCTCGTCTCCATGTTCTGCCTGGATGTGCGCACGGTAGGGGGCCCGGCACGCGGCGTCACCATCCCAAAGGATGGAAATCGGCGGCGAGGGCGCCGCAAGGCGCGCCGCGCGGACCCGGCCACCACGGCTGCTTGAGGCGGCTCAAGGCGATGCCCTCGTCGCCGCCTACGATGAATTCGAAGGGATCGCCGACTCGACGCGGTCCCATCGCCCGGAAAGGACCGACATGACCACCACCATCCCCCTCGGCGCGAACGGCAGGGAGGCGTTTGCGAACAACCTGCGGCACCTGGTCGACGAGGCCGACCAGTTCCTCAAGTCCGCTGCGCGCAGCGGCGACGAGACCTTCGACGGCGTGCGCCAGCAGTTCGTCGAGCAGGTGCGCAAAATGCGCAGCCAGCTCGACGAGCTGGAAGACGATGCGATGCACAAGGCGCGCCACGCGGCACGCCGGGCCGACCGGGAAGTACACAGCCATCCGTACAGCGCGATCGGCATCGCGGCGGCGGCCGGGCTGCTGATCGGCTTCCTGGCCGCGCGCCGGTAGTGGACGCGGGCGGCGGCCTGCGCGATGCGGCCCAGCAGGTGCTGGGCTCGCTGCTCGACATCGGTGGCGTGCGCTTCGAGCTCGCCACGGTCGAGCTCGAAGCGTAGCGGCTGCACCTGAGCGCGCTCTACGTCGCCGCCAGCGCAGCGCGCGCCTCGAGGTAGCACCGGCTCGGCACGCGCCGAGTCAGCCGACTACTTCTTGGGTTTGCTGACTTCGTTGCCGATCACGCCGCCGACCACCGCGCCACCCACCGTGCCGATGGTGCTGCCGCCCGTGAGGATGGCACCGCCCACGGCACCCGCGCCGGCGCCGATGGCGGTGCCCTTGTCCTGGCGCGACATGCCGGAGCAGCCGCCCAGGCCGATCAGCATGGCGGCGACAACGGCGCCGGCGCCGAGTTTCTGGGTTGTTTTCATGGAGTACCTCTTGATCGAATCACAACGGTCGCGGCGCAGACATTGCGCCGCGGTGGGTTGCGAATGAGCTTGAGGCTATGCTGGCGGTTCCAGGGCGTCTGTCTGCTGGTGCACATAGCAGCGTTCGGCAGCGAACAGACCGCCGTTCGCCGCGGCGCCAAGGTTCAACCGACCAAAGAGGGAACCGAATGAACGCAACCAAGATCCTGGGCATCGTGCTGATCGCCGCCGGCGCGCTGGCGCTGGCCTACGGCGGCTTCAGCTACACGAGCGAAACCCACGAAGCCAAGCTCGGGCCGATCGAGCTGTCGGTCAAGGAGAAGAAGACGGTGAACGTCCCGCTGTGGGCCGGCGTGGGGGCGATCGTGATCGGCGGCGTGCTGCTGCTCCTGCCACGCAAGTGATGCGCCCCGCCGGGCAGCGGCACGCCTGACGCCCGCCTCGGGCGCAGCGCCTCAGCGCTTGCTGCCGGCGGCCTTGCGTGCCGGCGGCGCCGCTTTCGCCGCCGTGCCTGCCGGCTGCGCCGCCGCTTCCTTTTCCTGCGACGCGGTCTTGGCACCGGTGCTGCGCGCCGTGGGGATCTTGGCGCCGTACTTGGCGAGTGTCTTGCGCATGGGAGGCATGCTGTGCTCCTGGTGTGGCGACGGGGCCGCTTCGGCGTCAGCTTACGCGCTTATCGCGGCGGCCGTTCGCGGCACCTAGACGTGGAACGCCGCCCGGCGGTTGACCTGCCCCTTGGCCCGGATGGTTCCTTGTGGCGCTTGATCAGGGGCGCCACCGTCGCGAGCCCAATGCCGTGGCCATCGAAGTCGCGTTCCCGGACAAGACGACCCAGCGGACGTTTCAGACCTGAAACGCGCTGACGAGCTTGGTCAGCCGACGGGTCTGTTCACGCATCGAGCTCGCCGCCGCGGCGGCTTGCTCCACGAGGGCCGCGTTCTGCTGCGTGCTGCGGTCGATGTCCGCAATCGCAGTATTCACCTCCTCGATGCCCGACGACTGCTCCCGGCTGGAGGCGCCGATCTCGGCGATCAGGTCGCTGACCTTGCGCACCGACAGCATCACGCCGTCCATGGTGCGGCCCGCTTCGTCGACCAGCTGCGTGCCGTTGCGCGTGCGCTCGACGGCGGACTCGATCAGCGCGGCGATTTCCTTGGCCGCCTGCGTCGTGCGCTGCGACAGCACGCGCACTTCGGCGGCCACCACCGCGAAGCCGCGTCCGTGTTCGCCCGCGCGCGCCGCTTCGACCGCGGCGTTCAAGGCCAGGATGTTGGTCTGGAACGCGATCGCGTTGATGACCGAGGTGATGTCGCCGATGCGCCGCGAGCTGTCGTTGATGTCGCTCATCGTCGTGACGACCTTCGCCACCGCGGCATGGCCGCTCACCGCCTGGCGGTCGGCCTCGCGCGACAGGTCGCGCGCCCGCTCGGCGTTGTCGGCGTTGTTCGACACCGCCGCCGTCAGCTGCTCGACGCTGGACGCCGTCTGCTGCAACGCGCTCGCCTGGGATTCGGTGCGCGACGACAGGTCGGCGTTGCCCTGGGCGATCTCGCCCGAGGCGCCGTCGATCGCTTCGGCCCCGGCGCGCACCTCGCTCACCATGCGCGCCAGGCTGTCGCGCATGTCGCGCACCGCGGCGAGCAGCTGCGCGGCCTCGTCGCGCCCGGCGACCGGTATCTCGGCCTGCAGGTCGCCGGCCGCGATGCGCGCGCTGGCGTCGACAGCCGTGCGCAGCGGGCCGGTGATGCCCACGGTGAGCCGCCAGGCGATCAGCGCCGACAGCGCCAGCACCACGGCCGCGGCCGACAAGGCGATGATCTCGGTTCGCAGGTTGCTGCGCTCGGCCTGTTCGAGCGCCTCGGCGCTGCGTTGCTGCTGCAGCGCGATGAACGCGCCGAGCTTCTCGTTGGCGGCACTCGACAGCGGATCGATCTTGCCGGTGATGATCGCGCTCGCCTGCTCGGTGTTGAACTGCGAGGCCAGCTCCACCGCCGCCTTGAACTGCTCCTCCATGCCGTGGTCGATGCGCGCCAGCTCCGCGAACAGCGCCTGTTCATCGGGGCGCAGGCCGGTGTCCTCGAGGCCGGCCCGGGCCGCGAGATACGCCGCACGCTGCTTGCGTGCCTCGGCTTCGTCCCTCTGCACCGCCTCGACCTGGGTCTGCAACCCCATGTTGCGCACCGCCACCGCGCTGTTGAGCAATGCGAGCCGCATGTCGACCGCGAGCTGCTGCTGGGCAGCGGCACGCTGCAATGACTGCTTGAGGTCGTCGCGACTGGCGGCCTGGCCGCGCATCGCACCGAGCAGGGTGACCGTGGCCAGCAGCAGGATGAGGCCGAAGCCGAGACCCAGCCGAACGCCGATGCGCAAGTTCCGAAGGTTCATGTCAACTCCAGCGGCGGGCGCCGCAAGCCGCCGTCGCCGGTGTCACTTGTAGATGCCGACGCCGATCCAGGCATCGTCCACGCGTTGCACGTAGATGATCTTCTCCTGCATCTTGTCGGTGGTCGGGTTGCGGAACACGTAGGTGTCGGTCCAGCCCGTGCCCTTGGTCTTGGCGAGGTCGGTGATCATCTGGATCAGCAGCTTGCCGTTGGGGTCCTTCAGCGCGATCAGGTTCTTGCCGACCAGCTTGGGGTTGGCGCCGTGCGCGATGACCGTGCCGTCGAGCAGGTAGTAGCTGACGTAGAGGTCGCGGTCCTTGAAACCGCTGCCGTGCGTGAATTCCGCCGCGGCTTTCTCGCGCCCGTGGGCGGCGAGGTAGGCCACGGCCTTCTTGACCATGGCTTCCGCTTCGGCGGCCGTGCCCTGCTCGGCGGCCTGCGCCGAACTCAGCATGAAGAGTCCCGCCAGGGCGCCCGCTGCGAGTGCCTTGAGGAAGGAAAAGCGATTCATCGATGTGCTCCTGTGGACCGGTTGAGGCGCGCCGGCCCTCGGCCGTCGCGACCCCACAGGAATCGGCCTGCTGGCCAACAACTTGAGGTGTGGCAAAGAAAAAAGAGGCCCCATGTGATGCTTCTCAAACAAGCGCGGGGCGCCGGCCGCCCAGCCCACCGCACTCGTCGATCCGGCGGGCATGGAACGGCGTTTGCTGCGCCACCCGCATGAACCCCACCGCGTCCGCCGTCGCTTCCGTGCTGGGCACGTCGCTGAAGGACCTCGACGCGTCGGGCCTGTCGCTGAGTGTCGAGGCCGACGGCAGCCTGTGCGCGCGCGCGGACCGCGCGGTGCTGCGGCATGCGCGCCTGCCGACGGTTGCCGGCCTGGCCAGCGTGTCGAGGATCACGCTCGCGGGCCTGGTGATTCGCCTGTCGGCCCCGCCCGCCGAGCCGCCGCTGCAGCTTCTCGGTCTGGCGGCCGGCGAAGTCCAGCTGGAGAACATCGATCTCACGCTCGCGCAGCGTCCGCAGATCGACACGGCATCGGCGGGCGCCTGGCGGCTCGACGCGGTCGGCGCGCTCGACGGGCTGCTGCGCATCTTCATCCGCGACGCGACGTGGGTCGTCGACGCCGACATCGCGATGCCGATCTCCGGCGGGCGCGTCGACTTCGACCGGGTGGTGGTCGACCACCTCGGCCCGAACTCATCGATGGGCGTCAGCCGCGACGGCATCTACGTCGACGCGCCGGGCGGCGCGCGCACCGAGCTGTTCCGCTTCGCCACGCCGCAGCCTCCCGGGGCGCAGGTCGAGGCGCGCGGCGGCTTTGCTGGGGGCGTGTCCGCCCGCGGCAGCCTCGACCTGCGCCCGTTTGCGCAGGCCTGGCTCGAAGCAGCCCACGGCGCAGCGCTCGGCAAGACCGCGGGCCGCACGGTCGACCGCATGCTCGACCGCACCAAGCTGAGCGGCGAGCTGCGCCTGGGCGACGGCGCGCTTGGCACCGATCGCCACCATCTCCTGCTGTCGGGCCAGGCGCAGGGCAAGAACCGCGTCAGCGTGTCGGCCGCCGTGCTCGGGCATCGGCTGGTGCTGCGGCTGCCTGCGCTCAGCGCCCGCAGTGCCGTGTTCGAGGTTCTGGGGCGGCACGGTGGCTGCGGCGCGGTGGCCGCCACCCTGGAGGTGCATGCAACCGGGCTCAGCGGGCCGGCGGGTCAGTCCACCGCGCCGGCCGCCATCGGCATCAGCGTGCACCACATGACGCTGCACGAGGTGAGCCTGGGCGACCTGGCGCAGCCTGCCGCGCCGTAGCCGTGCTGCCGGTCAGCCGTTGCCCGCGCCTGCTCGTCAGCGCGCGGCCAGCGTGAAGCCGACCCGCGTGCCGGCATCGTCGGAGGCGGCCACCGGCCGGCCCGCGTGCATGCGCGCGATCGCGGCCACGATGGCCAGGCCCAGGCCGTGGTGCGACTGGCTGTCGCTGCGCGCCGACTCGACGCGGAAGAAACGATCGAACAGGCGGGCCAGGTGCTGCGGCGCGATCGCCGGGCCGGCGTTCTGCACTTCCACCCGCACCTGCTGCTCGCCGTCGTTGGCGATGCGGATCACGATGCGCGAGCCCGGCTCGGCGAACCGGATCGCATTGCCTAGCAGGTTCGACACGGCACGCTTGAACAACGGCTCGTCGACCGCCATCGACACGCCGCCTTCGATCTGCACGCTCAAGCCCGCTTCCTCGAGCGGCGCTTCGTGGAACTCGACCACCTGCTCGGCCAGCGCCGCAAGGCTCACCGCCGCGCCGCGGCGCGCGACGGCGCCGCGGTCGGACTGCGACAGGAACAGCATGTCGTTGACGAGCGCGGCCAGGCGCTGCATCTCCTCGAGGTTGGAGGTCAGCGTCTCGCGCAGCGCCTCCGGCGAACGTTCGCGCGACAGCGCGACCTCGGTCTGGCCCATCACGTTGGCGAGCGGCGTGCGCAGCTCGTGCGCCACGTCGGCGTTGAAGCCTTCGAGCTGCACGTAGGCGCCCTGCAGCCGGTCCATCAGGCCGTTGAACTGGTCGATCCAGGGCTGAAGTTCCTCGACCGGCTCTTTCAGGCGCAGCCGGTCGCCGAGACGGTCGGGTGCGATCGCCTGCGTCTGGCGCGCGAGGCCCTGCAGCGGCTGCAGGCCGCGCCGCACGCGCCAGGTGGTGCCGAAGCCGACGAAGGCGGCGCCTGCGAGCGTGGCCACCATCAGCGTCAGGCCGAGGCCGGCCAGCATGCGCGCGTTCTGGCTGCAGTCCTCGGCGAAGCGGCCGGTCACCGAACCGGCGCCTTGCGGCAGCGTGGTCTCGAAATCGGTGCTGCGCCAGTGTTTGCCGGGCGTGCCGTTGTCCGGGCCGTCGCGGTACAGCAGCGAGCCGTCGGCGCGCCACACTTCGAGGAAGGTGTTCGGACGCCGCGGCGCGTAGAGCGCCAGCTTGTGCACCACCTCGGCTTCGCCGCCCTTGAGCGCGCCGGCTCGCATCAGCTCCTGGATGAAGTAGGTCTTGAGCGCGAGCTGGTCGCGCTGCTCGCTCTCGACGAACATCACGGTGGCGGCATAGATGGCGCCGCACAGCAGGCCCATGCCGATCAGCGTCTGCCACATCAGCTGCCGGCACAGGCGCCCGACGATCGAGTAGGAGCCCGGGGTGGTCGACGCCGGCACGTCGGCGCAGGGCAGGCAGGCCGGCGCGGCGGCGGCAGGGCGCCCGAACCAGGGCAGGACGTGCTTCATTGCCGCTCTTCCAGCACGTAGCCCATGCCGCGCACCGTGTGCAGCAGCTTGGGCGTGAACGGATCGTCGAGCTTGGCGCGCAGGCGCCGCACGGCGACTTCGACGACGTTGGTGTCGGAGTCGAAGTTCATGTCCCACACCTGTTCGGCCAGCGTGGTGCGCGAGAGGATCTGCCCACGCCGGCGCAGCAGCAGCGACAGCAGGCTGAACTCCTTGGCGGTGAGGTCGATGCGCTTGTCGGCACGCTGCGCCTTGCGGCTCACGAGGTCGACTTCGAGGTCGGCCAGGCGCAGCTGCGTGCTGGCGTGCGCCGCCCCGTTTCCGTTGCCGCGGCGCAGCAGCGCGCCCACGCGGGCCAGCAGTTCGGAGAACGCAAACGGCTTGACGAGGTAGTCGTCGGCACCCTCCTGCAGCCCGCGCACCCGGTCCTCGACCTTGTCGCGGGCGGTGAGCATCAGCACCGGCGTGTTGCCGCGCGCGCGCACCGCCTTCAACACGCCGAAGCCGTCGATGCCGGGAAGCATCAGGTCGAGCAGCAGCAGGTCGTATTCGCCGGCGGTCGCGAGGTGCCGGCCCTCGATGCCGTCGCGCGCCAGGTCGACGACGTAGCCGTTCTCCGACAGGCCCTTGTGCAGGTAGTCGGCGAGCTTGAGTTCGTCTTCGATGACCAGCAGGCGCATGGGAGGGGCGATCTTGGTGTAACGCCGCGAATGTTCTCACTTTCGCGGCCCGCCGTGGATTACGAATTCGTAATCCGGCTGTGCGCTTGCCGTCGGCGCCGCTTCCTAAAGTTGCTTTCGTGTCGACGCAGACACCTCATCCCACCCCCCAAGGAGCCCTTCATGAACCGCAAGACCCTGATCGCCGCCGCCACCGCCCTCATCGCCCTCGCCGGAGCAGGCAGCGCCTTCGCCATCGAAGCCACCCAGGACTTCCGGGCGGCCGACGTCACCTCGACGCAGAGCCGCGACGACGTCAAGCGCGAGCGCGACGCGGCGCAGCGCGACGGTTCCCTCGGCCACGGCGAAGCGTCGCCGGCGCCCGACGCGGTCTCGACGCTGACCCGCCCGCAGGTGCTGGCCGAGCTGCGCGAAGCGCAGCGGCTGAACCTGGCGGCGTCCAACGAAGGCGAGCAGCGTATCGCCACGGCCGCCGAAAGCGCGTCGATCCGCAGCGCCGGGCTGCGCGCGGTGCAGACCAGCGTCGCCGCCACGGCACGCTGAGCCGGTGCGTGCGGCCGAGCGCCGGCTCGCTCAGAGGCTGCGAGGCATGGGCTGCCTCGAACCGTCGCTTGGCCTCTGAGAAAGCCGACTGCGCTGCACGATGGCACAGGTGCTTCGCTCCGTCGGCTCAGCCGAGCCAGCGAAACAGCAACGGCATCAGCACCGCGGCCAGCAGGACCTGCAGGCCCAGTGCGATGCCGGCATAGGCGCCCGCATCGGCGTGCACCTGCAGCGCCCGCGCGGCGCCGATGCCATGCGAAGCGGTGCCGATCGCAAAACCGCGCACGGCCCAGGAGTCGATGCGCAGCAGGTCGAACAGCAGCTTGGCCGACACGGCCCCCACCATCCCGGTGATCACCGCGAACACCGCCGCCAGCGCCGGCACGCCGCCGAGCCGCTCGGCAATGCCCATCGCCACCGGCGCCGTCACCGACTTCGGCGCGAGCGAGCGCAGCACATCGGCAGGCAAGTCGAACAGCCAGGCCAGGCCCACGGCGCTGCCGGCTGCCGCCGCGCCGCCCAGCAAGGCAGCCAGCGTGAGTGCCACGCCGCGCCGGCGCACCTCGGCACGGCGCTGCCACAGCGGCCAAGCCAGCGCCACCACCGCCGGCCCGAGCAGCACGTGCACGAATTGGGCACCGGCGAAGTACGAGGGATAGGGTGTGCGGGTGGCGACCAGCACGCCACCGATGCACAACACGGACCACAGCACTGGGTTGGCCCAGGGCGCGCGGCCCAGGCGCTCGTAGACCGCGTGCACCACGACGTAGGTGACGAGGGTGGCCGTGAGGCCGAACAGGGGCGTCGACGACAGGTAGACCCAGAGCTGGACGAAGTCAGCCATCGCGCTGCTCCGTCGGCTCGGAGCGCAGCAGGGCGCGCAGCACGAGCGCCGTCACCGCCATGCCGATCCACGTCGACAGCGCGATCACCAGCAGCAGCGGCAACCCGTGGGCCGACACCAGGCCGAGATGGGTGATGACGCCCACGCCGACCGGAACGAAGAGCAGCGACAAGTGGGCCAACAGAAGATCGGCTGCCGCCGCCACGGGCTCCCGCACCCAGGCCCAGGGCAGGAGGAACAGCAGAAG
>DASWVR010000043.1:0-2196 GCA_036401155.1 Piscinibacter sp. | reverse complement strand
GCCGAGGACGACCTCAACGTGAAGATCGCCTGCGCGCTGCCCGGCCTCACCACCGGCTACGGCCCGAGCCACCAGGCGGCCGAGGATCTGGCGCTGATGCGCGCGATGCCCGGCATGACCGTGATCGACCCGTGCGACGCGCTCGACATCGAACAGATGGTGCCGGCGGTGGCTGAGCACAAGGGGCCGGTGTACATGCGCCTCTTGCGCGGTCAGGTGCCCCTGGTGCTCGACGAGTACGACTACAAGTTCGAGCTCGGCAAGGCCAAGCTCGTGCGCGACGGCCGCGACGTGCTCGTGATCTCGTCCGGGATCATGACGATGCGTGCGCTGGAAGTCGCCAAGGCGCTCGCTGCCGACCGCGTCGATGTCGGCGTGCTGCACGTGCCGACGATCAAGCCGCTCGACACCTCGACGATCCTGCGCGAGGCGGGCCGCTCCGGGCGTCTGGTCGTCGTCGCCGAGAACCACACGACGATCGGCGGACTCGGCGAAGCAATCGGCACCGCGCTGCTGCGTGCCGGCGTGACCCCGCAGTTCCGCCAGATCGCGCTGCCCGACGCCTTCCTCGACGCCGGCGCGCTGCCGACCCTGCACGACCGCTACGGCATCTCGACCGAGGCGATGAGCGCCACGATCAAGGGCTGGCTGTCGTAACGGCCGCCTGAACCGACTCCAAATCAACTGCAATTCAAAGGACCACTAACATGTCGCAATCCCAACTCCTCGAAGGCAAGGTCGCCGTCATCACCGGCGGCGCCGGTCTCAACGGCCTCGGCTTCGCCACCGCCCGCATGCTCGCCGCACAGGGCGCCCGCATCGCGATCCTCGACCTCGAGCAGGCGAACCCCGCCGGCGCCGCCGCCGAGCTCGGCCCGCAGCACATCGGCCTCGTCGCCAACGTCACCGACAAGGCTTCGTGCGACGCCGCCGCCGCCGAGATCCTCGAGCAGCTCGGCCGCATCGACGTGCTGGTGAACAACGCCGGCATCACCCAGCCGCGCAAGACGCTGGACATCACCGGCGCCGACTACGACGCGGTGCTCGACGTGAGCCTGCGCGGCACGCTGTACATGTCGCAAGCCGTGATCCCGGCGATGCAGCAGCAGAAGAACGGCTCGATCGTGTGCATCTCGTCGGTCTCCGCACAGCGCGGCGGCGGCATCCTCGGCGGCCCGCACTACTCGGCCGCCAAGGCAGGCGTATTGGGCTTGGCCAAGGCGATGGCGCGCGAATACGGCGCCGACAACATCCGCGTCAATTGCATCACCCCGGGCCTGATCGCCACCGACATCAACAAGGGCAAGATCCCCGAGGACCGCCGCGCCGCGATCCTCGAGTCGATCCCGCTGGGCTGCATCGGCGAACCCAACGACGTCGCGGGCTGCGTCGTGTTCCTTGCGAGCGAGCTGTCGAAGTACTGCACCGGCATCACGCTAGACGTCAACGGGGGCATGCTCATTCACTGATCCATTGCCCCGCAGCCCCAGGCTCGCGGGGTCCAAGCATTCCAGGTGCCGCACAGACGGCTCCCTACGAGGAGACACACATGAACCGCAGGACTTTCAAACTCGCCGCTTTCGCGCTCGCCGCAGCCCTCGCCTTCCCGGCCATGGCACAGACCGTCAAGCTCTCGCTCGGCCACGGCGCCGCGCCCGGCAACCCGCGCCACGAGGCATCGATGAAGTTCGCCGAGCTCGTCAAGGAAAAGACCGCCGGCCGCATCGAGGTGCAGGTCTCGCCCTCGGCGCAGTTGGGCGACGACGCCGCGATGGTCACGCAGCTGCGCACCGGCGCGCTGGACTTCTCCGCCAACTCGCAGGGCGCGGTCTCGACCGCCGTGCCGGAGTACGCCGCCTTCGGCATGCCCTTCCTGTTCGCCTCGCTGCCGCAGGCATGGAAGCTGCTCGACGGCCCCCTGGGCCAGGAGCTCGCGCAGAAGTCCGCCGACAAGGGCCTGATCGTGCTCGGCTACTGGGACAACGGCGTGCGCCACATGTCCAACAGCAAGCATCCGCTGCTCAAGCCCGAGGATCTCAAGGGTCTGAAGATGCGTACCCCGCCCGACGCGGTGACGGTCGATATCATGCAGGCGCTCGGCGCCGAGGCGCAGCAGATCAAGTTCGCCGAACTGTACGTGGCGCTGCAGCAGGGCGTCGTCGACGGGCAGGAGAACCCGCTGATGAACATCCACGC
>DASWVR010000042.1:0-3807 GCA_036401155.1 Piscinibacter sp. | reverse complement strand
GCCTTTTCGTTGGTGACGTCGGACTCGGGCACGCCAAGTTGTTCGGCAATGATCTTCTTGACGCGGGATTCGATATCGCTCATGACTCCTCCAGGAGTGTTTACAGAAACAGCCCGGGATTCTAAGGGTTGTGGAGAGGCGCCTCTAAGGCGCCCCGCAAGCCCATTCCGGCCGGGCAGGTCCGGGTAGAAAAAGGGTGAGAGCCTCAGCTCATGAACATGCCGCCGTTGACGTGCAGCTCGGTGCCGGTGATGTAGCCGGCCTGCGGCGAGGCGAGAAACGCGACGGCGGCGGCAATCTCCTCGGGGGCGCCGAGGCGGCCGAGCGGAATCTGCGCGAGCAGCGCCGTCTTCTGCGCCTCGGGCAGGCCGTCGGTCATGTCGGTGGCGATGAAGCCCGGCGCCACGCAGTTGACGGTGATGCTGCGGCTGCCCAGTTCGCGCGCCAGCGCGCGCGTCATGCCGGCCACCCCCGCCTTGGCGGCGGCATAGTTGGCCTGGCCGGGGTTGCCGCTTGCGCCCACCACCGAGGTGATGTTGACGATGCGGCCGTAGCGCTGCTTCATCATCGTTCGCATCACCGCACGGCTGGTGCGGAAGACCGCCTTCAGGTTGGTGTCGAGCACCGCGTCCCAGTCGTCGTCTTTCATGCGCATCGCGAGCGTGTCGCGGGTGATGCCGGCGTTGTTGACGAGGATGTGCAGTGCGCCGTGTTCCTTGACGATGGCGTCGATGGCCGCATCGACCGCCGGCGCGTCGTTGACGTCGAGCGCGATGCCGCGGCCGCCGTGCGGCGCCAGCGCCTCGCCGATCGCCTGGGCGCCAGGCTCCGTCGTCGCCGTGCCGATCACCTTGACGCCACGCGCCGCCAGCTCGGCGGCGATCGCCCGGCCGATGCCGCGCGACGCGCCGGTGACGAGCGCCACCTGTCCTTGGAGTTGCGCCGTGCTCATGCCAGCAGCCCCTTCACCTCGGCCAGCGAGGCCGGGTCGACGATGGTCGCCGCGACGATCTCGGCGTCGATGCGCTTGACCATGCCGGCCAGCACCTTGCCGGGCCCGCATTCGACGATGCGGCCGATGCCGCGGGCACGGATCGCCTGCACCGTCTCGACCCAGCGCACCGGGCCGAAGGCCTGGCGATACAAGGCGTCGCGAATCGCCGCCGGATCGGTTTCAGCCTTCACGTCGATGTTGTTGATCACCGGAAAACGCGGCGCCGCGAACGAAGCCTGCGCCAACTTCTCCTTCAGCCGAACGGCTGCGGGCTTCATCAGGCTGGAGTGGAACGGGGCCGAGACCGGCAGCGGCAGGGCGCGCTTGGCGCCCAGCGCCTTCAGCGCCTCGCAGGCCTTCTCCACGCCGAGCTTGCTGCCGGCGATCACCGTCTGCTTGGGGTCGTTGAAGTTGACGGCTTCCACCGCTTCGCCGCTCGCCGCCGCCGCCTCGGCGCAGCCGGCGCGCACGGCCTGCGCGTCCATGCCGAGGATGGCCGCCATCGCGCCCACGCCCACGGGCACAGCCTCCTGCATCGCCTGCGCGCGAAAGCGCACCAGCGGCAGCGCGTCGGCGAGGCTCAGCGACCCGGCCGCCACGAGCGCCGTGTACTCGCCGAGCGAGTGCCCGGCCACCACCGACGGCTCCAGCCCCGTTTCGGCCAGCCACGCCCGGTAGCAGGCAATGCCCGCCGTCAGCATCACCGGCTGGGTGTTGGTCGTGAGGTCGAGCTGTTCCTTGGGGCCCTGCTGAATCAGGCGGCCGATGTCTTCGCCCAGCGCCGCGCCGGCTTCGCGCAGCGTGTCGGTCACGGCAGGGTGGTCGCCCCAGGCGTCGAGCATGCCGACGGCCTGCGAGCCTTGCCCGGGAAAAACGAATGCGAACTCGCTCATCGCTTGTCTCTTTTGTTCGTGGTGTTTGTGCGGCGCGGAGCGCGGCGCGTTCACAGGTCCAGCAGCACCGCACCCCAGGTGAATCCGCCGCCCACGCCTTCGAGCAGCACGGTGTCGCCGCGCTTGATCTTGCCGGCTCGCACCGCTTCGTCGAGCGCCAGCGGGATGGAGGCGGCCGAGGTGTTGCCATGCTGGTCGACGGTGACGATCACCTTGTCCATCGGCAGCTTCAGCTTGCGGGCCGTGCTCTGCATGATGCGGATGTTGGCCTGGTGCGGGATCAGCCAGTCGATGTCGGCGTCGGTGCGCTCGGCCTTGGCGAGCACGGCGCGCGCCACGTCTTCGAGCACGCCCACGGCCAGCTTGAACACCGCCTGGCCGTCCATCTTCAGCAGCGGATCGCCCAGCACGCTGCCGCCGGACACGTGGCCGGGCACGCAGAGGATGTCCACGTGGCGCCCGTCGGCGTGCAGTTCGCTCGCGAGAATGCCCGGCGTGTCGCTCGCTTCGAGCACCACCGCGCCGGCGCCGTCGCCGAACAGCACGCAGGTCGTGCGGTCCTTGAAATCGAGGATGCGCGAGAACACCTCGGAGCCGATCACCAGCGCCTTGCGGGCGGCGCCGGTGCGGATCATCGAATCGGCCACCGTCAGCGCATAGACGAAGCCCGAGCAGACGGCCTGCACGTCGAAGGCCGGGCAGCCCTGCACGCCGAGCTTCTGCTGCACCAGGCAGGCGACCGACGGGAACACCATGTCGGGCGTGGAAGTCGCGACGATGATCAGGTCGATGGCGGCCGCGTCGACCTGGGCCGCGTCGAGCGCCCGCTTGGCGGCCTCGAAAGCCAGGTCGCTCGAGGTGACGTCGGGCGCCGCGAAGTGACGCGCCCGGATGCCGGTGCGCTCGACGATCCACTGGTCGGAGGTTTCGATGCCCTGCTCCGCGAGCTGCGCGGCGAGGTCGTCGTTGCTCAGTCGGCGCGGCGGCAGGAAGCTGCCGGTGCCGGTGATGCGCGAATAGCGTGCTGACATGGAATTCATGCGGTGGGCGTTGTCGCGGGCACCAGGGTTTCCTTTTCCTCGGCCACCGGCGGCGGCAAGGCCGCCAGCGTGTCGAGAATCCGATCGTGCACCCGCTCCAGCAAGCCGTGGCGGGCGGCATCATAAGCCCGATTGAGCGCCTGCTCGAAAGCAAAGGCGTCAGACGATCCGTGGGCCTTGAACACCAGTCCGCGCAGGCCGAGCAAGGCACCGCCGCTGTAGCGGCGATGGTCCAGCCGGTTGGCCAGGCGATTGAGCACCGGGCGGGCGATCAGGCCGGCGAGCTTCGTGAGCGGCGTGCGGGTGAATTCCTGCTTGAGGAACTGCCCGATCAGCGAGGCCAGGCCCTCCGACGTCTTGAGCGCGACGTTGCCGACGAATCCATCGCAGACGACCACATCGATCGTGCCCTTGAAGATGTCGTTGCCTTCGATGTTGCCGACGAAGTTCATGTGGCCGGCGGCGGCCACCGAGCGCAGCAGTTCGCCCGCCCGCTTGATCGCCTCGTTGCCCTTGATCTCTTCTTCGCCGATGTTGAGCAGGCCGACGCTCGGGTTTTCCTGCCCGTCGACGGCGGAGACGAACGCCGCGCCCATCACGGCGAACTGCAGCAGGTGTTCTTCGGTGCAATCGACGTTCGCGCCCAGATCGAGCACCGTCGTGTAGCGGCCCAGCTTGTTCGGCATCACCGCCGCGATCGCCGGCCGGTCGATGCCTTCGAGCGTCTTGAGCAGGTAGCGCGAGACGGCCATCAAGGCGCCGGTGTTGCCCGCCGAGACGCAGGCGTGGGCCGGCGCCCGGCCGTCAGCGTCGGGCTTGACCTGGGTGATCGCCACCCGCATCGACGAGTCCTTCTTGCGGCGCAAGGCGACTTCGATCG
>DASWVR010000041.1:0-3798 GCA_036401155.1 Piscinibacter sp. | reverse complement strand
CCCCCTCATCACAATTTCCCTCACCCACCGGGAGTCTCCATGGATTCGCGCACCGCGTGGAAGATCTACGCCGCCCTGCTGTTCGGCACCTTCGTCACCATCGAGGCGGCCGCCTTCCAGGCGCCGGCCCTGCCCAGCCTGACGCGGCACTTCGGCATCCCGATCAATCTCGCCGCGCTGGTCCTGATGTCCTATTTCGTCGGCCTCACGGTGTTCGCGCCGATCATGGGCCGCCTCGGCGACCAGCGCGGGCGCAAGCGAGTGATGCTGGCAGGGCTGCTGGTCTTCGCACTGTCCGAGTTCGCCGCAGCTGCCGCGGCGAGCTTCCATGTCTTCCTCGCCGCGCGTTTCGCCCAAGGCCTTGGCGTCGCCTGCATCCTGCCCGGCGTGTTCGCCTACATCGGGCACCTCTTCCCCGAGCAGCGCCGTGGCATGGCACTAGGCATCTTTGCGATGACGATGACGCTCGGGGCGGCCAGCGGCGGCCTGCTCGGCGGATTGCTGATCGACCGCCTCGGCTGGCCCAGCGTCTACTGGATCAGCGGCCTGCTCGCCGTCGCCGGCCTCGTCCCGGTCGCGCTGCTCGTCCCGGATATCCGCAGCGAGCGCTCCGACGCGCCCTTCGACCTCAAAGGCGCGCTCTACCTCTTCGCCACGATCGCCGCACTGCTTTCGCTGCCCACCTGGGTCGGCAACTTCGGCCTCCGCTCGCCCTACACTGCCGCGATCGTCGTCACCGGACTTCTGGGCCTCACGCTCCTGTGGCGCAACAGCCAGCGCGTCGCCGCCCCCGTCATCGACATTGCGATCCTGCGGCGCTCCGCCTTCGCGCTACCCAGCGCGATCTACTGGCTGCACCTGCTCTCCTTCAGCGGCGTGGTCTATTCCCTCGCCTTCTTCATTAACGGACGCCCCGGCGGCAGCGCGGCTCAGTTCGGCTTCGTCACGCTCTTTCTCTATGGCAGCAGCGTCATCGCTTCGCCGCTTGCCGGCCGCCTCGTCGACCGCCTGCCCCCGCGCCGCGTCACCACCGCAGCCCTCGCCGGCATGCTCGCGGGTCTCGCGCTGCTGCTCACGCTGCGCAGCGACACCCCCCTGTGGTTCGTGATCGCAACCGTGTGCGTGCTCGGCCTCGCGATGGGCTGCAATACCCCCGCGGTCATGAAACTAGCCCTCGGCGCCGTCCCGCCCGAGCGTCTGGGCGCCGGCACCGGCCTCTTCAGCACCCTGCGCGACCTCGGCGCCCCGACCGGCTCCTCCGTGTCGCTCGCAGCCTTCAGCGCCTCGCTCGCCTTTCACAAGCAACAGGGAACGCCCGACGCCCTCGCCGCTGCACTTGGCACGGTCGGCTGGCTGCTCGCCGGCCTGATCGGCCTCGCCCTGCTGCTGAGCCTGCGCCTTGAACAAAAGCGGGCCCAGCAGGAGGACGAGCTCCTCAGCCAGCCGCCGCGCGACGGCCAGCCCGTCGACCAAAGAACGTAGAGTCGCCCAGCGACATCCCCGAGCTGTAACCTTCTCCCCAACGCGGCAGGCCGCAGGCGCAGCGGCCGGCGGCATAGAGACCGGGGATCGCCTCGCCGGCCTCGTTCAGCACTGCGCCCTCGGTGTCGGTTGCGAGTCCGCCCAGTGTGAAGGCGTGCCCGGGGATGTCGCCGCGGCAATAGCTCAGCGCGGCGAACGGCGCCTTCGTCAGGGAGCGAAGCCAATTCGCCGCCTTGTGAAACTCCGGATCACGCGCTTCGGCGGCCTCGCGGTTGAAGGCCTCGACCGTGCGCTGCAGGCTGCCCTCGGCCAGTCCGAGTTCCTGCTCGAGTTCCTCCCAGGTCTCGCCGACCGCCGCGATCGTGATGTCGCGGTGGATCATCGGCCGCCCGAAGATCTCGTCATCGACGATCAGCCACGCGCGCCCCCCCGGCTGGCGCAGCACATAATGCGCGATGCGGCCGTGATAGGCGTCCTCGTTGATGAAGCGCTCGCCGAGCTCGTTGATGAAGATGCCCTTCACCAACGATTCCGGCGGGAAGAAGGGCAGCGTCGCGAAAAACTGGTCCATCTGGATCGCCGTCCCGCCGGCGCTGATGCCCATGCGGATGCCCGAGCCGTCGTCGTTGCCAGCGGAGACCGGGGTTTCACATACCAGCGCATCCGGTGCGTAGCGTTCGACCATCTCGCGGTTCGTGATGAAGCCGCCCGACGCCAGCACCACTCCGCGGCGCGCTCGCACGTAGCGCGGCACACCGTCAATGCGCACCACGACGCCGACGATCGCGCCGTCGCCCGCGGTGACCAGCGCCAGGGCGCGGCTGTTGCAATACACCGTTGCCCCGAGGGCCTCGGCACGACCGCAGAGCTTCTCCATCAGCGTCCGCCCGGCGCTCCAGCCGTCCTGCTGCGCGGTATGCCCGCGGGGTGCGGGCCGGGCCTCGGCCGAGAACGGCCAGGCCTGCTCGGAGCCCGACCACACCAGCGTGTCGTCGGTGTGCGGCTCCAGCCATTTCCCCGGCAGGAAGGTGCCCTTGTACGGTACCCCTTGCTCCTGCAACCAGCGGAAGTGCGCTTCGGCGTTCTCCGCATACACCCGCGCACGCGCGGCGTCGGCCCCGGGTCCGCCCGCCATCAGCAGGTACTTGTAGAAGTCCTCGGTCGAGTCCTCGAAGCCGGCCGCACGCTGCACGCTCGTGCCGCCGCTGCCGCCGACATACACCTCGCCGCCCGACAGCGCGGCGCTGCCGCCCGGCGCAGCGGCGACTTCGAAGATCGCGACTTCGGCACCCGCCTTGCGCGCCTCGATCGCCGCGCAACTCCCGGCGGCACCGAAGCCGACCACAGCGACATCGGTCTCGATGTCCCACTGCGGGACATCCTCGATGCGGCACGGCCGCGACGGCGAAAATTGCTGCTCCATTTCAGGTCTCCTGAGGGTGAGTTCGGTCCGGGAATTCATCGGCTCAGCCGGCGGCCCGGATCTTGTTGATTTCGGGATCGTTGGGCGGATTCATCACGCACCAGGTGCCGGCCGGGTGGTAGATGTAGGGCACACAACGGTTGCAGTGGGTGCAGCCTGACTGCACCGCGCTACCGTCGCGGAACTTGTTCACCAGCGCCGGATCGTGGATCAGCGGCCGCGCCATCACGACGGCATCGAAGCCCTCGTGCATGGCCTCCTCCGCGTTCGCGAGCGACCGCGCGCCCCCGAGATAGCCCAGCGGGACGTCCACGGCGGCACGAATGCGACGCGAGTACTCGAGGAAGTACATCTCGCGGAACGCGATCTTCGGCACACCGTGCTGCGACCATTTGAGCATCAGGCCCGTAAGCGGATTGTCCTCGAGGACTTTTCGCATCTCGTCCATGTCGTGGTTGCTGCCGAACATGAACCAGCCCGATTCAACGTTGCGCCCGCCGGACAGCACCAGCATGTCCGCACCCGCCGCCTGCAGCAGGCGGCCCGTGACGATCGCATCCTCCACGGTCGCACCGCCCTTCACGCCGTCGGCGACATTGATCTTCGCGACCACCGCCATGTCGCGCCCGACCGCGTCCTTCACGCGTGCCAGGACCTCTGCGGGAAAGCGAACGCGATTCTCGGCGCTGCCGCCGTATGCGTCGCGACGCCGGTTCGACAGTGGTGAGATGAACTGGTTGAGCAGGTAGCCATGGCCCATGTGCAGCTCGACAGCGTCGAAGCCCGCATGCCGGCACAGGCGCGCGGCCTCGACGAACTCGTCGGCCACGCGCTGCATGTCATCGGGCGTCATCGCGCGCTGGAAGAAGTTGCCGCGCATCAACCCGGCCTTG
>DASWVR010000040.1:0-6660 GCA_036401155.1 Piscinibacter sp. | reverse complement strand
CTCGGCCGCCGTGCGCAGGTGCTGCGCCCGGCCGTGGTAGGCCTGCAGGCCCGCGAAGACGAGTCCGTGCGACACCACCTGCTGCGCGAGCGCGCCGGCGGCCGCCGGAGCGACGCCGCAACGGCCCTGCCCGACGTCGACCTCGACAAGCACGTCCATGCGCGCGCCGGTGCGCTTGAGCGCCGCGGCGAGCCGGTCCACGCCGAGCGCGGAATCGACCGCGATGGCGAGCCGCACGCGGGTGGCGAGTTCCGCCACGCGGCGCAGCTTGGCGGCATCGACCACTTCGTTGCTGATGAAGATGTCGTCCACGCCCAGATCGGCAAGCACCTCGGCCTCGCTCGTTTTCTGCACGCAGACCCCGACCGCGCCGCAGCTCATCTGCAGCCGCGCGATGGTCGCGCTCTTGTGCATCTTCGCGTGCGGCCGCAGGCGCAGGCCGCGCGCCCGCGCGAACTCCGCCATGCGGGTGAGGTTGCGCTGCATGGCATCGAGGTCGATGACGAGCGCCGGCGTGTCGATCGCCGCCACCGGGTCGCCGCGTGCCGCGGCCGCCCTCATGCGGCGCTCCCCACGCGGTCGGCCGATTCGTCCAGCGCGTCGTCGTCGAGGTGCGAGCTGTCGCTCCAGCCGACCAGCATGAAGCCCTCGGGTGTGAACAGCAGGCGGTTGATGCTCGCATTGCCGAGCTGCCACGAACGCGGCGCCTGCAGGTCGATGCGCGAGGCGGCGCGGTACAGGCAGTCCATGACGCCGCCGTGGGCGACGAAGGCGATGGTCTCGCCGGGGTGCGCCGCCGCCAGCCGCGAGGCGGCGGCGACGCTGCGGTCGTAGAACTGGCGCAGCGTTTCGCCGCCGGCCGGCGCGAAATCGAGGTCGCGTTTGCGCCAGCGTTCGCTTTGCGCCGGCCAGCGCGTTTCGATTTCGCGCCAGGTGAAACCTTCGAACTCTCCGAAGTGGCGCTCGCGCAAGCCGCGGTCGGTGACGATGTCGCGGCCGCTGCCTTGCGCCAGCGCCTGCGCCGTCTCGACGGCGCGCGCGAGGTCGCTCGAATAGACCGCCGCGAAGCCCTCCTCGGCCACCGCGCCGGCGAGCCGCCGGGCCTGCCAGCGCCCGCGCTCGTTGAGGGGGATGTCGAGCTGGCCCTGGATGCGCGTGTCGACGTTCCAGGCCGTTTCGCCGTGGCGTATCGCGATGATGCGCGTGACGTCGTGCATCAGCCCAGCAGCCGCTTGTTCAGCGTGTAGGTGCCCGAGTGGGTGGCTTCGCCGCGCACGTAAGGGTAGATCGCCTGGCGCAGCTGATCGCCGGTGAAGGCGCCCTCGACCGGCGCGCGTTCGATGCCCAGCGCGTACAGCGTGAACACGTAGTGGTGCACGAGCGAGTCGTTGAAGGGCGGGAACGGGCCATCGTAGCCGAAGTAGTCGCCCTTCATCGCCTCGTCGGCGGCGAACCAGCCGGTGAAGTCGTTCAGGCCGTGGCGCGCGCCGTGCAGCGTGGCGGGCCCGGGCTTGCCGCGCGCGGTGAAGCCGCGGCTGAACTCGCCTTCGCGGATCTCGTGCAGCGAGACCGGCAGGTCGACCAGCAGCCAGTGGAAGAAGTCGACCCGCGGCAGCTCGGCCGGAACCTCGCGGTCGGGCTGGTTCACGTCGTCGCCGCGGCTGGGCACGTCGAAGTCGTGGCAGATCAGCGCGAACGACAAGGTGCCCGCCGGCACGTCGCTCCACGCGAGGTGTGGGTTCAGGTTGTCGGAGAAGGTCGGCTTGCCCGCGGCATCGAGCCGGCCGGCCGCGAACTGCGCCGGGATGGGTTCGCCGTTGATCCAGCTGTTGCTCCAGAGCTTCATGGTGTTCTCCTCATGTCGACGTGTCGGACGCCGCCGGCGGCTCAAACGCCCCAGACGACTTCCTTGTTGGCGGCGAGCGCGCGTTTGAGCATCTCCACCAGCGGCCAGGCGCGCTGGCGCAGCGTCACCCCCTCGCCCGGCGGCAGCGTGCGGCCCTCGGCCGCCGCGTCGGCTTCGGCCTGCTGGCGCGCCGCCTCCTCGTCCAGGACCGCCTGCTCGATGGCCGCGATGGCCGCGGGCATCGCGGCCGGCTCGATGATGCCCTTGGGCGCCGGCGCCTTGCCGATGATTCGCAGCACGTGGTCGCCGCTCGGGCCCATCATGATCACGTCGCCGGCGGCCTTGGATTTGAACTTGTAGATCATCGGTACATGTAGGAGCGGTTGAAGGGATAGACCGATTGTGCGCCCGACATCGGCCCGTCGGCGACCACGCCGCTGGGCCGCGAGGCGAGCATCTGGTACAGCGAGATCCAGCCGTGCTCGAAGCTCATGGCGCTGCCGGCGAGGTAGAGCCGGTAGGCACGCACCACGCGCTCGTCGGTCAGTTCGCGCGCCCGGTCCAGGTGGGCCTCCAGGCCGTCGCTCCAGGCCCACAGCGTTCGCGCGTAGTGCGGACGCAGGTTCTCCACGTCCAGCGGCTCCAGGCTCGCCTCGCTCATGGTCTTGAGCACCTGCGACACGTGCTGCAGCTCGCCGCCGGGAAAAATGTAGCGCTCGATGAACTCGCCGATGCCGGCGCCGAGCCGGTCGTTGCGCGTGCCACCGGCCGTGATGCCGTGGTTCATCAGCAGGCCGCCCGGCTTGAGCAGGCGGTGGATCTTCGCGAAGTACGCCGGCAGCAGGGCCCGGCCCACATGCTCGAACATGCCGATCGAGGCGATCTTGTCCCAGGGCTCGCCTTCCGGCAGGTCGCGGTAGTCGCGCAGTTCCATCGTCACCCGCCCGGAGAGTCCGCGCTCCTGGATCAGCCGGTTGACGTGGGCGTGCTGGTTCTTGCTGAGCGTGATGCCGTGCGCCACGACGCCGTAGTTCTCGGCCGCCCACAGCAGGAGTGCCCCCCAGCCGGCGCCGATGTCGAGGAAGCGCTCGCCTTCGCGCAGCATCAGCTTGCGGCAGATGTGGTCGAGCTTGGCCTCTTGCGCCTGCGCGAGCGACATGCCCGCATCGCGGAAGTAGGCGCACGAGTAGACGCGGCGAGGATCGAGCCACAGCGCGTAGAAGTCGTCCGACACGTCGTAGTGGAACTGCACCTGCTCGGCGTCAGCCTCCTTGCGGTGGCGCGCCTTCGAGCGGCTGCGGCGTGTCAGCGCCCCCCACCAGCGCAGCGGCGCGGGGCTGGGGTCGCCGCGTGTGGGGTCTTCGCTGACCATCTGCGCGGCGATGCGCATCAGGTCGCGCATCGTGCCGTCGACCTCGACGCGGCCTTCCACGTGGTCCTGGGCCACCAGCCCGACCTGCCCGGCGGCGATGCGTGCCAATGCGGAAAGCTCGCGCAGCCGCAGCGTCACCCGCGCATCGAGCGCACCCACACGCTCTCCGGCCGGCAGCTGCACCGCGAGCGGCACCTCCAGCGAGGCAAGCTTCTTCTCCAACAACGACGTGAAGGAACTCATGGCTTGGCGTCGGGGAACGGAACACTGTCGGTGCGGACCCCCTCGGCCCACGGCGCAGCGTCCGAGCGGCGACTTTACAAAAAATCGCCGCGCGAAGCTGCAGTGTGCGTCAGTTCGGCAATGAACCGGACTTGGTGTTCAGCCGATCAAGGGCGACAGCGGTGCCGCCAACCGTGCCTCGAAGCTCGCGCTGTCCAGCGCGGGGGCGAACAGGAAACCCTGGTACTGCTCGCAGCCGCTGCGTTCGAGGAACTCGCGCTGCGCTTCGGTCTCGACGCCCTCGGCGACGATCTCGAGATGCAGCGCCCGCCCCAGGTTGACGATGGCGTTGACGATGCCGACGTCGCTCTGGTCGCCGGGCAGCCCGCGCACGAAGCTGCGGTCGATCTTCAGCCTGTCGATCGGGAAGCGCTTGAGGTAGCCGAGGCTGGAGTAGCCGGTGCCGAAGTCGTCGATGGCCAGCTTGACGCCCAGCTGCGACAGCGCCTGCAGGCGCAGCAGCGCCTCCTGCGCGTCCTGGATCAGGATCGACTCGGTCAGCTCCAGCTCGAGAAGTTCGGGCGGCAGTTGCACCGCCTGCAGCACCTGCGCGACGCGCTCGACGAAGCCGCTGCGGTGGAACTGCACCGCCGAGACGTTGACCGACACCACCAGCGCGCGGCCCTGGGCATGCCACGCCGCCGCCTGCTGCACCGCCTGGCGCAGCACCCAGTCGCCGATCGCGACGATGAAGCCGCTTTGCTCGGCCACCGGGATGAATTCCGCCGGCGGCACGTTGCCCCGTACCGGGTCGTGCCAGCGGATCAGCGCCTCGGCGCCGAGCACCTTGCCCGTGGCCAGGTCGACCTGCGGCTGGTAGTGCAGGCGGAAGCGCCCGCAGGCGAGCGCCTCGCGCATCGCGCTGTCGAGTTCGAGCCGCCCGTGATGCTCGGCGGCGCCACGCTCGGTCGTCTGGTGGAAGCGGTAGGCGGCCCGCCCGGCCTCCTTGACCTCGTGCATGGCCGCGTCGGCATGCCGCAGCAGCTGCTCCAGGCTCTCGCCGTGTGCCGGGTGAAGCGCAATGCCGATGCTGCAGGTGACGGTAAAGCACAGCTCGCCGTGCTGGAAGGGCCGTTGCAGCGCATCGAGGATGCGTCGCGCGGCCGCTTCGGCGCCAGCGGCGTCGGCCTGGTGGACCAGCATCACGAACTCGTCGCCGCCCAGGCGCGCCACCGTGTCGATCTGGCGCAGGCAGCCCTTGATGCGCCCGGCCACGTCGGCCAGCACCTGGTCGCCGACCTCGTGGCCGAGCGTGTCGTTGATGTGCTTGAAGCGGTCGAGGTTGGCGAACAGCAGCGCGAACGGCGTGCCGTCGCGCTGGGCCAGCGCGATCGAGAACCTGACGCGGTCGGCGAGCACGCTGCGTGTGGGCAGGCCGGTCAGGAGATCGCTGTGCGACAACGCATCGAGGCGGTGGATCGCCTCCAGCCGCGCGGTGATGTCGCGAAACGAATAGACCCGCCCGATGCAGCGGCCGCGGCTCGTCTGCGGCAGGCTGACACGCTGCAGCATGCGGCCCGAGGCGAGCGCGACGCAGTCGACCGCCTCGCGCAGATCGCCGTCCTCCAGCGCGGCCAGGCGGCGCATGTAGCCTGCCGGGTCGACGACGCTGCGGCGCATGAAGGCGAACAGCGCATCGTCGTCGCGGCGCCGCAGCAGCGGGTCCGGCACGCACCACAGGGACACGAAGGCGCGGTTGAAGTTGCGGATGTTGCCCGCCAGGTCGGTGACCAGCAGTCCGTCTGCGGTCGACTCGAGCGTGGCGCCGAGTTCGGCCACGCGCTCTTCGAGTTCGTCCTCCGTGCGGCGCTGTGCGCTGCGGTCGTGCATCACGGCGATGTAGATCGGCTGCCCGCTGCCCAGTGCCACCCGCGTCACGCGCCGCGTCACCGGCACGTGGGCGCCGTCGAAGCGCCTCACCCAGGTTTCCGACTCGATGGCCTCGCTCAGGCCCTCGGCCGCCTCGTTCCAGAAGCACAGGTCTTCGGGTGTGGCGCACAACTCGGCGACTTCACGCCCGCACAGGGCGGCCGCCGGACAGCCGAGCATCTCGCCGGCCGGCAGGTTGGCGGCGACGATGCGCAGGCTGGCCGCATCGACGAGCCACACCGCGTCGAGCATGGCCTCGATGAGGACGCCGGCGAGATGCGTGTCCGCCAACGCGACGCCTTCGAGCATGCCGGGGGACTTCATTCGGGTTCGGCCTCGGCGTTCGGTTCGAAGAAGTACGCCACCCGCGGCCGCGGCGACAGGCACTCCTGGATGTCGGCCGGCAGCGCCTGCGGGCGCAGGCTGCGCCGGATGCCGAGGTTCGGCGCCTTCTCGAGGTCGAGGATCAGGCCTTCGTCGATCGGCACACGCGTGTCCGCCACCGCGACGCGCGGCTTCAGCGGCCGCGACGAGTTGACGCCGACCACCATTGCGTAGCGGTCGTCGGTCAGCTGCACCACCGAGCCGGGCGGATAGACGCCCATCATCTTGATGAAGGCTCCGAGGATGGCGGTGTCGAACTTGTTCTTGCCCTGCGCGAACAGCAGCGACAAGGCTTCGTGCGGCGTCAGCGCCTTGGCGGGCAGCTGCGGGTTGCAGAGGTTGTCGTAGCGGTTGACCAGGGCGACGATGCTCGACGCCGGCGGCATGCGCTCGCTGCCCACGCGCAGCGGAAAGCCGCTGCCGTCGGCATATTCATGGTGTTGCGCGATGACCAGCGTCGCGCCGGGCGACAGGCCCATCTTCTTGGCGCGGGCGACGCCGTGCGTGACGTGCTCCTCGTAGAACTTGGCCTCGCTCGCGCTGAAGTGCTCCTCGCGATGGCGCACGCGCGCGGGCAGGTCGACCTTGCCGATGTCGTGCAGCAAGGCGCCCACGCCGAGGTCCTGCATGTCCGCCGCGCCGAGCCAGAAGCTGCGGCCCATCAGCAGCGAGATCAGCGTCACGTTGACGGCGTGCGCCGACGCGCGCTCGCCGGCCGCCTCGGTGAGCAGCCGGATGCAGATGTCGCCCGGTTCGAGCATCTTGGTTACCAGCGCGCCGGTGAGCGCCTGCGCCCGCTCGTGCGCAAGCTGCGGCTGGGCGACCGCCATCTCGGTGAGCTGACGGCATTCGCGCGTCGCCTCGGCGAACTGGCGCTCGCACACGGCGAGCGACGCGCGGTAGGCGA
>DASWVR010000039.1:0-5261 GCA_036401155.1 Piscinibacter sp. | reverse complement strand
GATGGGATGGGCGGAGATGCTGGCCGAGGTCGAGCCGTTCAAGACCACCTTCCTGGTCGGCTGGTTCCAGCGTTCCTGGCCGTACACGCTGTTCGTCGCCGTCATCCTGGGCGTCTCCCTGTTCGTCGAGCGTCCGTTCTGCAAGTACCTGTGCCCGCTCGGCGCGTCGCTGGCGATGCCGTCCACCTTCCGCTGGTTCGGCCTGCGCCGCAAGATGGAGTGCAACTCGTGCAAGGCGTGCGCCAAGGCCTGCGGGGCGCAGGCGATCGACGCCGATGGCCGCATCGACCACCGCGAATGCCTGCACTGCCTGGAGTGCATGATCCTCTACACCGACACCAGCGCCTGCCCCCCGCTCGCCAAGGAGCGCAAGCGCCGCGAACGCGACGGCCTGCTGATCACGCCGGTCGGCCGGGACGGCTATTTCATCCCGATCGTGGAGGTGAAGGCATGAGCACCGTCGATCCGCGCCTGCCGACCGACCCGCTGCCGCGGCCCTATGAAGTGCGCAGCCTGGCCGGCCGCGCCTGGGCCGAGGTGGTGGACCACCTGTGGCCGTGGAAGCGCGGCGTCGGTGCGCCGCACCCGCTGGGACGCGCCGCCGGCATCGCGCTGGCCATCGCGGTCACGCTCGCCTGGGTGCTGGCCGCCCTCGGTGAGCTGCGCGCCGGCGCCGTCATCGGCTGGTGGTTCGGCTGGAGCGTGTACGAAGTGCTGGTCCGCCTGCGCGCCAAGCGCTACGTGAAGGACGGCCCCTGGTGGCGCGACAACTACCGTGCGGCGTCCGTCATGGACATGGTCTGCTACGTCTCGTTCAAGAACCTGCTGATCGGCGCGGCGCTGTTCCTCGTGCTGAGGAGCATGGGCTGGCTGGTGATCTGATGACGCGGATGCTCTCCACGCTGCTCCTGGCCGCGGGCTGCGCGCTCCACGCCGCGCAGGCCGCGACCTGGACCGTGCGGCCGGGCGAGGCCATCCAGCCGGCGATCGACCGCGCCGCCGCCGGCGACGTGGTGGAGGTGCAGCGCGGCCACTACGCCGGCAACCTGCGCATCGCCAAGCCGCTGACGCTGCGTGGCCTGCAGCGCCCGACGATCAGCGGCGCCATGGTCGGCGACACCATCCGCGTGCAGTCGCCCGACGTGACCATCGAGGGGCTGATCGTGCGCGACTCCGGCGACAGCCTCCTGGCGCAGAACGCCGGCGTCTACCTCACGCCGGGTTCGCACCGGGCGGTGGTGCGGCGCAACGACCTCGTCTACAACCTGTTCGGGCTGTGGATCGAGAAGGCGAACGACGTGCGCATCGAGCACAACCTGATCGTCGGCAAGCGCGAATACGGCTCCTCGCAGCGCGGCAACGGCGTGCAGCTGTACAACACCACCGGCGCGCAGATCGTCGGCAACCACATCAGCTTCGTGCGCGACGCGCTCTACGTCGACGTCTCGCACAACGCGGTGTTCCGCCAGAACCGGCTGCACCACAGCCGCTACGGCACGCACTACATGAACTCGTACCACAACCTGTGGGAAGACAACGACTCCTACATGAATCGCGGCGGGCTCGCGCTGATGGAAGTGCGCGACCAGGTGGTGCGCAACAACCGCGCCTGGGCCAACAGCGACCACGGCATCATGCTGCGCACGCTGCAGGACTCGGTGATCGAGAACAACGTGGTGGCCGGCAACGCACGCGGCTTCTTCATCTACGACGTCGAGTACGCCACGCTCAGGGGCAACCTGGTGGTCGACAACCGCGTCGGCGTGCACCTCGCGGCCGGCTCGACGCGCAACCGGGTCGAGGGCAACGACTTCATCGGCAACCGCGAGCAGGTGCGCTACGTCGGCGCGCGCGACGAAACCTGGGGCGCCGAGAGCGGCAACCACTGGGACAACTACCTCGGCTGGGACCGCGATGGCGACGGCCGCGGCGACGTGCGCTACGAGGCCAACGACATCGTCGACCGGCTGGTGTTCCAGCATCCGTCGGCCCGGCTGCTGCTTGCGAGCCCCGCGGTGCAGGCGCTGCGCCTGGTCGGCCAGCAGTTTCCGCTGCTGCGGGTGCCGAGCGTCGTCGACCCCAAGCCGCGCATGCGGCCGACCCACACCACAGCGAAAGAGTGGCATGCAAAGCAGTACCCGAGCGGGCAGTGACGCGCCGGCGATCGCGCTGCGCGGCGTGGTCAAGCACTACGGCGCGGTGCAGGCCGTGGACGGGGTCGACCTCGACGTGCAGCGCGGCGAGGTGTTCGGCCTGATCGGCCACAACGGCGCCGGCAAGAGCACGCTGTTCAAGATGATGCTGGGGCTCGTGACGCCGACGGCCGGCGACATCCGCATCCAGGGTTCGCCGGTGACGGGCCGCGGCTTTCGCGCCGTGAGGCGCGGCATCGGCTACCTGCCCGAGAACGTGGTGCTGTACGACAACCTGAGCGGGGTGGAGACGCTGCGCTTCTTCGCCCGCCTGAAGGACGCGCCGCAGCGCGACTGCGAAGCCGCGCTCGAGCGGGTCGGCCTGGCCCATGCGTCGGGCCGCGCCGTGCGCGAGTACAGCAAGGGCATGCGCCAGCGCCTCGGGTTCGCGCAGGCGCTGCTCGGCCGGCCGCAGGTGCTGTTCCTCGACGAGCCGACCACCGGGCTGGACCCGGAGGCCATCCGCGCCTTCTACGTCATCCTGCGCCAGCTGCGCGACGAGGGCGTGACGATGATCCTCACCTCGCACATCCTGGCCGAGCTGCAGGAGCGCGTGGACCGCCTCGCCATCCTCACCGCCGGCCGGGTGCAGGCGCTGGGCAGCGTGCAGCAGCTGCGCGAGCAGATGGACCTGCCGCTGCGGCTCGAGGTGTGCACCACCGAGTCCGGCGGCGCCGCCGTGCGCGACGCGCTGGCGCCGCTGCCGGTCAGCGCCCAGCGCTGGCAAGGCACGCAGTTGCATGCAAGCTGCCCGCGCGACGCCAAGATGGCGGTGATGGCGGCATTGAGCGCTCTCGGCGGCGCGGTGCTCGACCTGCGGATCCACGAGCCCTCGCTCGAAGATGTGTTCTTCGGCTTCGCCGACTGAGCGGAGGCTGCCGACGTGAAACTCATGCATCCTCTATACGTCATCCCGGCGAACGCCGGGATCCACGCTCACCTGCCATCCATGGATCCCGGCTTGCGCCGGGACGACGACCCTCGTGTGACGGCACCTTCGCCAACGTGGCGCGTCATGCGTCGCGGGTCGCGCGAAGCGCGGTGGAGCCGCTGACATGGAACTCAGCCAAGTCTTCACCATCGCGCTCAAGGAGCTGCGCGACCGCCTGCGCAACCGCTGGGTGCTCGCGGTGGCGCTGGTGTTCACCGTCTTCGCGCTGGTCATCGCGTACTTCGGCGGCGCACAGCAAGGCGCGGTCGGCCTGCGCTCGATCGAGTTCACGATCACGAGCCTGGTCAGCCTCGTGATCTACCTGATACCGCTGATCGCGCTGCTGCTCGGCTTCGACGCCATCGTCGGCGAGCGCGAACGCGGCTCGCTGGACCTGCTGCTGGCCCTGCCGATCACGCGCTTCGAGCTGCTGCTGGGCAAGTACCTCGGCCTCTCCGCGGCGCTGAGCCTGTCGACGCTGGCGGGCTTCGGCCTCGTCGCGGTGCTGCTGGCCACGCAGATCGGAGCGGCCGGGCTCGCGCCTTACGTCGGCTTCATGTTCAGCTCGGTGCTATTGGGGCTCGCGTTCCTGAGCATGGCGGTGATGCTGTCGGTGCTGGCCGTCGACCGAACGCGCGCTTCGGGCCTCGCGATCGCGATGTGGTTCTTCTTCGTGCTGGTGTTCGACCTGCTGCTGCTGGGCTTGCTCGTCGTTGCCGGCGGCGAGCTGGGCGGCGACTGGTTCGCCTACCTGCTGCTGCTCAATCCGGCGGACGTGTTCCGCATCCTCAACGTGTTTTCCCTCGACGACGTGCGCAGCCTGTACGGCCTCACGAGCATCGTTCCCGGCGCGCTGGCCAAGCCCTGGCTCATGTCGCTGGTGATGCTCGGCTGGATCGTCGCGCCGTTGTCGATCGCCACCTGGAGATTCCGTCCATGAACCCGACCCGCCGCCACCTGCTCCTCGCCGCCATGGCCGCGCCGTTCGTCCCGCTCGCGGGCTGCGGCCAGGCCGACTCCGCCACCGCCATTGCGCCGGTGGAGATCGACCCGGCCACGACCTGCGATCTCGACGGCATGCTGCTCGCGGACTACCCGGGCCCGAAGGCGCAGATCCACTACGCCGATGCGAAGGCGCCGGTGTTCTTCTGCGACACGGTCGAGATGTTCGCGATGCTGCTGCGGCCCGAGCAGGTGAGGGCGGTGCGCGCGGTGTTCGTGCAGGACATGGGCCGCGCCGACTGGAACGACCCCCGCGGGCACTGGTTCGACGCACGCGCCGGCTTCTACGTGGCCGGCAGCAAGCGGCACGGCTCCATGGGGCCGACGATCGCGAGCTTCGCGAGCGAGCCCGATGCGAAGAAGTTCCTCGGCGAATTCGGCGGCCGGCTGTTGCGCTTCGCCGAGGTGAAGCCGGAGATGGCCGACCTCGGCGGCGGCGCCCTGCACGACGTGCGCATGTAGCGCGGGCCCGCAGGCCTCAACGGTCGGCGGGGCGCAGGCGCTGCAGTTCGGCGCGCAAGGACGGGCGCAGCAGCGGCTTGTGCAGCACGGCATCCATGCCGGCGTCGAAGCAGCGTTGGCGGCTTTGCTCGGTGGTGTCTGCGGTGGCGGCGATCACCGGAAAGGGCGGCATGGCGCCGCTGCGCTGCAGCTGGCGCAGGTGCATGGTGGCTTCGATGCCGTCCATGCGCGGCATCGCGAGGTCCATCAGCACGACGTCGGGCGGTGCGCTGAAGCAGACGTCGAGTGCCTCGACGCCGTCGCAGGCCAACGCCACGTTGTAGCCGAGCGATTCGGCCAAGCCGGCGGCGACGATGCGGTTGAGTTCGTTGTCGTCGACCACCAGCAGTGTCGGCCTCTGCGGCAGCAGCAGCGGCGCCGGCCGCGTCAGTCCCGACGCCTCGTCGGCGCCGGGTGCGAGGGCGGCAGTCAGCTGCTGCAGTTCGGCCGGGCTGAGCGGCCCCACCCGCAGTTCGGCGCGCGACAGCGCTGCGTCGTGCCGCAGGGTCGGGGATCCGGCGTTGACCGAGAGCACGCAGCGTGCGGCGGGCGGCAGCAGCGCCGCGAGGGCCTCGGCGTCCTCGGGTGCGGCAGCGGCGGACTCCTGCAGCACCACCAAGGCCGGGCGCGCCTGC
>DASWVR010000038.1:0-16296 GCA_036401155.1 Piscinibacter sp. | reverse complement strand
GCGCCGGCCGGCCGCGCGGCGGCCCGGCCCGCGGCGCAGGCCAGCGCCGAGGTACAGCAGGACGTCGAGCAGCTGAGCATGAGCACGCTGTCGTTCCAGGACTATGTGCGCGAGCGCATGCTGCGTCGCCGCGAGGCCGCGATGAAGGCCGAGGCGCCGGCCGCCGCCGAACGCGCCGAGCCCGAAATGAGCCCGTTGCAGGCCAAGCTCACCGCGCGCATGAATGCGCCGGCGACTGCAGCCGCGCCGGTGGCGCAGGCCGCCCAGGCGGCGCTGCGCGACACGCCGGTGCTGCATGAGGAAGTGCGCACTGCCGCGCCGTCGCCGCTGCCGTCGCTCGCCGACGCCGACAACGCACGCGCCCACCGCCCGGTCGACGAAGCCGCCGCGCTGCGGCGTGAGCAGGAGATGATGAACGAGCTGCGCTCGATGAAGGGCCTGATCGAGGAGCGCTTCGGCGCGCTCGCCTTCATGGAGAAGCTGCAGCGCCAGCCGGGCCAGGCGCGACTGACGCAGAAGCTGCTCGACTGCGGCTTCTCGCCGGCGCTGATCCGCAAGCTCGCGCAGAGCCTTCCCGCCGACGTGGCCGACGAGGCCGCCTGGGCCGCCGGCGTGCTCGAACGCAACCTGATGACGGGCGACGCCGAGGCGGCGCTCGAAGACCAGGGCGGGGTCTACGCGCTGGTCGGCTCCACCGGCGTGGGCAAGACCACCAGCACCGCCAAGCTGGCAGCCGCGTTCGCGACCAAGTACGGCGCATCGAACCTCGGCCTCGTCACGCTGGACGCCTACCGCGTCGGCGCGCACGAGCAACTGCGCACCTACGGCCGCATCCTCGGCGTGCCGGTGCATACCGCGCACGACCGCGCCTCGCTCGAAGACCTGCTTGACCTGCTGGCCGCCAAGAAGATGGTGCTGATCGACACCGCCGGCATGGCGCAGCGCGACAGCCGCACGCGCGAGCTGCTCGACATGCTGGGCCACCGCTCGATCCAGAAGCTCGTCGTCGTCAACGCCGCGCAGCAGGGCGAGACGATCGAGGACGTGCTGATCTCCTACCGCGCCAGCCTCGCGTGCGGCGTGATCCTGTCGAAGATGGACGAGGCGGTGAAGCTCGGCCCGGCGCTCGACGCGCTGATCCGCCACCGCCTGAAGGTGGTCGGCGTGGCCAACGGCCAGCGCGTGCCCGAGGACTGGCACCGTCTGTCCTCGCACGCCCTCGTCCACCGCGCGCTGCGCCCGACTGCCGGCAGCGCCTACCGCATGGACGCGAGCGACATGAACCTGATCTTCGCTGCGCCGCAAGCCCACGCGCCGCTGCACGGCGGGGCGCACGCCTGAGCACGCCCAAGACAACCCAGGCCATGACAACAATGTCCGGACTCCACTCTCGACCGGTTCCGCTGGACCAGGCCCACGGGCTGCGGCGGCTGTTTGCCCATGCCCGCGTGCGCTTCGTGCCGGTGGCATCGAACCCGCATGTCGCCTTCGGCGGCGTGATGCTCGAGCGGCTGTGTGCGGCGCTCGGCGAACACGGCAAGCACACGCTGGTGGTCGACGCGGCCGAGCGTTCGCCCGCCTATTCCGAGATCGCGACGATGGAGCTCGCCGAGTGCATCGAGAGCTTGTCGCCGCAGGTCTCGTACCTCGCCGCGCGCGGCCTGCCGATCAAGTTCGTCGACACGCACGGCTCCACCGCCTCGTTCCTGCAGACCGCGTCCGACGCGGCGCCGCACGCCGACGTGGTGCTGATCCACGCAGGCGCGTCCGACCTGTGCCGCATGTTCGCCCGCAGCGAAGCGCGCCCGCTGCTGCTGGCCGACGACCGGCCGGCGAGCGTGACGCACGCCTACGCGGCGATGAAGCTGATGACGCAGCGCGCCGGCCTGATCGTGCACGACCTGCTGCTGAGCGCGGCGCCCAGCTCGCCGCGGGCCGAGCGCATCGCGATGCAGATCGCGACCTGCGCCGACGACTTTCTCGGCGCCGTGCTGCGCGACTGGGTGCTGATCGACCCGGCCACCGATGCGAGCGAGGCGCCGACGCCCGCGCTGCGCCGCTGGGCGCGCGACACCTTGCTGCCCGGCGGCGCCGCAGCGGCCGACCACCACGGCGCGCAGACGAACGCGCCGGCCATGAACTGATGCCCGGAGCCACCATGTACACCGCCAAAGGCCGACTCGACGTCAGCACGATGCTCAAGCAGTACAGCCCGCTGGTGCGCCGGCTCGCGCACCAGATGATCGCCAAGCTGCCGGCCAACGTCGAGATCGACGACCTGATCCAGGTCGGCATGATCGGACTCACCGACGCCTTGTCGCGCTTCGATGCGGCGCAAGGCGTGCAGTTCGAGACGTTTGCCACGCAGCGCATCCGCGGCGCCATGCTCGACGAGCTGCGCGGCAACGACTACCTCTCGCGCGGCACGCGCAAACAACAACGCAGCATCGAGGCAGCAGTTCACAGACTCGAGCAAAAGTTCGGGCGCGCACCTGCCGAAAGCGAGATAGCCCGCGAGATGGGGATCACGCTGGCCGAATATCAGGAACTACTTGGCAAGGTGCGAGGCACTCAGCTGGTTTACCTGGAAGACATGTCCGGCGATGAAGGGGATAACGACTACCTGGACCGCCATGTGGCGGACGATGGCTTCAATCCGCTCGCGCAGCTGCAGGACCAGCGCATGCGCGAGGCGCTGATCGAGGCGATCAAGACCCTGCCCGAGCGCGAGCAATACGTGATGAGCATGTATTACGAACACGACATGAACCTGAAAGAGATCGCGGCGGTGCTGAAGGTGACCGAGTCGCGGGTGTGCCAGCTGCACAGCCAGTCGATCGCGCGTCTGCGCGTCAAGCTGCGCGAATATTGAGAGGACGAGACATGTTTGCATCATTCAAGCGCAGCAAGCCGCAAGCCGAGGAGATCGCCGCCGCGGCCGAGCCGTCGGCGGGCGACACCGACCTGCGCGCCGCCATCGACTCGATCGGCAAGCAGGCCGCGAACATGGGACGCGAGGCCGCCGAGGTGCGCGGGCTGATGGAGGACACGCAGAAGGTCTCCGCGCGCCAGGCGCAGACGCTGAACACGCTGGCCGGCCAGGTGCAGGAGATCACCAAGGCGCAGGACGTCATCAGCGACGTGTCGCAAGGCAGCCGCGGCGCCGTCGAGCGTGCGCGCAAGGCGGTGGAGGAGGTGGGCGAAGGCGTGACGGGCATCGTCTCGACGCTGCGCCAGGTGTCGCAGGCGGCGCAGACCATCACCAAGATCGCGCTGCAGACAAGACTCGTCGCGTTCAACGCCTCTGTCGAGGCCAAGCGCGCCGGCGAGGCCGGCCGCGGGTTCGGCGTCGTCGCCGACGCGGTGAAGGACCTCGCCGCCAAGGTCGAGTCGTCGTCCAAGGAGATCATGAGCACGGTGGGCGAACTCGACACGCGCATCGACGCGCTGTCGCGCGAGATCCGCGTGCCCGAGGGCGATCAGGACGCGGCGACGCAAGGCGGCTTCCACCGCGCGCTCGCCGACGTGCAAAGCGGCGTGGCGAGCATCAACGCCGCCGCCGAGCAGAGCCGCGCGATCTGCGCCGAGCTGAACACGCAGATGGCGGCGGTCGAGGCCGAGATCCACCAGACCGGCCGCGCGCTGGACACCGCGCTCGGGCGCAGCGAGTCCTTCCTCAAGGTGTCGGAGAACCTGATCGACCTGGTGTCGCACTGCGGCATCGAGACCGAGGACACGCCGTTCATCACGGCCGCGCAGGAGGCCGCCGCGCAGATCTCCAAGCTGCTGGAGGATTCGCTGCGCACCGGCACCACCGAGGCCGAGCTGTTCGACGAGCAGTACCGGCCGGTGCCGAAGACCAACCCGCCGCAGCACACGACACGCTTCGTCGAACTCACGGACAGGCTGTTCCCGCAGGTGCAGGAGCGGCTGCTGGCGCTGAGCCCGAAAGTGGTGTTCGGCATCGCCGCCGACCGCAACGGCTACATCCCGACGCACAACAAGAAGTACTGCCACCCGCAGCGCGGCGACCTGCTGTGGGACACAGCGAACAGCCGCTACCGCCGCATCTTCAACGACCGCACGGGGCTCTCGTCGGCCCGCAACAAGCGGCCTTTCCTGCTGCAGACCTATCGGCGCGACATGGGCGGCGGCAACTTCGTCGTGATGAAGGAAGCCGCTGCGCCGATCACGGTGAACGGCAAGCACTGGGGCGGCGTGCGGCTCGGCTTCCACTTCTGAACATTCTGGTGGCGCAACGACTCCTCAGCGCGGTGCCGCCGCTGCGCGTGCCGTGGCCGATGCCGGCGCTGCTGGTGTGGGGCGCGGCGTGGTCGGTCTTCATCGTCGCCACGCGCTGGCTGCAGCTGTCGCCGGTGACCGCGCTGCTGCTGGCGGCGGGACTCGCGATCACCTTCAGCCTGCGCGGCGAAACGCGCTGGCGCCGGCTGCTGATCGCGTGGGGGTTCCCGCTCTCGCTCGGGGTGTCGGGCGTGGTCGGCGACGTGCCGGCCTGGCCCTGGCTGCTGCCCCTGCTGCTGCTGGCCGTTCTGTACCCGGTGCAGGCCTGGCGCGACGCGCCGCTGTTCCCGACGCCCGCCGACGCGTTGAAGGGGCTGGGCCGGCTCGTGCCGCTGCCGCCGGGTGCCCGGCTGCTCGATGCCGGCTGCGGGCTGGGCGACGGACTGATCGAACTGCGGCGCGAGTATCCGCAGGCGCGGCTCGCGGGCCTGGAATGGAGCTGGCCGCTGCGCATCGTCTGCGCGTGGCGGGCGCGCTTCGCCACCGTGCGGCGCGCCGACATGTGGTCGGCCAACTGGTCGGACTGCGATCTCGTCTACCTGTTCCAGCGGCCGGAGAGCATGCCGCGTGCGGCGCAGAAGGCGGCGCGTGAACTGAAGCCGGGCGCCTGGCTGGCCAGCCTCGAGTTCAGGGTGCCCGACCTGAGGCCGACGAAGGTGCTGAATTGCGCCGACGGTCGGCAGCTATGGTTGTATCGGGCGCCGTTTGCGAGAACCTTCTCCACGCCACGTCATCCCGGCGGGAGCCGGGATCCATCGCGTTAGTCAGCGATGGTTCCCGCACCACGTCACCCGGCGAAAGCCGGGATCCATCGTGAGAGTCAGCGAGAGTTTCCAGCGTGGATCCCGGCTTGCGCCGGGATGACGTCAGCGCAGCAGCGGCTGATCGCCGCGTCCCCTCAACCCAGCCGCGCCCGATGCCGCGCCAGTTGCAACCGCACCTGCTCGGGCGCCGTCCCGCCCAGCACGTTGCGCGCGGTGAGCGAACCGCGCAGGCTCAGCACATCGAACACGTCCTCGCCGATCGACGCATGAAAGCCCCGCAGCGTGGCGAGGGGCAGCGCGCCCAGGTCCACGCCCTGCTGGATCGCAAGTTTCACCGCATGCGCCACCACTTCGTGCGCGTCGCGGAAGGGCAGGCCCTTCTTGACCAGGTAGTCGGCGAGGTCGGTGGCGGTGGCGTAGCCCTTGAGCGCCGCCCGCTCCATCGCCTCCTTCTTCACCGTGATGCCGCCGACCATCTCGGCCATGATGCGCAGCGTGTCGCGCAGCGTGTCGACGGTGTCGAACAGCGGCTCCTTGTCTTCCTGGTTGTCCTTGTTGTAGGTCAGCGGCTGGCCCTTCATCAGCGTCAGCAGGCCCACCAGGTGGCCCACCACGCGCCCGCTCTTGCCGCGGGCGAGTTCGGCCACGTCGGGGTTGCGCTTCTGCGGCATGATCGACGAGCCGGTGCAGTAGCGGTCGGCGAGGTCGATGAAGCCGAAGTTCTGGCTCATCCACAGCACGATCTCCTCGGCCAGGCGCGACACGTGCATCATCGCGATGCTCGCGAAGGCCGAGAACTCGATCGCGAAATCGCGATCGCTGACCGCGTCGAGGCTGTTCTGGCACACGCCGTCGAAGCCGAGCGCCTGCGCGACGTGTTCGCGGTCCAGCGGGTAGCTGGTGCCCGCGAGCGCCGCGGCCCCCAGCGGCAGGCGGTTGACGCGGCGGCGCACGTCGGCCAGTCGCTCCTCGTCGCGCGCGAACATCTCCACATAGGCCAGCAGGTGGTGCGCGAAGCTCACCGGCTGCGCCACCTGCATGTGGGTGAAGCCGGGCAGGATGGTGTCGACGTTGCCGTCGGCCACCTCCACCAGCGCCATCTGCATCTGGCGCAGCAGCGGCGCCAGCGTGTCGATCTCGGCGCGCAGCCACAGCCGCACGTCCGTGGCGACCTGGTCGTTGCGCGAGCGGCCGGTGTGCAGCCGCTTGCCGGCGTCGCCCACGAGCTGCGTGAGCCGCGCCTCGATGTTCAGGTGCACGTCTTCGAGGTCGAGCTTCCACTCGAAGCGGCCCGCCTCGATCTCCTCGGCGATCTGCGCCATGCCGGCGCGGATGGCGGCCAGGTCGTCGCCGCCGATGATGCCTTGCGCGGCGAGCATCTGCGCATGGGCGAGCGAGCCCTCGATGTCGGCCCGCCACAGGCGCCGGTCGAACGAGACGCTGGCGGTGTAGCGCTTGACGAGCTCGCTCATCGGCTCCGAGAAGAGCGCGGACCAGGCTTCGGATTTCTTGTCGAGTTGATTGGCGGACATGGGGCGAACGGAATATTGCCGCTGTGTGTGCGCCGGTTTGGCGACAATGCGGATCGCTGCGATTCTATCGAGCACCCCCTGGAGCGCCCCCTGCGATGACTTCCGCGCGCCCGCCGTCCGGCCCCGTCGACGACTTCGCCTCCACCGGCAGTCGTCCGGCCAGCCAATGGCCCGAATCGACGCGGCCCGCCGACCTGCCGCAGAGCGCCTTCGGAAGCACCTTGTTCAGCAGCACGATCTTCGACTCGCCGCTGTCGGGCTTCCCGGCGGCACAGGACAAGGCGGCCGTGTTCGACGTCTGCCACGTCGGCGTGGTGCTGCGGGCGGTGGTCTTCGTCAACGTCGTGATCGCAGTCGGCGCCTTGTTCGCGGGCAGCGGATTCACCAACTGGCTGACGCTTGCGACGCTCGGCTTCGCGGTCGCGCTGCCCGGGGTGCTGCTGTGGCTGCTCGTGGCCTGCACCTTCAAGAAGGTGCTCGCCGACTGGCCGCTCGCCGGCCAATGGGCGGCGGCGATCCTGCTCGGTGCCGCCAGCGGCAGCTTCGGCTGGCTGCTCGGCGCGGTGACCGGACTCGACCCTTTCGATGCCGACCGCTGGCTGGCCCCGGCCGTGGCGGGGGCGGTGATGGCGGCGGTGGTCTACCAATGGCTGCGCCTGCGCGCGCAGGCGAGGCTGCCGGCCGACACGGCGGCCAAGCTGGCGGAGCTGCAGTCGCGCATCCGGCCGCACTTCCTGTTCAACACGCTGAACACCGCGCTGAGCCTCGTGCGGCTGGACCCGGCGCGTGCCGAAGGGGTGCTCGAGGACCTGGCCGAGCTGTTCCGCGTGGCGCTGGCCGACAGCGGCGAAGCGGTCAGCCTGAGCGAGGAGGTGGAGCTTGCGCAGCGCTATCTCGCGATCGAGCAGATCCGCTTCGGCGAGCGCATGAAGGTCAGCTGGGAGCTCGACCCGGCGGCCGGCGGGGCGCGGGTGCCGCCGCTGCTGCTGCAGCCCCTGGTGGAGAACGCAGTGCGCCACGGCGTGGAGCCGTCGCCCGACGGCGCCGTCATCCGCGTGCGAACGCGTGTCAAGCTGGGGCGGGCGGTGGTGTCGATCGCCAACTCGGTGCCGGGCGGGCCTTCGCGCCCGGGCAACGGCATCGCCCTGCGCAACGTGCGCGAACGCGTGCGCCTGATGCACGATGTGGCTGCACAATTCGACACTCGCCTGGACGGCGACGTGTTCCGAGTGCAGATCGTGATACCCCTATGACGACCGAAGGCCTGCGCGTGCTGGTGGTGGATGACGAGGAGCTGGCGCGTGTGCGCCTGCGCGGCCTCGTCAACGACTGCGTGCAGCCCAGGGCCACCGTCGCGGGCGAAGCGGCCAACGCGGCGCAGGCGCTCGCGTGGCTGCAGTCCCAGCGCTGCGATCTGCTGCTGCTGGACATCCACATGCCGGGCCGCGACGGGCTGCAGCTCGCCGCCGAACTGCGCCAGATGCCGCAGCCGCCGGCCGTGGTGTTCGTCACCGCGCACGCCGAACACGCGTTGAAGGCCTTCGACCTCGAAGCGGTCGACTACCTCACCAAACCGGTCCGCCGCGAGCGCCTGCAGGCGTCGCTGCAGCGGGTGGCGCAGCGCCTCGCGTTGCCGTCGCCCGCGGCGCCCGCCACGGCGGAGCCGGAGCCGGTGGTGGTCGTGAGCGACCGCGGCCGCGTGCTGCGGGTGCCGGTGTCCGACGTGCTGTACCTGAAGGCCGAACTCAAGTACGTCACGCTGCGCACCGCCGAACACACCTACGTGCTCGACGATGCGCTGAGCGACCTCGAGCAGCGGCTGGGCCAGCGCTTCATCCGCGTGCACCGCAATGCGCTCGTCGCCAAGCGGGCGGTGCGTGCCCTGGAGCGCCGCGTCATGGCCGGCAGCGACGAAGAAGGCGGCGAGAGCTGGGCCGTGCGGGTCGCGCCGGTCGACGAGTGGCTGCAGGTGTCGCGCCGTCAGGCGACGGCGGTGCGCGAGGCGCTGGTCGCGGCGGGTTTGTAGCAGCGCACGATTGGCCCTCAGGCTGACGAAAACCCCCCGGAACACGGGGGGTCAAACGCTGGACCTTCGAACTAAGTTGGACATGGAGGTCTGCGCCAAGCTGACCTCGAACAACAACCGTCCGCGGAGGTTCCCATGTCAGTTCGCACCCACCACCTGATCGCAGGTGCCGCCATCGCATTGCTTGCCGGCGCATCGCAAGCCGCGGTCACCGTCTCGATCTTCAATCCCGGCACGTCGAGCATCTCGTCGCTCGGCTTCGTGCAGGTCGGCAACACGCTGCAGATATCCACCACCTGGACCGGCAGTGCCGGCTCATTCCTGCTGTTCGACGGGTTGGAGACCTTTGCCAACTACACCGTCGAGCACACCATCACCAACAACTCCGGGGTGACCTGGACACGCTTCGCGAACGAACTGCTCGATCCGGCTGGTCAGTCGAACGACGGCCTGGATCCGAGCCCGCAGCCTGCGTTCGTGCCGGCAGGCTTCACCACCTCCAACGACAACGATGGCCTGTCCTTCGCCCAGGGGTCGGGCATTGCCCGCACGTCCACGGTGTTCGCGTCGCTCACGGTCGACGAACTCTCGGACGTGCGCGACTTTCTCGACTTCCACGACGGCATCCATGCCAACGGGGCGACCGACGCGTTCACCACGTTCGGCTTGCGCGACAACCAGACCAACCAGCCGTTCCTGCTGGCGCTGCGCCCGAACGCGTTCTCGGTGCCGGTGATCCCCGAGCCCGAAACCTATGCGCTGATGCTGGCCGGCCTGGGCGTCGTGGGCTTCATGGCGCGCCGCAACAAGCGTCGCACGGCGGCCTGATACGGCACCCAGCCCCCGGGCTCCCGGGAGAGTCACTGCCGCACACGCCTCGCGGCGCGTGGCCCCGGTGCGGCCCGCGTGCGCGAATCAGCCGGTGTTGCGCAGCCCGGCGGCCACGCCGTTGATCGAGATGTGGATGCCGCGCTGCATGCGCTCGTTGCCCGGGTCGCCCTGGTCGCGGTGCCGGTAGCGGCGCATCAGCTCGACCTGCAGGTGGTTCAGCGGATCGAGGTAGGGAAAGCGGTGCTCGATCGAACGCGCCAGCGCCGGGTTCGACGCGAGCCGCTGCTTCTCGCCGGTGATCAGCGACAGCGCTTCGTCGCACCGCTTCCACTCGGCCCGGATCATCGAGAAGATGCGTTTGCCCAGCCGCTTGTCCTCCACCAGCTCGACATAGCGCTGCGCGATCGCCAGGTCGCTCTTGGCGATCACCATGTCGAGGTTGGACAGCAGCGTGCGAAAGAACGGCCACTGCCGGTGCATGCGCTGCAGCAGCGCGAGTCGCTCCTTGCGGGTCTTGGGGTCGCGCAGGTAGGTCTCGATCGCCGAGCCGAAGCCGCACCAGCCCGGCAGGGCGACGCGGCACTGGCCCCAGCTGAAGCCCCAGGGGATGGCGCGCAAGTCCTCGATCGCCCGCGTGGCCTTGCGCGACGCGGGGCGCGAGCCGATGTTCAGCTCGGCGATTTCGCGGATGGGCGTGGCGCTGAAGAAGTAGTCGGTGAAGCCGGGCGTCTCGTAGACCAGCGCGCGGTAGGCGGCGAAGCTCGCGTCGCTGATCGCCTTGGCCGCCTCGAGAAAGGCCTTGGGCGCGCTCTTGGTGGGGTGCAGCAAGGTCGCCTCCAGCGTGGCGGCCACCAGCGTCTCGAGGTTGCGCCGGCCGATCTCGGGGTGCGAGTACTTCGAGGCGATCACCTCGCCCTGCTCGGTGAGGCGGATCTGCCCGTTCACCGTGCCCGGCGGTTGCGCCAGGATGGCCTGGTAGCTCGGGCCGCCGCCACGCCCGACCGTGCCGCCGCGACCGTGGAACAGGCGCAGCGTGATGCCGTGCGCGCGCCCGAGTTCGCCGAACAGCTCGACCAGCGCGATCTCGGTGCAGTACAGCTCCCAGTTGCTCGTGAAGCTGCCGCCGTCCTTGTTGCTGTCGCTGTAGCCGAGCATGATGTCCTGCTCGGCGCCCGAGCGTTTCATCATCGCGGCCACGCCCGGCAGCGCATAGAAGTCGCGCATGATCGGCGCGGCGTTGCGCAGGTCGCCGATGGTCTCGAACAGCGGCACCACGATGAGGTCGGTCTCGGCATGGTGGTCCAGCGTGCCGCGCAGCAGGCCGACCTCCTTGAGCAGCAGCATCACCTCGAGCAGGTCGCTCACGTCTTCGGTGTGCGAGATGATGTAGTGCCGCAGCGCGTCGCGGCCATAGCGCCGCAGCATCACGACCGCGGTCTCGAAGATGGCGAGTTCGCTCTCGGTGTGTTCGCTGTAGGTGACTGCGCGCACGCGCAGCGGGCGCGCGTCGTTGAGCAGCCGCAGCAACAGCTCGCGGCGGCGCGGCTCGTCGAGCGCGCCGTAATCGGTATCGACGCGGGCCACCTTCAGCAGCTCGGCGACCACCGCCTCGTGTTTGTCGGAACTCTGCCGCAGGTCTACCGTGGCGAGGTGGAAGCCGAACACCTGCACCGCGCGCATCAGCGGCTGCAGGCGCGGGCCGATCAGCGCGTCGGCATGGTGCGACTTCAGCGACTCCTCGACGACGCGCAGGTCGGCGAGCAGTTCCTCGGCATGTGCGTACGGGTTCTGCGGCGCCACCGCGTGGCGCAGCGCCTCGGTGCCGGTGAGTTCGTGCAGCGTGGCGGCGAGCCGGGCGTAGACGCCGATCAGCGCGCGCCGGTAAGGTTCGTCCTCGCGGTGCGGGTTGCGGTCGGGCGAGGTCTCGGCCAGCGTGCGCATCGCCGGCGTCACCGGCGCGAGCGTGGCCGAGATCGACAGCTCGGCGCCGAGCTCGTGCACCTCGGTCAGGTAGAAGCGCAGCACCGTCTCGCTCTGGCGCCCGAGCGCCATGCGCAGCGTGTCCGCCGTCACGTAGGGGTTGCCGTCGCGGTCGCCGCCGATCCAGTTGCCCATGCGGAAGAAGGTCGCGATCGGGTGCCCGGGCAGGGCGCTTTCGAGTTCGCGGTACAGGCGCGGGATCTGCCGCAGGAAGGTCGAGTGGTAATACGACAGCGCGTTCTCGATCTCGTCGGCCACCGTCAGCTTGGCGGTGCGCAGCATGCGCGTCTGCCACAGCTGCGTCACGCGCGCACGGATCAGCGCTTCGTTGTCGGCGCGGTCGCGCTCGGTCGGCAGCGTTTCGCGCCGTTCCACGAGCTCGGCGATGGCACGCTCGGCGTCGAGGATGCTCTTGCGCTGCACCTCGGTCGGGTGGGCGGTGAGCACCGGCGAGATGTAGGCGTGCTGCAGCGTGCGGACGACATCGTCGGCGCGGATGCCCGCCTCGGCCAGCCGCTCCAGCGACATCGCGAGCGAGCCTTCCTGCAGATGCCCCTGCCGCTCGTGGTGGTCGCGCCGGCGCACGTGGTGGCGGTCTTCGGCGATGTTGGCGAGGTGCGAGAAGTAGCTGAAGGCGCGGATCACGCTCACCGTCTGGTCGCCCGACAGGTTCTTCAGCAGCCGGTCCAGCGCGCGCCCGGCCTGTGCATCGCTCTTGAGCCGGTAGGCCACCGACAGCTGCCGCACGCGCTCGACCAGCTCGAAGGCGGCCTTGCCCTCCTGCTCGCGGATCACGTCGCCGAGGATGCGGCCCAGCAGGCGGATGTCGTCGACCAGCGGGCGGTTCTTCTCGGCGGCGTCGTGGGCAGGGTTGGCTCGGGCCATGGCGTTCGAGGAGTTGTAATTTGGTTACGCGATTTTAGTGGCATCCCGCGAGCAAGTTACGCCCGCCTCGGGGCACGCGCGGCTTTGGCGGCGCGCAAACCCGCAGCCGACGCGCCTGCTAGCATCCCCGCATGACTCAACGCATCACCATCGCCACCCGCGAAAGCCGCCTCGCGCTGTGGCAGGCCGAGCATGTGCGCGACCTGCTCACGCAGCGTTTCGGCATGCAGGTCGACCTGCTGGGCATGACCACGCGCGGCGACCAGATCCTCGACCGCACCTTGTCCAAGGTCGGCGGCAAGGGCCTGTTCGTCAAGGAACTCGAGACGGCGCTCGAAGAAGGCCGCGCCAACCTGGCGGTGCATTCGCTGAAGGACGTGCCGATGGACCTGCCGGCGGGCTTCGAACTCGCCGCCGTGCTCGAGCGCGAAGACCCCCGCGACGCCTTCGTCTCCAATCGGTATGCCGCGCTCGATGCCTTGCCCCCGGGAGCGGTGGTCGGCACCTCCAGCCTGCGCCGCGTGGTGCAGCTGCGCGCGCTGCGGCCGGACCTGCGGGTCGAGCCCCTGCGCGGCAACCTCGACACCCGCCTGCGCAAGCTCGATGAAGGCCACTACGACGCGATCGTGCTGGCCGCGGCCGGCCTGAAGCGACTGGGCCTCGCGCAGCGCATCCGCGCGCTGTTCGAGCCCGGGCAGATGCTGCCCTGCGCAGGGCAGGGCGCGCTCGGCATCGAAGTGCGCGCCGATGCCGCCGAGCTGCGCGCCGCGCTGGCGGGACTCGCCCACGCTCCCACGCTGCTCGCGGTCCACGCCGAACGCGCCGTCTCGCGCTCGCTGGGCGGCAGCTGCAGCATGCCGCTCGCCGCCTTCGCCACCTGGCAGGGCGATCTGCTGACGCTCGACGCAGCGCTCGGCCATCCCGAACGCACTGTTGCGCCGCTGCTGCGCACGCGCGTCGACGGCGCCATCGGCGATGCCGCGGCGGCGCGCCGCCTCGGCGAACGCGCGGCCAGCCTGCTGCGCGAGCAGGGCGCGGGCGACTACCTCGTGGCCGCGTCGCCCTGATGCGCGTCATCGTCACCCGCCCGGCCGCACAGGCCGACACGTGGGTGCACTCGTTGTCGCAGCACGGCATCGAGGCGGTCGCCCTGCCGCTGATCGACATCGTGCCGCCGGTCGACGCATCGGCGGTGCAACAGGCATGGCGCGAGCTCGATGCCCAGCGGCTGGTCGTCTTCGTGAGTCCGAACGCGGCGGAGCAGTTCTTCGCCCTGCGGCCGGATTTGGCCGAGTGGCCGGCCACGGTGCTTGCGGCCACCGTCGGGCCGGGCACCACGCAGACCCTGAGGCGCCACGGCGTCCCGGCGGCCTGCATCGTCGAGCCGGCCCCCGACGCGCCGCAATTCGACTCCGAAAGCCTGTGGCAACAGCTGGCGCCCCGTGACTGGCGCGGCGCCGCCGTGCTGATCGTGCGCGGCGATGGCGGGCGCGAATGGCTGGCCGATACCTTGCGCGCGCACGGCGCCGTGGTTGCTTTCGTTGCGGCCTATCGGCGCGCCGCGCCGCGGCTCGATGCGGCCGCGGAAGGCGTGCTGGCGGGAGCCATCGCGCATCCGGACCGGCATCTCTGGTTCTTCAGCAGTTCCGAAGCGCTCGACCATCTGGTGCAACTGCGCCCGCAGGTCGACTGGCGCGCGTCACGCGCGATCGCCACCCACCCGCGCATCGCGCAGCGTGCGCGCGACTGTGGTTTTGGCGTCATCCACGCATCGCGCCCGACGCTGGACGCCGTGGTCGCCTGCATACAATCGTTCGCATCGTGAGCGAACCCCCCATGGAAGTTCTACCGGCCAACGTACCGGCCGCCGCGGCGCAGCCCGACGACACGCGCCACATGCCGCTGCGCTGGTTCTGGACCGCGACAGCGGCGCTCGTGCTGACCAGCATCGTCGCGCTGATGCTCGCCTGGAACGCGCAGCAGCGGGTGGCGACGCTGCAGCAGGAACTGGTGCGCCGACAGCAGGACAGCCAGGGCGACGCGGCGGAAGCGCGCCTGCTCGCCAAGCAGGCGCAGGAGGGCATGCGCGAATCGGCCGCCAAGCTCGCGCTGCTCGAGGCGCGAGTGGCCGAGGTCTCGGTGCAGCGCGGCCAGCTCGAAGACCTGATCCAGTCGCTCTCGCGCTCGCGCGACGAAAACGTGCTGGTCGACATCGAAGCCGGCCTGCGTGTGGCCGTGCAGCAGACGGCGATCACCGGCAACGCCGAGCCGCTCGTCGCCGCGCTCAGGCAGGCCGACGAGCGGCTCTCGCGCCACAGCCAGCCTCGCCTCGAAGGTGTGCGCCGCGCCATCGCGCGCGACCTCGATCGCGCCCGTGCCGTCGGCACGGCGGACGTGACGACGCTGAGCATCAAGCTCGACGAAGCGGTGCGCCTCGTCGACGAGCTGCCGCTGCTCGCGGTGGCCGAGCCGCGCCGGGCCGCCTCCGCCCCGGCCGCCGCCACACCGAAGGCGCAATCCGCGGCACCGGCGACCTCGGGCGCCGCCGGCTGGGCCCAGGTCTGGAAAGACGGCTGGGGGGCGGCATCGGAGCGTGTCTGGTCGGAGGTGAAGTCGCTCGTCCGCGTGACGCGCATCGATCATCCCGAGGCCATGCTGCTCGCGCCGGAGCAGGCCTTCTTCGTGCGCGAGAACCTCAAGCTGCGGCTGCTCAATGCGCGGCTCGCGCTGCTCAGCCGCCAATACGACACCGCGCAGACCGACCTGCAGGCCGCGCGGGCGGCGCTCGATCGCTACTTCGACCGTTCGTCGCGCCGCCAGGTGCTGGCCAGCGACCTGATCAAACAGGTGGCGGCCCAGGCCAGGCACGTGGCGGTGCCGCGGCCCGACGAGACGCTGGCGGCGCTGGCCGCCGCGTCGGGCGGCAAATGAAGGCCCGCTGCGGGACGCCGATTCGCTGATGCGCACGATCATCTGGTTTCTGCTGCTGTTCGCGGTGGCCGTGGTGGCGGCCACCACGCTCGGCACCAACGAGGGCCTGGTGAGCGTCTACTGGGGCTCGTGGCGAGTCGACACCTCGCTCAATCTGTTCATCCTCGCCCTCGTGGGCACCTGCTTCGCGCTGGTGACCATCATCCAGGCGCTCAGCTCGCTGACCGGCCTGCCGCAGCGCGCCCACGAGTGGCGCGTGGCGCGGCGCGACCGCACCGCCCAGGCGGCCTTGCGCGATGCGTTGGCCCAGTACTTCGGCGGTCGCTACAGCCGCGCGCAGTCGGCGGCGCAGCGGGCGCTGGCGATCCAGGCTGACACGCCCGACCTTGCGCAGGACAACGAGTTCACCGTGCTGGGCCACCTGCTCGCCGCGGGCAGCGCGCACCGCCTGCAGGACCGCGCCAAGCGCGACGAGCAGCTCGAGCGCGCGCTCGAGCTGGCGCACTCCAGCCCCGCCGCCCGCTCGGCCGAAGAGGGCGCACGGCTGCTCGCGGCCGAATGGGCGCTCGACGACCGCGACGCCTCGCGCGCGCTCGACCTGCTGGCCGACCTGCCGCCCGGCGTGGCGCGCCGCACTCACGCGCTGAGGCTGAAGCTGCAGGCCACGCGGCTCGGCCGGCAGCCGCAGGAGGCGCTGAAGACCGCGCGCATGCTGGCCAAGCACCAGGGCTTCTCGAAAATCGCGGCGCAGGGCCTGCTGCGCTCGCTGGCGGCCGAGTCGCTCGCCACCGCGCACGACATCGATCAACTGCGGCGCATCTGGCTGCAGTTCGACAACGCCGACCGGCGCGACCCGGTGGTGGCGTCCGGCGCCGCGACGCGCGCCGCGCGGCTCGGCGCCCCCGAAGAAGGCCGCGCCTGGCTGCGGCCGTTCTGGGACCGTCTGGACGAGCTGAGCGCCGACGAGCGCGCGGCCGTCTCGCAGGGGCTGGTGGCGTCGCTCGCGGGCATCGGGCCCGACTGGCTGCAGCGCCTCGAAGCCGCG
>DASWVR010000037.1:0-3282 GCA_036401155.1 Piscinibacter sp. | reverse complement strand
CGGGCCCGCAGGCGGCGAGCACGGCGCCGAGCAAAGCGGCTGCGCCGGCAAGCGCCATGCGAGGCAGCCGGCCGAACCGCAAAGGAGACGGAACTGCCTTGATTCCAGGTGCGCGCATGCAAATGCCTCCCATTCGAAGGCTGCGGAGTTTACATACATTGATGACTGTATGTTTGCGCATGGGTGAAACCGCCTGTGCGCGGCGGGGTCTGCAGGTAAGAGAATCCATGACCTGTATCGGAGTAGTCACATGGTTCGCCGCACCAAGGAAGAAGCCCTCGAGACCCGCCACCGCATCCTCGACGCGGCCGAACTGATCTTCGAGCAGCGCGGCGTCTCGCGCACCTCGCTGCAGGACATCGCCCAGGCGGCGCAGGTGACGCGCGGCGCCATCTACTGGCACTTCAAGGACAAGGCCGACTTGTTCACCGCGATGATGGAACGCGCGACGATGCCGATGGAGGCCGCCTACAAGGCCTTCGACCCGGAAGGCGACGACCCGCTCGCCTTCATCGAGCGCCAGGTCATGCAGACGCTGCGCATCACCGCGACCACACCGCAGGTGCGCCGCGCCTTCGACATCGCCACCCACAAGGTCGAGTACGTCGACGAACTGCTCGCCGTGCGCGACCGCCGGCTCGACTGCCGCAACGAATGCCTGGCCGAAGGCGAGCGGGTGCTCAAATGCGCCGCGCAGCGCGGACTGATCGCCGCCGGCATGCCGGTGCGTTCGCTGGCGCTCGGCCTGCATGCGCTGGTCGACGGCCTGATCCAGACCTGGATGCTCGACCCCGCGGCCTTCGATCTCGTGCGGGTCGGGCGGCACGCGGTGCGCAGCTATGTCGAGGGCATGTGCCGGCCAGATTCGAAGGCGGCGCCAGCGCGCCCCGTGGTGACCAGAAAGCGGCGGGAGCGAAGAGTGCAGGCGTGACGCAGGGGCGGTGGGCATGTGTCGGGGTGTCCGGCTCAGAAGATGTGCACTCCCATGACGAACCAGCACTGGCGAATTCGACGTCCGAGCCCACCGGGGAAACCCTTGTTCATTTCGCTGCCACACGCACCGCTTACGTGCATCAGCGCCTTCGGGTGAGTTCGGTTGTCAAGCACCGTGGCATAACGAATACTCGCCACCTGATGTCTGCCAGCGACAGTCTTCTCACCCAGCGCCTCGCCCACATCGAGCGCCTGGTCGATGTGATCGACCTGCCCATCGGCCGCTGGGACGAGTCGAGCCGCCTCGTGTTCTGCAACGAGCCCTATCTCGGCTGGGCCGAGCGGCCGCGCGAGCAGCTGATCGGCCGCACGCTCGAGGACATCTTCGGCGCCGACGCCTGGCGGCGCGCCGAGCCGGCGTTTCGCGAGGCGTTCGAAGGCCGCACTGTCCACTACGAACGCCGGCTGACGCATGGCCACAAGGCGTCGCGCTGGGCGCGGGTGCAGGTCTTCCCCGACATCGATCCGCACGGCAAGGTGGAGGCGGTGTTCACCATCGCCTTCGACATCCACGAGGACGTCGTCGCGCGAGAAGCGCTCGAAGCGGCGCGCGAGCGCCTGGATCGCTTCACCGAGAACATCCCCTACCCGCTGACCTATGTCGATCGAGGCTTCGTGCTGCGCTTCGTCAACAAGGCGTATTGCGAAGCCACTGGCCACCAGCCCGAGCAGTTGCTGGGCCGCCACATCGGCGAGGTGCGTGGCGGCAAGCGCTGGGCCGAGCACCAGCCCTTCTTCGAGCGCGCGCTGAAGGGTCAGACGGTGCAGTACACGCGGCTCGTGGACCGTCTGCCGCAGGGGCCGCGCTGGCTGCGCACCAGCTACGTGCCCGACTTCGACGCCCGTCGCCACGTGCGCGGCCTGTACACCGTCACCATCGACGTGCACGAGCTGACGATGGCGCAGGAGAAGCTCAAGCGCAGCGTCGAGCGCGATGCGCTGACGGACGTGCTGAGCCGGCGCACGATGATGGACCGCATCGAGGCGGCCATGGTCGAGGCCACGCAGTCGCCGGTGGCCCTGTTCTTCGTCGACCTCGACGGTTTCAAGGCCGTCAACGACCGGCTCGGCCACCACGAGGGCGACAAGCTCCTGATCGACGTCGGCGCGGCGCTGCAGGCCGCCGTGCGCGCCGAAGACGCCGTCGGCCGGTTCGGCGGCGACGAGTTCCTGGTGCTCGCAGCCGTGCGCGACACGGCCGGCGCACAGGCGCTGGCCCAGCACATGCTCAACGCGGTGCGCGGCGTCACGCTGCCCTTGGGCCTCTCGCCGACGGTCAGCGCGAGCATCGGCTATGCGCTCGCGCCCGCCGACGCGCAGCACCCGATGAAGCTGCTGCAGCTCGCCGACGACGCGATGTATTGCGCCAAGCACCTGGGCAAGGATCGGGTCAGTCACTGCACAGGCGTTCATGCGACCTCGGGCGATTCCGGCTGAGCCGGTGGTCGCTGTTCGCTGATCGCGGCGTTCGGCATGCGAGTTGCTGCGCCCCTCGCGTGCGACTGCGTTCTCGTGCCCTCTGCCTCATGGCCACGCTGTGGCTGGGGCTGGCCGTCGCCCGCGCGGCCGAGCCGCCTCTGCCGAGCGGCGTGGCCGCCGCGCTGCGCGGCTCGGGGCTGCCGCTGAAGAGTTTCGGCTTCCATGTGCAGCCGGTGGAGGGCGACGCAGCCGCAGCTCTGGCGTCGCTGAACTCCGAACAGCCCTTTCTGCTCGCTTCCACTGCCAAGCTGGTGACATCCCTCGCCGCGCTGGAGCTGCTGGGCCCGTCCCACAGCTGGCGCACCGAGGCTTTCGCGACCGGCCCGGTGGTCAACGGGCGGCTGGCGGGCAACCTCGTCATCGTGGGTGGCGCGGCAGGACTGACGCCGGCCGAACTCGCCCGTTGGTTCCGGAAAATGCGTGCAGAAGGTCTTACCGAGATCTCGGGACATATCGTCCTCGAGCGGGTTTCGCTGCTGCACGAACTGCATCCGCAACAGGCCGCGACCACCCGCGCCGAGCGCGCGCCGGGCGAGTTCGTGGATTCCGCCGACTACAACAAGCGCGCCATCGTCGTGACCGCCGCGCCGACGAGCGGCGCGCGCGCCGCCGTGCGGCTCACCCCGCACCCCGCAGGCGTGACGGTGGTCAACGAGGTGGCGATGGGCGGCGGCTGCGCCGCCTGGGCGCGCTGGCGCAGCGAGGCGCAGAGTGGGTCGACAGCGCACGGCAGCCTGCTGCCGCAGCTGTGGGTCAGCGGTCGCTGGGACCCCTCGTGCGGCCGGCGCCAGATCGCCTTCGTGCGGCTGC
>DASWVR010000036.1:0-3665 GCA_036401155.1 Piscinibacter sp. | reverse complement strand
ATCTGGAGCGAGATCGAGCGGGTCAACAAGAAGATGGCGCGTGTCGAGCAGATCAAGAAGTTCTTCCTGCTCGAGAACCAGTTGACCGCCGAAGACGAAGAACTCACGCCGACGATGAAGCTCAAACGCAAACTCGTCGAGAAGAAGTACGCCGACCGCATCGAAGCGATGTACACCTGAAGGAGACACACATGAAACGCAAGACTGTTCTGGCCCTCTCGATCCTGGCCCTTGCGGCCTTCTCCGCCCAGGCGCAGAAGGCGCAGGGCATCACCAAGGAGGAGATCGTCATCGGCACCATCCAGGACCTGTCCGGGCCGATCGCCGGCTTCGGCAAGCAGGTTCGCCTGGGCATGATGCTGCGCGTGGACGAAGTCAACGAGCAAGGCGGCATCAACGGCCGCAAGCTCAAGCTGCTGGTCGAGGACTCGGCCTACGACCCGAAGAAGGCGGTGCTGGCCGCGCAGAAGCTGGTCAACCAGGACAAGATCTTCGCGATGGTCGCGCACATCGGCACGCCGACCAACAACGCCGCGATGCCGGTGCAGTTCGCGAAGAACGTGCCCAACCTGTTCCCGGTGACCGCGGCGCGCGAGATGACCGAGCCGCTGCACAAGCTGAAGTTCGCGCTCGGCTCGAGCTACTACGACCAGATGCGCACCACGCTGCCGCGGCTCATCAAGGAGAAGGGCGCCCAGAAGGTCTGCACGATCTACCAGGACGACGATTTCGGCCTCGAGGTCATGCGCGGCGTCGAGGAAGGCGTGAAGGCCGCCGGCATGACGCTCGCGGAAAAGACCTCGTACAAACGCGGCGCCACCGACTTCTCGTCGCAGGTCGCGCGCATGAAGGCGGCCGGCTGCGACCTGGTGGCGCTGGGCACCATCATCCGCGAGACCATCGGCACCATCGGCGAGTCCAAGAAGACCGGCTTCAACCCGGTGTTCGTCGGCACCAGCGCCGCCTACACCGACCTGATCCACAAGCTGGGCGGCAAGGCGATGGACGGGCTGTACGCCACCCACACGGTGCAGCATCCGTACCTCGACGAGGCGGGCCAGAACATCCGCTTCTGGGCCAACAAGTACAAGACCAAGTTCAACGAGGACCCCACCGTCTTCTCGGTCTACGGCTACAACGCCGTCGACGGGGTCGCGCGCGCGCTGCAGAAGGCCGGCGCCAACCCGACCACCGAGAGCCTGGTGAAGGCGCTGGAGAGCATGACCATCCCGGCCGACATGTTCGGCGCGCCGGAGCTGAAGTTCTCGCCGACCAAGCACGCCGGCAGCGACTTGTCGCGCTTGTCGCAGATCCAGGACGGCCGCTGGAAGGTGGTTTCCGACTACGCCAAGCAGCCCTGAGCCTGCAACACTTCGTCATCCCGGCCCTTCGACAAGCTCAGGACAGGCCGGGCTTCGCCCGCGCCGGGATCCATCGTGACAGTAGGTCGGTGTTGCGCGTTGGATCCCGGCTTTCGCCGGGATGACGTGCGATGGAGCGGCCGGTCGTGAGCGCTACGATGGCGCCCCGCTTGCTCGACACGCACGATGCTCTACGACCCGTCCCGGCACGAAGCACTCCAGCCCATCGTCTGGAATGAAGCTGCCGCGCGGGCTCAGATCGAGCGCATCGTGCGCGACACGGAAGAGCGCTTCTCGCCGCAGAGCTTCTGGCCGATTCACCCGCGCGACGCCGACGACGGCGACCTGCGGCCACTGCCGCCGCTGTACTTCGGCGCGGCCGGGGTCGTCTGGGCGCTGCACCACCTGCAGGACATCGGCGCCGCCACGCTGCCAGCTGGGACGGCGCCCATGCCAGCTGGCGCGCCTGGCTGCTGATGCCCGAAGGCGGCGAGCCGCGCATGCTGATGCAGTTCTGCCACGGCGCGCCGGGCTTCGTGGTCAGCCTGGCCGACTGGCCCGGCAACGAGCTCGACGACCTGCTGATCGCCGCTGGCGAAGCGACCTGGGCCGCCGGCCCGCTGAACAAGGGCTCGAACCTCTGCCACGGCACCGGCGGCAACGGCTACGCCTTCTTGAAGCTCTACCGCCGCACGGGCGACCCGATGTGGCTGGCGCGTGCACGCGCCTTCGCGATGCACGGCATGGCGCAGACCGATGCCGATGCCGCGCAGTTCGGGCAGCTGCGCTACTCGCTATGGACCGGCGATCTCGGCTTGGCGATCTATTTGTGGGACTGCATCCACGGCGGCGCTGCGTTCCCCACGCTGGACGTGTTCTTCGGCGAGCGTGCGGCGATCACCGCTTGAGCGGCACGGCGAGGATCACCGTCGGCTTCAGCTGCTGCGCGTCCCTGATGCTGCCGTCCGGCTGGTAGTGCGCGACGTAGGAGTTCGCCACGAGGTGCAGGGTTTGGCCCACGATGGCGCCGGTGGTCGGTTCCGCGAGCGCCGGGTGGTGGTGCGACTGCAGCACCGCGATCCCGGCGATGCGCCGGCCTGCCTCGGCCAGCCGGATGCGGATCACGCGGCCGGGATGGGTGACGTTCTGCACGCCGACCAGGTCGCCTTCGTGCCAGTACAGGCCGTCGATGCCGCCGGTGACCACGCTGTCGGGCTGCGGCAGGCGCGCGAACCCGGCGCTTGCCGGATCGACACGCGCAATGCCGGTCGACATGGCGACGTAGATCGTGCCCTCGGGCGACAAGGCGATCCCGTTGGCGCCCGGCAAGCTGCCGCTCGGCACGAAGGCAGTGAACGCCGGCTCGCCAGGCTTGCGCCGCCACAGCGCGCCGCCGGGCGAGTCGGTCGCATACTGCGTGCCGTCGGCGGCGATGGCGATGTCGTTGAGCTGTTGCGCATCCGGCACGTCGATGCGCTCGGCGAGGCGGCCGCTGCGCAGGTCGTAGCGCAGCACCGCATTGCGCCGCAGCGTGCGGGCGCTCGCCTCGAAGCCGTTGGTGCTGACCGCATGGAGCTGGTGCCGCCGCGCATCGACCGCCAGGCCGAGCACGGCGTCGAGCCGGTCCGAAGGCCGCGAGAAGTCGCGCACCCGCCCGCGCGCATCGCTGGCCACGATCTTGCGCTGGGCGATGCTGCCGACGTAGAAGCGGCGCCGCGGCGCATCGAAGGCAATGCCCTCGGGGATCAGCGCCGCGTCCTTCAGCACGAAGGCCACCGGCGCGGGCGGCGTGGCTTCTTCGTCGGCCAGCAGCTGATCGCGCAGCGCCTGGAACTCGGCGTCGCCCCACAGGCCCTCGAAGCCGAACTCGCGCATCGGCACCAGCCCGAGCCGCCGCCCGCGCAGGCCGCGCAGTTCGGCCATCGCGGCGTCGCGTTCGCCGAGCTGCACCCTGACCAGCGCCTCGTAGTAGGCGAGCAGCCCGTCGCCCGGACGCTGCACGCGCAGGGCCTGGATGCGCTCGAGGCTGGCACGCGCCGCGGCCGTGGCCGCCTCGTCGTCGGCGTGCGCCGGCGGGCTCAGGAGAAGCAGGGCGGCCAGCGCCCAGAATAGGCTCCGCATGACGGCTCGGGGGAAGCGGCAAGGCGCCTATCATCGCCGCCGTTTCCTGCCCGGTCACGGAGTTGAATGCCATGAATCCGCTGTCTGTCGCAAACGGTCGTGCCGGCCCGCCGCAGTGGTCGCGACGTGCCGTGTTGGGGGCGCTGCTGGCCTGGTCCGGCCCGCTGCTCGCGCAAGCCCGCG
>DASWVR010000035.1:0-1911 GCA_036401155.1 Piscinibacter sp. | reverse complement strand
CTCGCTGTTCGACGAGATCCTGCGCGGCTTGCGCATCGTGCACCAGCACAAGATGCTGCACCTGGACATCAAGCCGGCCAACATCTTCATCACCAACGACAACAAGGCGGTGCTGCTCGACTTCGGCGCGGCGCGCGAGGTGCTGAGCAAGGAAGGCAACTTCATCCGCCCGATGTACACACCGGGCTTCGCGGCACCCGAGATGTACCGCCGCGACGGCACGCTCGGGCCGTGGACCGACATCTACGCGATCGGCGCCTGCATCTATGCCTGCATGCAGGGCTACCCGCCCAACGACGCGCCGCAGCGCATCGAGAAGGACCGTCTCGCGCTCTCGCTCTCGCGGCTGCGCAACGTCTACTCCGACAACCTGATCGAAGTGACCGAGTGGTGCATGTCGCTCGATCCGCTGTCGCGGCCGCAGAGCGTGTTCGCGCTGCAAAAGGAGCTGGCGCGCGAGACCGAGCGCCGCTACACCAAACTCAGCTTCAGCGAGCGGCTGAAGCTGCAGCTCGAGAACATCACGAGTGCCAAGGCCTAGATGAACACGCAGCGCGCTCGCTCGAACTCTCCTCGCCGCCTGTGGCGGCCTTTCGGGCAATGACCATGCGCTTCTCCGTCTACCAGGTGAGCCGCAAGGGCGGCCGGGAGAAGAACGAAGACCGCATGGGCTACTGTTACACGCGGGATTCGGGCTTGTTCGCGCTGGCCGACGGCATGGGCGGGCACCCCGAGGGTGAAGTCGCCTCGCAGCTCGCGCTGCAGACGCTCGCGGCGCTGTTCCAGCGCGACTCCAAGCCCACGCTCGCCGACCCGCTGCGCTTCCTGCACGAAGCCATCATCGCGGGCCACCACCAGCTGCTGCGCTATGCGACGCAGAAGTCGCTCATCGACACGCCGCGCACGACGGTGGTCGCCTGCGTGCTGCAAGGCAACGCCGCCTACTGGGCGCATTGCGGCGACTCGCGGCTGTACATGGTGCGTGGCGACAAGCTGATCGCGCGCACGCGCGACCATTCGTATTCGGAGCTGCAGGAGACGCTGAGCCAGGTCGTGCCGATGGGCGAGCGCTTCAACCGCAACGTGCTGTTCACCTGCCTCGGGAGCCCCGGCAAGCCGGTGGTCGACACGGTCGGCCCGCTGCTGCTGCAGCCGGGCGACCGGCTTCTTCTGTGCTCCGACGGGCTGTGGGGCAGCGTCAGCGACCAGACGATCGCCGAACAGCTGGCCAACAACGCGATCTCCGACGCGGTGCCCGAACTCGTGGAGCAGGCGCTGCGCAACGGCGGGCCCAAGAGCGACAACGTCTCGGTGCTCGCGATGGAATGGGAAAGCGCCGAAGACGCCGACAGCGGCGCCGGCATCTCGACGCAGACGCTGGGCGAAGAGGTGTTCGCCTCGACCATCCAGGCCAGCGTGCTGGGCCAGGAAGTGCCCGACGAACTTGACGACGCCGAGATCGAGCGCTCGATCAAGGAAATCAACGAGGCCATCCGGCGCTCGTCGCAGAAAAAATCCTGAGGACAACTCGATGAGCTTTCAACGCACGCAGGGCCGTGCCGCCGACGCATTGCGTCCGATCACGATCACCCGCCGCTACACCAAGCACGCCGAGGGCTCGGTGCTGGTCGAGTTCGGCGAAACCAGGGTGCTGTGCACCGCGTCGGTGGAAGAGAAGGTGCCGCCGTTCAAGCGCGGCAGCGGCGAAGGCTGGCTGACGGCGGAGTACGGCATGCTGCCGCGCGCCACCCACACGCGCAGCGACCGCGAGGCGGCCAAGGGCAAGCAGAGCGGCCGCACGCAGGAGATCCAGCGCCTCATCGGCCGCTCGCTGCGCTGCGTGTTCGACCTGGCGGCGCTCGGCGAGCGCACCATCGCGCTCGACTGCGACGTGCTCCAGGCCGACGGCGG
>DASWVR010000034.1:0-3937 GCA_036401155.1 Piscinibacter sp. | reverse complement strand
CCGTTACTTACCGCACCCCCGGCCCCCGCCGAGCGGGGGTTCCAGTCGGATTGACGAAGATCGCTGGCGCGATCGGGGCCGGGGCAACGACAATCCGCGGCGTCCATCCACAAGGCACGACCTCATGGCCAACATCCATTTCATCGGCGGAGAAAAAGGCGGCGTCGGCAAGTCGTTGACGGCCCGCGTGCTCGCGCAGTACCTGATCGACAGGAACCTGCCCTTCCTCGGCTTCGACACCGACCGCTCGCACGGCGCGCTGATGCGCTTCTATTCCGGCTACGCCTCGCCCGTGCTGGTGGACCGCTATGAGTCGCTCGACGCGATCATGGAGGCCGCCGTCGATCAGCCGGAGCGCCGCATTCTCGTCGACCTCGCGGCGCAGACGCACGACCCGCTGGTGCGCTGGATGGACGAGTCGGGGGTGCTGAACCTGGCCGACGAGGTGGGCATCAAGATCACCTACTGGCACGTGATGGACTCGGGCAAGGACTCGGTCGACCTGCTGAAGAAGCTGCTCGACCGCTTTGCCAAGCAGCTGCGCTACGTGCTGGTGCGCAACCAGGTGCGCGGCAGCGATTTCTCGGTGCTCGAACAGTCCGGCGAACAGGCACGCGCCGAGGCGCTGGGCGCCCAGGTGGTGTCGATGCGCCACCTGCACGACAGCGTGATCAACAAGATCGACGCCACCAATAGCAGCTTCTGGGCCGCCAAGAACACCGGCTCGCTGGACAATGCCGGCCTCGGGCTGATGGACCGCCAGCGCGTGAAGATGTGGCTGCGCGAGGTCTATCGCGAGATCGACGCCGTCGGCATCTGAGGGCGGTAACACGGTGTTGCGACCACCCCGGGGCGCGATGGGACCGCTAACATCGGCGCCTGCCGCCGGTGACTGTTGCACCGCAGGCCACGAAAGCGTCCCATGACATCGCCGCTGCCTTCCCGCACGTTCCGCCTCGCCGCCGGTGTGCTGCTCGCAGCCGCCCTGTCCGGCTGCGCAGTCGTCACGGTGGCCGGCGCCGCGGCGGGGGCGGCGATCTCGGTCACCGGCGCCGTCGTCAGCACCGGGGTCAAGGTCACCGGCAAGGTGGTCGAGAAGACGATCGACGTGGTCACGCCCGACGCTGACTGAGAGCGAGAGCTTTTTCGCCGGCACATCATCGCCCCGTTCGGGCTGAGCTTGTCGAAGCCCCCGCGGGTCCTGAGCTCGTCGAAGGGGCTGAGCTTGTCGAAGCCCCCGCGGGTCCTGAGCTTGACGAGGCGGCTGAGCTTGTCGAAGCAGCCGTGCGCATGTCAACGGGCACTTCGACAAGCTCAGTGCGAACGGAAGTTGGGGCACTCCGAGATCACTCAGGCCCAGGGCCTTTGCGCAGGCCTTCGGCTACCATCCGCGCGAGAAAATCGCCAACGACGGAGGAAGGGGATGAGCAGCGTTCCACGAGGCAGCCGGCACGCGTCGGCCGATGGCCCGTCGACCTTCCGCGAGTCGCGCCAGTGCGTGCAAGACCACATCGCCCACACCGTCGTCGACGCTTGAACTCCGGGTTGCCGGGCCGGCGAGCCGGGCGGCGCCGATGAACACGTCGCTCGACACGCTGTTCACAGCCGAGACGCCGGAAGGCATCGCGCTCGCACTGCGGCCGGCCGGCGTGGCGCCGCGCTTCTACGCCTTCGCGATCGACCTCGGCATCCGCTTCGCGATCCTGATGGCCGGCGTCACCGTGCTGGCTGCGTTCGGGCGCATGGGCACCGGCGTGTTCCTCATCCTCTACTTCGCGCTGGAGTGGTTCTACCCGGTGCTGTTCGAGGTCGGTCTGGCGGGCGCGACGCCGGGCAAACGTTCGCTCGGCCTGCGGGTGGTGATGGACACCGGGCTGCCGGTCACGCCGGCAGCCTCGCTGCTGCGCAACCTGCTGCGTGCCGCCGACTTCCTGCCGGTGGCCTACGGCTTCGGGCTCGCGTCGATGCTGCTGCGCAGCGACTTCAAGCGCATCGGCGACCTGGCCGCCGGCACGCTGGTCGTGTATGCGAAGAACGTCTCGCTGCACGGCCCGCTGCCCGAGGCCGAACCGGGCGCGCCGGCGCGCCCGCTGTCACCGCGCGAGCAGGCAGCCGTCATCGCCTGGGCCGGGCGCAGCGCCCGGCTGACCGAGGCGCGCCTGGCCGAACTCGCCGCCATCGCCGGACCGTCGATTGTCGGCGCCGCCGGCGCGCCGAAAGACACCGTGCTGCGCCTGCTCGGCGTGGCGCAATGGCTGCTGGGCAAACGATGACGCCGCTGCAGTTCGAAGCCCGCTACCGAGCGCTGTGGGACGAGCTCGACGCCGCCGTGGCACAGGTCGAGGGCACGACCCGGCCGGTGCGGAAGGACAAGGGCGAGAAGAAGGCCGCACCGATGGACGCCGCCAGGGTGGCCGCGCTCTACCGCGCCACCTGCGAGCACCTGGCGCTGGCGCGCTCGCGCGACTACCCGGTGCACCTCACCGAGCGGCTCGAAGACCTCACCCAGCGCGCGCACCGGCTCGTCTACCGCCGCCCGCAGCAGGGCGCGCAGCGCCTGGCGCGGCTGTTCCTGGTCGACGTGCCGCAGGCGGTGCGCGCGCACCGCCTGTACATGGCGATCGCCGCCGCCGTGTTCGTGGTGCCGCTGCTGGTGCTGGGCCTGCTGAGCTACGTCGACCCCGACTTCGTGCTCTCGGTGCACGACGCCGACACGGTGCGCCAGTACGACCAGATGTACGGCCGCCAGGGCAGCGACCCGATCGGCCGCGAGCGCGGCGCCGACACCGACTGGGCGATGTTCGGCTTCTACATCATGAACAACATCGGCGTGGCGTTCCGCTGCTTCGCCGGCGGCATCTTCTTCGGCCTGGGCAGCCTGTTCTTCATCGCCTACAACGGTGCGCTCGCCGGCACCGTGGCGGGCTACCTCACCGCGCGCGGCCACGGCGAGACCTTCTACTCCTTCGTCATCACCCACGGCGCCTTCGAGCTGACCGCCATCGTCATGTCGGGCGCGGCCGGCCTCGCGCTCGGCCGCGCGCTGCTGGCGCCGGGGCGGCTGACACGCCTGCAGGCGCTGAAGCAGGCCGCCGCCGACGCGGTGCCGGTGCTCTACGGCGTGATCGCGATGCTGCTGGTCGCGGCGGCGCTGGAAGCGTTCTGGTCCTCGTCGCGCTGGGTCACGCCGCAGGTCAAGTTCATCGTCGGCGGCTGCTTCTGGGCGCTGGTGCTGTTCTACCTCGGCTGGCAGGGCCGGCCGCGCGCGACGCACGAGGCCACCGATGCAGGTTGACGCGCTCGCGCTTGCGCTGCGGCCGCGCTCGATGATGGAGGCGTCCGACCTCGGCGTGCGCCTCGTGCAGTCGCGCGCCGGTTCGGTGTGGCGCAGCTTTCTGCCGCTGTACCTGGTGGTCGTGGCGGTCGCGCTGGCGACGGTGGAGATCGCCGGCTGGCTGCCACCGGTGATCATCTTCTGGCTCAAGCCGTGGCTCGACCGCAGCCTGCTGTTCGTGCATTCGCGCGCCGTGTTCGGCGAGGACACCCGCTTCGCCGACCTGTGGCGCGCGCGGCACCAGGTGTGGTGGCGACAACTGCTGCCGACGCTCACGCTGCGCCGCCTGTCGCCCTGGCGCTCGTTCACGCAGCCCGCCTACCAGCTCGAAGGCCAGCATGGCGCGGCGCTGCGCAAGCGGCGCGCCCAGCTGCTGCGCGGCAAACGCGGCGTGGCCGGCGCCGTGCATGTCGCCTTCGCTCATCTCGAGATGATCTTCATCCTCGCGCTGTTCGCGCTCGCCGTCTGGTTCGCGCCCGACGGAGATGGCGCGAGCGTGTTCCAGCTGCTGCGCGGCGAAGAGGGCGTTCTGCCCTCACTGCTCTACGCGATCGCCTACGCCGCCGTGGTGGCGCTGGTCGAGCCGTTCTACGTGGCGGCCGG
>DASWVR010000033.1:0-14869 GCA_036401155.1 Piscinibacter sp. | reverse complement strand
AGGCGGCCGCCCGCCACTCGCGCGTGCACCTGCACGTGGCCGCCTTCGACCTTCGGTTCGAGGCCGTGGTGGATCGCGTTCTCGACCAGCGGCTGCAGCAGCAGCGGCGGCAGCAGCGCGTGCTCGGCCGCGGCGTCGGCGTCGATGTCGTAGCGCAGGCGGTCGTCCATGCGCATCTGCACCAGCTGCAGGTAGGTTCGCACCAGGCTCAGTTCGTCGGCCACCGTGTGGCGCTCATGGCGCATCTGGCCGAGCGAGGCGCGCAGGTAGTCGATGAAGGCCTCGAGCATCCGGCGCGCGCGCGGCGTGTCGGCGTCCATCAGGCTCAGCACGTTGGCGAGCGTGTTGAACAGGAAATGCGGCTCCATCTGCCCCTGGATCAGCCGCAGCTGCGCTTCGGTGGCACGCCGTTCGGCCTCGGTGCGGCGCGACACGCTGGCGATCCAGACCAGGATGCCGAGCGTCAGCAGCGCCGACAGGGCGATGGACGCGCGCAGGGCGGTGGGGTTCTGGAGCGCGAATTCGACGACGTCGCGGCCGGTGAAGGCCATGCCCAGCGGCCAGCCGATCAGCACCCCCGCGACGGCGATGCCGCTCCAGAGCACGACGATCCAGCCCGCGCCGAGGCGGCGCATGCGGCGCATGCCGACGACGGCCGTGACGATGTCCAACAGGCCCTGGATCAGCAGGCCGATCGTCAGCGAGACGATCAGGTTGTCGAGGAACAGGGGCGCGAGCCTGGCCGCGTCGATGCGCCCACGCAGCGCCACCAGCAGCAGCGTGATGCCGGTGGCCACGAGCAGGCAGAAGAACGCCGTCCACAGCCATTGCAGCCAGCGCGGCCCGCGCGGGTCGAGCGAGAAGCTCCACCAGTCGTTCCAGGAGCCCTTGACGAGTTCGCGGTCCATCATGGGGCGGCAGTGTAGGCACGCCGCCTGCCTTGCGAGCCGGCGGCGCGACGAATCGACAGCCTGCGCGACGAACGGAACGCGCCGCCGATCGGCGGGGGCCGATTCCCACCTCCCTACAATGCCCGCCCAAGGAGCGAGATCAATGAAGGTTGCTGCATCCATATTCAAGGCCTACGACATTCGCGGCATCGTCGGCCGGACGATCGACGAGACCTTTGCCGAGCACCTGGGCCGCGCGTTCGGCACCGAGGCGGTGAAGGCGGGTGAAAAGGCGGTCGCCGTGGGGCGCGACGGCCGGCTCTCCGGTCCTGGGCTGACGGCGGCGCTCGCGCGCGGCCTCGCCTCCACCGGGCTCGACGTCGTCGACCTCGGCGCGGTGACGACGCCGATGCTGTACTACGTGGCCGCCACGCGCGGGCGGCACGGCTGCCACAGCGGCATCCAGGTCACCGGCAGCCACAACCCGAAGGACTACAACGGCTTCAAGATGGTGCTGGCCGGCCGTGCGATCTACGGCGAGGAGATCCAGCAGTTGCGCGTGCGCATCGAGGCCGAGGACTACGTGCAGGCGACGGGCCGCACCGGCACGATGGACATCTTCGAGGAGTACAAACACCGCATCGTCAGCGACTGCAAGCTCGCTCGCCGCATGAAGATCGCCGTCGACTCGGGCAACGGCATTCCGGGGGCGTCGGCGCCGGCGATCCTGCGTGCGCTCGGCTGCGACGTGCAGGAACTCTATTCGGAGGTCGACGGCGATTTCCCGAATCACCATCCCGACCCGAGCAAGCCGGAGAACCTCGCCGACCTGATCCACACGGTGCAGACCACCGAGGCCGAGATCGGCCTCGCCTTCGACGGCGACGGCGACCGGCTGGGCGTCGTCACCAAGGACGGCGCCATCATCTACCCCGACCGCCAGCTGATGCTGTTCGCGCAGGACATCTTGAAACGCCAGAAGGGCGCCACCGTCATCTACGACGTCAAGTGCACGCAGCGCCTCGCGCCGATGGTGCGTGCGGCCGGCGGCAAGCCGCTGATGTGGAAGACCGGCCACTCGCTCGTCAAGGCCAAGCTGAAGGAGACCGGCGCGCCGATCGCCGGCGAGATGAGCGGCCACATCTTCTTCGCCGAACGCTGGTACGGCTTCGACGACGCCACCTACACGGCGGCGCGCCTGCTGGAGATCCTGTCGCGCAGCAAGGATGCGAGCGCCGTGCTGAACGCGCTGCCGACAAGCTTCAGCACGCCCGAGCTGAACGTGCCCTGCGCCGAAGGAGAGCCCCAGCAGGTGGTGAACAAGCTGCTCGAAACGGCGAAGTTCCCGGGCGCCAAGGAGATCATCACCATCGATGGGCTGCGCGCCGAATACGAAGACGGCTTCGGTCTCGTGCGCTCGTCCAACACGACGCCGGTGCTCGTGCTGCGCTTCGAGGGCCACACGCCCGAAGCCCTGCACCGCATCGAGACCGACTTCATGAACGCGCTGCGTGCCGTCAAGCCGGACGCGAAGATCGCCGCGGCGGCGCATTGAGCCGCCGCGCGCGTGTGACCCGGGCATGCGCCTCCTGATCGTCAAGCTGTCGTCGCTCGGGGACGTCGTGCACACCATGCCTGTCGTGCACGACGTGCGCTCCAACTACCCCGACGTGCTGATCGACTGGGCCGTCGAGCCGGGCTACGCGCCGCTGGTGCGCCGCGTAGCGGGCATCCACAGCAGCATCGAGTGTGCGCTGCGGCGCTGGCGCAAACGCTGGTGGACGAGCGAGGTGCAGCACGAGTGGCAGCTGTTCCGCGACGCGATCCGCGGCGAGCGCTATGACGCGGTCATCGACTTCCAGGGGCTCACCAAGTCGGCGCTGGTGGCACGGCTCGCGCGCGGCCCGAGCTACGGGCTCGCCAACCGCACCGAAGGGTCGAGCCACGAGTGGCCGGCGCGCTGGCTGATCGACCATCCGATCCATGTCGAGCCGCGCATCCACGCGCTCGACCGCGCGCGCGTGCTGGCCGCCAAGGTGCTCGGCTACGAGGTCCAGGGCCCGCCGGTGTTCGGGCTGCGCCCGCACGCGCTCGAAGCCACGGAGCGCACGCTCGTGTTCGTGCACGGCAGTTCGCGCGAGGAGCGGCTCTGGCCGGAGGCGAACTGGGTGGAGATCGGCCGGCGCGTGATGCAGCTCGGCTGGCACATCGCGCTGCCGCAGGCCGGCGCGGTCGAGCGCGCACGCGCCGAGCGCATCGCGCGCTCGATCGGCCCGGCCGCCCACGTGTGGCCCGACCTGGGCATCGACGCGCTGGCCGACCGCATGGGCGCCGCGCACGGCGTGATCGGCGTCGACAGCGGGCTGAGCCGCGTCGCCGTGGCGCTCGACCTGCCGCACGTGCAGATCTACAACCAGCCGAACGCGTGGCGCACCGGCCCGCTGGCAAGCCACGGCCATGCCTACCAGATCTGCGTCGAGGCGCAGCCCACGCCCGACGTCGAGACGGTGTGGAAAGCCTGGCAGCAGGTGCGAACGCAGTTCCAGCAGGTGTCGCAGCGGTGAACCCGGACGCGAAGAGCCGCGCGGGTGCCGACAACGCAGCCTGGCAGCAGCTGGCGCGCGCCGGCTATTCGGCGCTGTTGGCGCTGGTCACGCCGCTGTACCTGCTGCGCCTGCGCTGGCGCGGCCGCGCCGAGCCGCTGTACCGCCATGCGGTGGCCGAGCGGCTGGGCCGCTATGCCGGTCCGCCGTCGGCCGGCTGGGTCTGGGTGCATGCGGTGTCGCTCGGCGAGACACGTGCCGCCGCGGCGCTGATCGACGAGCTGCGCGCACAGCGGCCCGGCATGCGGCTGCTGCTCACCCACGGCACGGCGACCGGCCGCGAGGCCGGCCAGGCGCTGCTGCGCGAGGGCGACCGCCAGGCCTGGCTGCCCTACGACACGCCCGGCGTGGTGCTGCGATTCATCCGCCAGTTCCAGCCCGCCGTCGGGGTGCTGATGGAAACCGAGGTCTGGCCGAACCTGCTGCATGCCGCGGCTGCCCATGGCGTGCCGGTGGTGCTGGCCAATGCGCGCCTGAGCGAAAAGAGCCAGCGCCAGGGCCGGCGCCTGGACGCCGTGCTGCGGCCGGCCGTCGAGCAGCTGGCGTTGGTGCTCGCGCAGACCGAGACCGATGCACAGCGCCTGCGCGAGGCCGGTGCGCGGCGGGTGCGCGTGAGCGGCAACCTGAAGTTCGACATGACCCCCGATCCGGCACTGCTCGAGCGCGGCCGTGCGTGGCGGGCATTGCTGCCGCGCCCGGTGGTGATGGCGGCGGCCACGCGTGAAGGCGAGGAGGCGATGCTGTTGGCTGCGTGGTCGCGGCAGGCCTCGACGTCGGCGCACGCGCCGCTGCTGCTCATCGTGCCGCGCCATCCGCAGCGCTTCGACGACGTGGCGGCGCTCGCCGGCGGCGCGGGGCTGCGCCTGTCGCGGCGCAGCGCCTGGAACGGTGCGCCGCCGCCGGACGCGCTGAGCGCCGACGTCTGGCTCGGCGATTCGATGGGCGAGATGCCGGTGTACTACGCGCTGGCGCGTGCCGCGCTGCTCGGTGGCAGCTTCGCGCCGCTCGGCGGTCAGAACCTGATCGAGGCCGCGGCCTGCGGTTGTCCGGTGGTGATGGGGCCGCACACGTTCAACTTCGCCGAGGCGGCCGAGCTGTCGCTGGCGGCCGGTGCCGCGCTGCGCGTGGGCGATGTCGACGAGGCGGTGCGCGAAGCGCTGGCGCTGGTGGCCGACATGCGCCGGGCCGAGGAAGTCTCGGCGCGCTCGCTCGCCTTTGCCGCCGAACACCGCGGCGCGGCGCGGCGCATGGCACAGGCGATCGGCGAGCTGCTGCCGGCGCCCTGAGGACAGGCGCGGTCCCGAGCTGCGAGGGCTCGCGCGTACCGGCTTACTTCGCGAGCAGCTGGTTGAGCTTCAGCACGTCTTCGGGCGACAGCGTGCCGGCCGCCTGGCGCAGGCGCAGGCTGTTGACGAGTGCGTCGTTGCGCGCCTTGGCAAGGTCGCGGCGGGCGTTGAAGAGCTGGGTCTGCGAGTTCAGCACGTCGAGGTTGACGCGCACGCCGACCTTGTAGCCGAGCTGCGTCGCTTCGAGCGCCAGCTGGCTCGACGATTCGGCCGCTTCGAGCGCCTTCACCTGGGCCTGCAGCGACTGCGCGCCGAAGTAGGCGGTGCGGGTGTCCTGGGTGGCGCGGCGGCGCACCAGCTCGAGGTTCTCGCGCGCCTGCTGCTCGAGCAGCAGCGTTTCCTTGATCCGGTTCTGCACCGCGAATCCCGCGAACAGCGGCAGGTTCATCGTGACGCCGACGTTGGACGTGTTGCCCGAGCCCGAGGTGTTGAATGCCGTGGCGGACGAACCGGGGACGAGCACGCGGGTGCCGCTGCTGGAATCGTGACCGCGGCCCAGCGTGGCGTTCAGCGCGACCGTCGGCAGGTGGCCCGCACGTGCCTTGGCGGTTTCGAGCTCCGCCACCTCGAGCGCCACGCGCTGACGCAGCACCGCGGGCGCAGTGTCGCTGGCACTGACCCACTCGTCCACCGAGCCGGGCACCAGCTGCGCGATCGCGTCGGGCACCGCCAGCGGTTTGGGCGCGGCGCCGCTGCGCCCGACGATGGTGTCGAGCGCCAGCCGCCGGGTCGTCAGGTCGTTGTCGGCCTGCAGTTCCTGCGCCGTCGCGATGTCGAAGCGCGCCTGCGCTTCACGGGTATCCGTGATGGTGGCGGTGCCGACCTCGAAGTTGCGCTTGGCCGAGGCCAGCTGCTCGGAGATCGCGCGCCGGTTGGCTCCCGCGGAAGCGACCGACTCCTGCGCCGTCAGCACGTCGAAGTAGGCCTGGCTCAGACGCACGATCAAGTCCTGCTCGGCCAGCAGCACATCCGCCTTGGCCGCCTCCACGCCCTTGTCGGCTTGTGCGATGGTCGCATCGTTGGCGCGGTTGAACAGGGTCTGGCTGCCCGACAGGCCCACCGAGCTCGAGCGGGTCGTGCTGTCGGTGGAGGCGTTGTCGACCGACTGGCGCGACGCGCCGATCGAGGCGCCCAGCGAAGGCCGGCGCAGCGCGTGGCTCTGCTCGGCGCGGTACACCGCCGAGTCCGCCAGCGCCCGCGCGGCGAGGTACTGCGCGTCGTGGCCGCGCGCCGCTTCGTAGAGTTCGAACAGGCTCTGCGCCCGGGCCCCGGTGGCCAGGCCCAGGCCCAGCGCGATTCCCAGCGCCAGCGGGGCCAGCCGTGGGAGGCGGCGGGCAGGTAAGGAGGCGAGGGGGCGCAGGCTCTTGGCAGACATGGGCGGGGCTTCCTTGAGTGTTTTTACTTGGTCAGTAGCGCGGCACGGTCGGATCGACCGCGAGCGACCAGGCGTCGATGCCGCCCGCGAGGTTATAGACGAACTCGAAGCCTTGCCGCTCGAGAAATGCGACGACCTGCAGACTTCTCACCCCGTGATGGCAGATGCAAACGATGGACTGCGAGCGGTCCAGCTCGTCCAGCCGCTCGGGCACGCTGCGCAGCGGGATGTTCTTGTGCGGCACGTCCGCCAGCCGGATCGCCGCCATATCGACCTCCCACGGTTCACGCACGTCCAGCAGCAGTGTCTGCGATGCGGTGCAGTGGGAGCGCAGATTCTGGACGGCGATCTGTTTCATCAGAACTTGAAGCGGGGCGGCTCGTCGAAGCCGACCAGTCGCGGGGCGACAGTATCGAACACGGCGACACTCGAGAAATCGCGTTCGTTCGCACGCGTGAACAGCATGGCGCGCATCACCGGCTGCTGGCCGACGATGGCGGCGAGCCGGCCGCCCACCTTGAGCTGGTCGAGCAGGGCGGGCGGCACCTCGGCCACCGAGCCCGACAGCAGGATCACGTCGAAGGGGCCCTCGCCGGGCAGGCCCTTCGAGCCGTCGGCGTGCCGCACCGTCACGTTGGCTGCGCCGTCGCGCTGCAGGTTGGCGCGGGCGAAATCGGCCAGCTCGCGGTCGATCTCCAGCGTGATGACCTGCTGCGCGCGGTGGCCCAGCAGGGCGGCCATGTAGCCCGAGCCGGCGCCGACCTCGAGCACGCGCTCGTGGCGGTGCACGCCGAGTTCCTGCAGCAACCGCGCCTCCACCTTGGGGGCGAGCATCGACTGCCCGTTGGGCAGCGGCACCTCGGTGTCGACGAAGGCCATGGCCTTGTACGCCGGCGGCACGAAGTCCTCGCGCCTGACCACCGCGAGCAGCGACAACACGCCCTGGTCCAGCACATCCCACGGGCGGATCTGCTGCTCGATCATGTTGAAGCGGGCTTGTTCGACGTTCATGGCGGGCTTTCTCGCGAGTGGTGTGCAAAGCGGGCCATTTTATTGGCCGGCCACGGCCGCGCCGCTGCCGCAGATCAAGCGATTCATGGGCGGCGCGGCGACTTCGCGGCGGCGCCTTCTTCCGCACGCACCAGCAGCCCGCGCACCACCACGTCGACGTGGGTCGCGATGAAGCTGCGCGGATCCATCAGCGGCTCCATGCCCGAGCAGGCGCCCAGCGAGTGTTTGTGCAGGCACAGCATCAGCATCGGAAAGATCAGCACGTGCACCGCCTCGAAGACGTTCACCGGCCGCAGCTCGCCGCGGTCGATGCCGCGCTGGAGCACCCGCGTGAACAGGTCGTGGCCCGGCTCCATCACCTCGTGCAGGTAGAACTGGGCGAAATCGGGAAAGTTGCCCATCTCGGTGATGATCACCTTGAAGATGCCCGAGGCCTTGGTGTTGCCGACGCGGTCCCACCAGGTCTGCATCAGGAGCACCAGCAGTTCCTGCGTCGAGCCGGAGAAGCTGCCGGCAATGCTCGCGCCTTCGGCGATCAGCGTGCTCAGGTTGTCGCGCACGACGGCCTTCAGCAGGTCTTCCTTGCTCGGGTAGTAGAGGTAGACCGTGCCCTTGGCCACGCCCGCGCGGGCGGCCACGTCGTCGGTGCGCGTGGCGGCGAAGCCCTTCTCGACGAACAGCTCCAGCGCGGCGCTGAGCAGCTCCTGGGGCCGGGCTTCCTTGCGGCGCTGGCGCGTCGGGGTGGGGGTCTTGGTGGTCATCGGAGATACTGACTGATTGGTCAGTAATGTAGCCGGGCCGCTTTGCAGGGTCAAGCCGAGCCGGGGCACATGGGTTGCTCGGGATCAAGGCGAGAGACTGTGCAGCCTCGGCTTTGCGCGTGTTTGCCTGGCCGTAAAGATGGGTGAAGTGCCGCGCGGCCACGTCGAAAAGGGCATCGCAGCCCGGAAAATCCGAACCATGTCACGACGCCGCTGGATCGCACTCACCGTCTTGCTGCTGCTCGGCCTCGGCGCCGCGTGGTGGTTTGCGCGCGGCGGCGGCGGCGACGTGCAGTACCGCACCGCGCGCATCGAACGCGGCTCGCTGCAGGCGACAGTCGCCGCCTCGGGCACGGTGACCCCGGTGACGCAGGTGCAGGTCGGCACCCAGGTCTCGGGACAGATCAAGGAGCTGTACGCCGACTTCAACTCCGAGGTGAAGGCCGGCCAGCTGCTGGCGCGCATCGACCCGGAGGCCTTCGAGTACAAGCTGCGCCAGGTGCAGGCCGATCTCGACTCGGCCCGCGCCTCGGTGCTCAATGCGCAGGCCAACGCCACCGCGGCCCAGGCGGCGGTGTCGCGCGCGACGGTCGATCTGCACGAGGCGCAGCGTGCGCTGCAGCGCAACCAGGAGCTGGTGGCGCAGAACTTCATTTCGCCGGCGCAGCTCGACACCTCGCGCGCGCTGGTGTCGAGCCAGAGCGCCGGCGTGAGGGCGGCGCAGGCGCAGGTGCAGGTGGCGCAGGCGCAGATCGCCAGCGCCCAGGCCGCGGTGAAGCAGCGCGAGGCGCTGGTGGCGCAGGCCAAGGTCGACATCGAACGCACGCAGGTGCGCTCGCCGGTGGACGGGGTGGTCATCAAGCGCAGCGTGGAGCTCGGCCAGACGGTGGCGGCGAGCCTGCAGGCGCCCGAACTGTTCGTCATCGCGCAGAACCTCTCGGACATGCAGGTGCAGACCTCGATCGACGAGGCCGACATCAGCCGCGTGAAGCTCGATCAGACGGCGAGCTTCACCGTCGACGCCTTCCCCGGGCGCAGTTTCGAGGGCCGCGTGAGCCAGGTGCGCAAGTCGGCGACCAACACGCAGAACGTCATCACGTACACCGTGGTGGTGAACTTCTCCAACCCCGAAACGCGGCTGCTGCCCGGCATGACGGCCAACGTGCGCCTCGTCACCGACACGCGCGACAACGTGCTGAAGGTGCCCAATGCGGCGCTGCGCGTGCGCCTCCCTGGCGTCCAGCCGGCGGCGAATACCGCTTCGGGCAGCGGCCCGGCAGACGCGGCGACCCGGGACGGAGAGGTGCCGGTCCGCCGGGCGCAAGCGCAGGAGCGGCCCGAGGGTGCCCGGCCGCAGGCCGGGCAGGCGACCACCGCGGAGCCCGGTGCGGCGGCGCGCGCGAGAACCGGCGAAGGCGGGCGGCGGCAGAGCACGCGCGGGCGCATCCACCTGCTCGAGAGCGGCAAGCCGCGCGCGGTCGACGTGCGCCTGGGCATCACCGACGGCACCATGACCGAGCTGATCGTGCCGCCGAACTCGCCGGATGCGGCGCGGCTCGTCGAAGGCGCCGAGGTGATCGTCGGCACGGTGGCGCCTGGCAGCGCGGGGACGGGCACGCCCGCGCCGGCCGGTCCGCGCATGAGACTCTGAGCATGGCCGCGCTGATCGAAGCACGCGAACTCACCAAGGTGTACGCGATGGGCGGCAACGAGGTGCATGCGCTGCGCGGCGTGTCGCTCGACATCGAGGAGGGCGGCTTCGTCGCCATCATGGGTGCGTCGGGCTCCGGCAAGTCCACCCTGATGAACATCCTCGGCTGCCTCGACCGCCCGACCAGCGGCCGCTACCGGCTCGCCGGCGAAGCGGTGGAAGGCATGGCCGCCGACCAGCTGGCGTCGGTGCGCAACCGCCGCATCGGCTTCGTGTTCCAGCAGTTCAACCTGCTGCCGCGCACCTCGGCGCTGGAGAACGTGGAGCTGCCGATGCTCTACGCCAACGTGCCGAGCGCCGAGCGGCACGAACGTGCGCTCGCGAGCCTGCAGCGGGTGGGCCTCGCCGAGCGCGCGCAGCACACGCCGGCCGAGCTCTCCGGCGGCCAGCAGCAGCGGGTGGCGATCGCCCGCGCGCTCGTCAACCGGCCGCAGCTGATCCTCGCCGACGAGCCGACCGGCGCGCTCGACTCGCAAACCTCCGAAGACATCATGCGCCTGCTGGCCGAGCTCAATGCGCAGGGCATGACGGTGGTGCTGGTGACCCACGAGTCCGACATCGCGGCGTGGGCGCGGCGCCGGCTCGTCTTCCGCGACGGCCGCATCATCGAAGACGTGCGGCAGCCGCCGCACCGGCAGGCGGCGGAGGCGGCGGCATGAACACGCTGGCGGCGCTGCGCTCGGCCTTGCGCGCGCTGAGGACCAACCTCTTGCGCAGCATCCTCACGATGCTCGGCATCATCATCGGCGTGGCCGCCGTGATCACCATGATCGCGGTCGGCAGCGGGGCGCAGCAGCGGGTGTCGGAGCAGATGAAGTCGCTCGGCTCCAACATCATGCTGGTGCTGCCCGGCACCCAGACGGCGGGCGGCGTTCGCATGGGCGCGCAGAGCGGCCAGAACCTGACCGAGGAAGACGCCGCCGCCATCGCGCGCGAGGTGCCCGAGGTGCAGGTGGCCGCGCCGAGCAACCGTTCGTCGGCGCAGATCGTCGCCGGCAACGTCAACTGGAGCACCTCCATCACCGGCACCACCAACGACTACTTCGAGGCGCGCGACTGGCCGCTCGCGTCGGGCCGGCTGTTCGAGGACAGCGAGATCCAGGGCTCGGGCAAGGTCGCGATCGTCGGCCAGTCGGTGGCGCGCCAGCTGTTCGGCGACGCCGACGCGATCGATCAGGTGGTGCGCATCCGCAACGTGCCGGTGACGATCATCGGCGTGCTGTCGCCCAAGGGCCAGAACGCCTTCGGCCAGGACCAGGACGACATCGCCGTCGTGCCGATCTCCACGCTGCGCAACCGCATCCAGGGCGGCAACACGGGCAGGCTGCGGCGCGTCAGCACGATCAACGTGAAGGTGCATGAAGGCCAGGACATGAAGGCTGCGGAGGAGAGCATTCGCGAACTGCTGCGCCAGCGGCAGAAGCTGCAGCCCGGCGCCGACGACACCTTCACCGTGCGCAACCTGACCGAAGTGCTGCAGGCGCAGGAGGAATCGAGCCGGGTGATGACGCTGCTGCTGGCCGCGGTGGCCGGCGTGAGCCTGGTGGTGGGCGGCATCGGCATCATGAACATCATGCTGGTCAGCGTGACCGAGCGCACCCGCGAGATCGGACTGCGCATGGCGGTGGGCGCGCGCGGGCGCGACATCCTGGTGCAGTTCCTCATCGAGGCGATCGTGCTGAGCCTGGCGGGCGGCGCGATCGGCGTGCTGGTGGGTGTGGTGTCCACATGGGCCGTGGCGACATTCGCCGGCTGGAAGGTCGCGTTGACGGGCTCGTCTATCCTCCTGGCGGCGGGTTTCTCGGCGGCCGTGGGCGTGTTCTTCGGCTTCTACCCCGCACGCCGGGCAGCGGGACTGCTGCCCATCCAAGCATTGAGGTACGAATGAAAACAATCCAACAGTTTCGAGCGTTCTTGTTGCTCGGTCTCGCCGGCTTCCTTCTCGCGGCCTGTTCCACGCTCGACGCGCCGCGCACCATGGTCTTCAGCGATGCCGACATGGCGCGGTTGCTGGAGCAGCACGGGCCGTTCCAGCGCCGCCTGCTGGAGGTGCTCGACGTGCGCGTGCAGCGGCCTTCGGTCAAGCTGCTGTCGGCGATCAACCGGCTCGCGAGCGCCTTCGACGTGTCGGCCACCGAACGCATGAGCCGCACCACGCTGAACGGCCGCCTGGGCGTCGAATACGCCTTGCGCTACGACGACGCCGAGAAGGCGATCCGCATGACGCAGGTGCGGGTCGATGATTTCCAGCTCAACAACGTGCCCCCGGAAAAGAAGGCCGGCATGCAGCGCCTGGGCGCGCTGATCGCGGAATACATGCTCGAGGACGCCGTGCTGTACCGCTTCAAGCCGCAGGACCTGAAAGACGCCGAGGGCCGCGGTGTCCGGCCCGGCGCGGTGACGGTGACCTCGCGCGGCGTCGAAGTGACGCTCGCGCCGATAGGCCGCTAGCGAGGGTCGGCGCGACTGCATTGCCACGCTGGCGGCAGCCGCGCGCGCGGCCTGACCGGCGTGTCGGGGCTGCCCGGATGTGAGCCGCTATCATCCCGCGTCGTTCACGCCGGGGGACTTTCGTTTGGATATCACGCTGCTGGTCAAGGCCGCGATCATGGGCATCGTCGAAGGCCTGACCGAGTTCCTGCCGATCTCGTCGACGGGACACCTCATCCTCGCGGCGTCGCTGCTCGATTTCACCGGCAGCAAGATCAAGGTCTTCGAGATCGCCATCCAGACCGGCGCGATGTTCGCGGTGATCTGGGAGTACCGCGTCAAGCTCTCCAGCACGGTGCGCGGGATCACGCACGACGCGGTGGCCCAGCGCTTCGCGCTCAACCTGCTGATCGCCTTCATCCCGGCGGTGGTGCTCGGGCTCGCCTTCAACGCGCCGATCAAGGAACACCTGTTCCACCCGGTGCCGGTGGCGATGGCCTTCGTGGTCGGCGCGCTCATCATCCTGTGGGTCGAGCGGCGACACCACCGCCGCTACGGCGAGCTCGACCTGGCGGGGCGGCACCATGCCCGGGTCGAGACGGTCGACGACATGAGCGCGCTGGACGCGCTGAAGGTGGGCCTCGTGCAATGCGCGGCGCTGATCCCCGGCACCAGCCGCTCGGGCGCCACGATCATCGGCGCGATGGTGTTCGGCCTGTCGCGCAAGGCGGCCACCGAGTTCAGCTTCTTCCTCGGCATTCCGACCCTGATGGGCGCCGGCGCGTACTCGGTGCTCAAGAACCACGAACTGCTGAGCATGGGCGACCTGCCGATGTTCGCGGTCGGCCTGGTGTTCTCCTTCTTCAGCGCGCTGCTGTGCATTCGCTGGCTGATCCGCTACGTCTCCACGCACGACTTCGTGCCGTTCGCCTGGTACCGCATCGTCTTCGGCGCGCTGGTGTTGTTCACCGCCTGGAGCGGCTGGGTCGAGTGGCGCGCGTAACGCCCGGTCCTACGCGACGCGCCTGAACACCAGGTCCCACACGCCGTGGCCGAGCTTGAGGCCGCGGTGTTCGAACTTGGTCAGCGGCCGGTAGCCCGGCTTGGGCGCATAGCCCTCGGCCGTGTTGGCGAGCAGCGGCTGCGCCGACAGCACCTGCAGCATCTGCTCGGCGTACGGCTGCCAGTCGGTGGCGCAGTGCATCGTGCCGCCGGGCGCGATGCGCGACGCAAGCAGGCCGACGAAGGGCTCCTGGATGAGCCGGCGCTTGTGGTGCCGCTTCTTGTGCCAGGGGTCGGGAAAAAACACGTGCACGCCGGCGAGCGAATCCGGCGCGATCATCTGCTCCAGCACCTCGACGGCGTCGTGCTGGACGATGCGCACGTTCGCCAGGCCCCTCTCGCCGATCTTCTTCAGCAGCGCGCCCACACCCGGCGGGTGCACCTCCACGCCGATGAAGTCGGTGCCGGGCGTGGCCTCGGCAATCGCCGCGGTGGCGTCGCCCATGCCGAAACCGATTTCGAGCACCACCGGCGCCGTGCGGCCGAAGACGCATGCGGTGTCGAGAGCGGCAGGCGCGAAAGGCAGCACGAAGCGCGGCGCCAGTTCGTCGAGCGCGCGCTGCTGGCCCGGCCCCATGCGGCCGGCACGAACGACAAAACTGCGGATGCTGCGGCGGCGGGGAAATGGGTCGGGGGAGTTCATGGCGGAGCCGGATTGTGCCCGAGCGTCCCTATAATCACGCCCCATGCGGGTGTAGTTCAATGGTAGAACGGCAGCTTCCCAAGCTTCATACGAGGGTTCGATTCCCTTCACCCGCTCCACCGTTCCGGGCCGCCATGCGGCCTTTCTCTTTGGTCCTTCCGCGAGATCGACATGAGCAATGCGACGGTGCGCGTCCTGATGGTGGTCGGCGAAGGCACGGTGCTGCCGGCGCTGGCACCAGCCTCCGCGTTCGGGCCCTTCGACCTGTCGATCAGCCAGGGGCTCGATGCGGCCGCGGCGCGGCTGGCTGAAGAACCCTTCGACGCGGTGCTCATCACCGCGCGTACGGTCGACGCCCGCAAGCTGCTGCAGTGGCCCGCCTTGTCGCAGGCGACCGCCGAGCCGGCGCTGATCGTGCTCACCACCGACGAACCGGGCGCGGAACTGGCGACGCTGCTGGTGCGCAAGGGCGTGCAGGACGTGCTGCCGCTGGCGATCGATGCGGTCGACGCGCTGCCGCGTGCGCTGCGCCTGGCGATCGAACGCAAAGCCCAGGACCGGCTGGCGCGCAAGGCCTACGCCACCGACCTGATGACCGGGCTGCCCAACCAGAGCCAGCTGATCGAACACGCCAACCAGTTGATCGCCCTGCGCGAGCGCGAGCCGGCACCGATGGCGCTGCTCGCGCTGCGTGTCGAGGGGCTGGCCAGCGCCGAGGCGCGGCTTGGGGTCGAGTCGGCCAACGTGCTGCGCCGCAAGATCGCCGTGCGCTTGCGGGTGGGCGTGCGCGCGAGCGACGTCGTCGCATCGCTCGGCGCCGATGCGTTTGCGGTGCTGCTGCCCAAGTTCCAGGACCCGAACGACGCCGAGCGTGTGGCGGCCAAGCTGTGCGGCGCCTTGCACCCGCCGTTTGCGGTGTCCGGCAGCGACGTGTCGGTGGCCGTGGCCTGCGGCGTGGCGAACTACCCCGCCGACGGCAAGGACGGCGCATCGCTGCTGCGCCGCGCGATCGGCCTGGCGGCGTCGTCGCGCGCGCA
>DASWVR010000032.1:0-5091 GCA_036401155.1 Piscinibacter sp. | reverse complement strand
TCGATCGCTGTCGCGCTCGCCCGGGTACGCAACATCATTCTCGAGCGTGAACGTCATACCGAGTGGGTGCAACATGCAGTGGCATAGCGTCAGCGAGTTCTTTGCGATGGGGGGCTACGGCCCCTATGTCTGGGGCAGCGTCGGCGCCTGCGCGCTCGCGATGCTGGTCGAGCCGGTGCTGCTGCGCCAGCACCATCGCCGCCTCGTGCAGATGTTGCGCCGCCAGCACCGCGCCACCCCCGGCGCTTCGAAGTCGCCCGCCACCACCGTCCAGAGGCAAGCCGCATGAAACCCCGTACCAAACGACTGCTGATCATCCTCGGCGGCCTGGCCAGCGTGAGCGCTGCCTCGGCCCTGGTGCTCAACGCGCTCAACAGCAACGTCGCCTTCTTCTACTCGCCCACGCAGGTCGAGGCCGGCGAGGCGCCCAAGGAGCGTGCCTTCCGCGTCGGCGGCCTGGTCAAACCCGGCAGCATCCAACGCGACCAGATGACGGTGCACTTCGTCATCACCGACACCGCGCGCGACATGCCGGTGCAGTACACCGGCATCCTGCCCGACCTGTTCAAGGAGGGCAAAGGCGCGGTGGCGCAAGGCCGCCTCAACGCCCAGGGCGAATTCGTCGCCAGCGAGGTGCTCGCCAAGCACGACGAGAACTACATGCCGCCCGAGGCGCAGCACGCGGTCGACACCGCACATGGGAAAACCAAGAAATGACCCCCGAACTCGGCCATCTGGCGCTGATCCTCGCGCTGCTCGTGACGCTCGTGCAAGGCGTGCTGCCGATCGTCGGCGCGCACCGCGGCGACGCCGGCTGGGTCGCCTTCGCCCGGCCCGCCGCGCAGACGCAGTTCGTGCTGGTCGCGTTCGCGTTCGGCTGCCTGATGGCGGCCTTCCTGAACAACGACTTCTCCGTCACCTACGTGGCGCAGCACTCCAACAGCAAGCTGCCGACCGCCTACCGCGCCGCCGCGGTGTGGGGCGGCCACGAGGGCTCGCTGCTGCTGTGGCTGCTGATGCTCAGCAGCTGGACGCTGGCGGTGAGCCTGCTGTCGCGCCAGCTGCCCCAGGCGATGGTCGCGCGCGTGATCGGCGTGCTTGGCCTGCTGTCGGCTGGCTTCCTGATGTTCATCCTGTTCACGTCGAACCCGTTCAACCGCCTGCTGCCGGCGCCGCTGGACGGACAGGACCTGAACCCGCTGCTGCAGGATCCGGGGCTGGTCTTCCACCCGCCCATGCTCTACATGGGCTATGTCGGTTTCTCGGTCGCCTTCGCGTTTGCCATCGCGGCATTGCTGTCGGGCCGGCTCGACGCCGCCTGGGCACGCTGGTCGCGGCCCTGGACCACCGTCGCCTGGCTGTTCCTCACGCTGGGCATCGCACTCGGCTCCTGGTGGGCCTACTACGAACTCGGCTGGGGCGGCTGGTGGTTCTGGGACCCGGTGGAGAACGCCTCCTTCATGCCGTGGCTGGTCGGCACCGCGCTGATCCATTCGCTGGCCGTGACGGAAAAGCGCGGCAGCTTCAAGAACTGGACCGTGCTGCTCGCCATCGCCGCGTTCTCGCTGTCGCTGCTCGGCACCTTCCTCGTGCGCTCAGGCGTGCTCAGCTCGGTGCACGCCTTTGCCACCGACCCGGCGCGCGGCCTGTTCATCCTCGCCTTCCTCGTGGTCGTGATCGGCGGTTCGCTGGCGCTGTTCGCCTGGCGCGCGCCGAAGGTCGGCCTCGGCGGCAGCTTCGCGCTGATGTCGCGCGAGACGCTGCTGCTGATCAACAACGTGTTGCTGGTGGTGGGCTGCGGCTCGGTGCTGCTTGGCACGCTGTACCCGCTGTTCATCGACGCGCTGGGGCTGGGCAAGCTGTCGGTCGGCCCACCGTACTTCAACAGCGTGTTCGTGCCGGTCATGATGCCGCTGCTTTTCCTCATCGCGGTGGGGCCGCTTGCGCGCTGGAAGGAACTCGACCTGCGCGACATGTGGCGTCGGTTGCGCCTGCCCGCGGTGCTGGCGCTCGCCGCCGGCATCGGCCTGCCGTTCCTGATGGGCCAATGGACGCCGCTGATCGCGCTGGGCCTGCTGCTGGTGGTGTGGATTGCCGCCAGCACCGTCGTCCAGGTGGCCGACCGGCTCAAGACCGGCATTCCGCCGCTGTCCTTCTGGGGCATGCATGTGGCGCACCTGGGCATGGCGGCGTTCGTGCTCGGCGTCACGATGGTCAAAGGCTATGAAGTCGAGAAGGACGTGCGCATGGTGATCGGCGACACGGTGTCGATCGGCGGCTACGACTTCCGCCTGCTGGGCGTCAACCAGGTGCGCGGCCCCAACTACGTCGCGCAGCGCGGCGACGTCGAGCTGTCCAAGGGCGGCAAGGTGCTGAAGAAGATGAACCCCGAGAAGCGCGCCTATTTCTCGTCGAGCATGCCGATGACGGAAACCTCCATCGATACCGGCTGGACCCGCGACCTCTACGTCTCGCTCGGCGAGCAGCTCGACGGCCGCGGCGCCTCGGCAGCGTGGAGCGTGCGCGTCTACTACAAGCCCTTCGTGACGTGGATCTGGGGCGGCTGCCTGCTGATGGCGATCGGTGGCGGCCTGGCCGCGGCCGACAAGCGCTATCGCCTGAAGAAGCGCCAGGTGGCGTTCCAAGGGGCTCCGGCATGAAGAAGTTCCTGATTCCGCTGGCGCTGTTCCTGGCGCTGGCGGCCTTCCTGGCGGTCGGCCTGAACCGCGATCCGCGCGAGGTGCCCTCGCCGCTGGTGGGACGGGCGGCGCCCGAGTTCAGCCTGCCCAAGCTCGCCGCGACGGACGGCAGCTTCTTCTCGCCGGCCGACATGAAGGGCCAGGTGTGGCTGCTCAACGTCTGGGCGTCGTGGTGCGTGTCGTGCCTGCAGGAGCATCCGCTGCTGCTGGAGTTGTCCAAGCGCAACATCGTGCCGCTGGTCGGGCTCGACTACAAGGACGGCAGCGCCGAGGCCGTGCGCTGGCTCGAGCAGCACGGCAACCCGTACCTGGTCTCGGCCGTCGACCGCGACGGCCGCGTGGGCATCGACTACGGCGTCTACGGCGTGCCGGAGACTTACGTCATCGACAAGGCCGGCATGATCCGCTTCAAGCAGATCGGCCCGGTCACGCCCGAAGTGCTGCAGGGCAAGATCCTGCCGCTGATCGAGGAGCTGAAGAAATGAAGTTCGTCTTCACGCTGCTGCTGGCGCTGTTCGCGCTGGGCGCGCATGCCCAGCAGGCCACGCCCATGGCCGAGGACGAGGCCGTCGAGAAGCGGCTCGTCGCGATTGCCGACGAACTGCGCTGCCTCGTGTGCCAGAACGAATCGCTGGCCGCCTCGCGCTCGGGGCTCGCCGAAGACCTGCGCCGCGAGGTGCGCACGCTGATCAAGGCCGGCAAGAGCGACGCCGAGATCCGCGAGTTCCTCGTCCAGCGCTACGGCGACTTCGTGCTCTACCGCCCGCCGCTCAAGCCGACCACCTGGCTGCTGTGGGCGAGCCCCTTCGTCCTGATGGCTCTGGGCCTGATCGGGCTGACCTGGCATCTGCGCCGGCGCCGTCACGACGACGCGACGCTGACCGACGCCGACAAGGCGCGCGCCGCCGCACTGCTTTCCGGAGACCGCTGATGGGTGCCTTTCTCTTCGCCGCGATCGGGCTGATCGCCGTCACGATCCTGCTGCTGCTGCGCCCGTGGCAGCAGCAGCGGCCGATCGAGGCCGACGCGTCGGTGCGCGAACTCAACGCCGGCATCTACCGCGACCAGCTGGCCGAACTCGACCGCGACCTGGCCGCCGGGACGATCGCACCGGCCGACCACGCGCAGGCCCGCGACGAACTGCAACGCCGCCTGCTGCAAGACACCGCGACGGCGCCGACCTCGCGTGCGCAGCCCAGGACCGCTGCCCGCCACACCACGCTGGTTCTCGCGCTCGCCGTTCCACTCGCCGCCGCGGGCCTGTATGCGCAGCTCGGCGCGCCGGTCGCGCTCCTGCCGCAGACGCAGCAGGCCGTGGCGGACGCCCACCAGGGCGCGGCCGCAGACATCGAGCAGATGGTCGCGGCGCTGGCGGCGCGCCTGGAGCAGAACCCGGGCGACACCAAGGGCTGGGCGATGCTGGCACGCTCCTATCACGCGATGGGGCGCACCGCCGAAGCGCAGGCCGCGTTCCTGCGTGTCGGCGACGAGCTGAACAAGGACCCCGCGCTGCTATCCGCCTACGCCGACGTGCTCGCCACGCAAGCCAACGGCAACATCGAAGGCGAACCGCTGCGGCTGGTGAAGACCGCCCTGCAGCTGGATCCCGACTACCCGATGGCGCTGTCGCTCGCCGCCACCGCCGCCTACAAGCGCAACGACTTCCCCGAGGCCGCGCGCCACTGGCAGCGCCTGCTGAAACAGCTGCCGCCGGAGTCCGACGACGCGAAGTGGCTGATGAAGACGCTGGCCGAGATCGGAGCCCCGGTGGCCGCTGCCGCGCCGGCCGGGCTGCGCGCGGCGCCGGGCGCCACGCAACCGGCTGCCGGTCCGCGCGCTAAGTCGGTCACCGGCAGCGTGAGCCTCGCGCCCGAGCTGATGGCCCAGGTCAAGCCCACCGACACGGTGTTCGTGTTCGCGCGCGCGACAGACGGCTCGCCGACGCCGCTGGCCGTGCAGCGCGCGCAGGTATCCGACCTGCCGCTCCAGTTCACGCTCGACGACACCATGCTGATGAACCCGCAGCTCAAGCTGTCGGAGATGGCCGAGGTGCGCATCGACGCCCGCGTCTCGCGCAGCGGCACCGCCGCGGCGGAAGCCGGCGACCTGATCACCGCGGGTACGGTGGCCAAGGTCGGCGGCGAGCGTGTCGCGCTGAACATCGATCGCGTTCGCAAGTAGCGGCTGTCAACGCCTCCCGGATGCAAACCGGGAGAAACACATCATCCCGCGCCGTGGAGGCTGGGTGCCATCAATGCACCACCAGCACCGGCACCTCGCTGCGTGTCACGACCTCGCGGGTGTGCGAGCCCCACAGCAGTTCGGCCACGACCCCGCGGCCGTGGGTGGCCATCACGATCATGTCGCAGCGGTGTTCGCGCGCCGCCGCGAG
>DASWVR010000031.1:0-29154 GCA_036401155.1 Piscinibacter sp. | reverse complement strand
TGGGTGCCGCCGTCGGCGCGCTCGCGGGCGGGCTGGCGGGCAAGGGCATTGCCGAACTCGTCGATCCGACCGCGGAAGACGCCTACTGGCGGGAGAACTACGCCACCCGCCCGTACCACGACGCCGCCTGGAGCTACGACGACTACAGCCCGGCGTACCAGTACGCCTACAACCGCTATGACGAGTACGCCGGGCGGCCCTTCGAGGAAGTCGAGCCCGAGCTGGGCCGCGACTGGGACCGCTATCGCGGCGAATCGCGCCTGACCTGGGAGCGCGCCAAGGAGGCGACACGCGACTCGTGGGACCGCCTGGGTAACGCCGTCGAACGCGCCATGCCCGGCGACTCGGACGGCGACGGACGCTGATATTTAGCGCCGCGCGGGCACGCGCGGGAGACCCCGCGTGCCCGTTGCACGAACGCACTAAACCCGCGACGCGAACCTTCGCGGGCTTGATCGATCCATCGCGGATGGCGATCATGAGGCGGCCGGCGCCGTGCAACGGCTGCCGGCCGCCCTACGACTCCCGATGACCAGCGCCTTCTCCACCCGACCCGGCCCCGATGCCTCAGCGCAGCCGCGCCCGGCGGCGCCGGCGGACCAGGCCTCGCTGACCACCGAGACGCCCAGCGACTGCCACCCCGACCTCGATTGCTACGCGGTGCCGGAGCTGGTCGATGCCTTCATCGACGACCAGCGCCACGCGCTGAGGGCGGTGCGCGCGGCCAGCCCGCAGATCGCCGCGGCGGTGACCGCCGCGGTGCCGCGCATCGCCGCCGGCGGGCGGCTGGTGTACGTCGGCGCCGGCACCTCGGGTCGCCTCGGCGTGCTCGACAGCGTGGAGCTGTACCCCACGTTCTCCTGGCCCAAGGAGCGCGCCGTCGCGCTGCTGGCCGGCGGCCAGCAGGCCATGTTCGAGGCGGTGGAGGGCGCCGAAGACAGCCTCGAACAGGGCCGGCTCGATCTGGTCGCGGCGGACGTGTGCGACAAGGATGTCGTCATCCTGCTCGCCGCCTCCGGCGCCACGCCCTACGTGATGGGCGCTCTCGAAGCAGCGCGCGCGCTGGGCGCCCTGACCATCGGCATCGCCAACAACCCGGCCGCGCCGGTGACGCTGGGTGCCGAGGTGGCGATCACGCTGAACACCGGCAGCGAGGTCATCTCCGGCAGCACGCGGCTGAAAGCGGGCACCTCGCAGAAGATCGCGCTGAACACCTTGTCCAGCGCGATCATGGTGCGTTTGAACAAGGTCTACGGCAACCTGATGGTCGACCTGCAGCCGACCAACGCCAAGCTGCTGCGCCGGGCGATCAGCCTCACGATGCGCGCCACCGGCGCCAACGAGGAGACGGCGCGCCAGGCCCTGGCCGCCTGCGGCTACCAGGTCAAGGTCGCGATCGTCGCCATCCTGATGAAGCTCGACGTGGCGCAGGCCGAAGCCCGTCTGGCGGCGACGCACGGGAGCGTTCGGGCGGCGATGGCGCGCGACGCCTGAGCGGGTCGGGCGCGGCCGCTGCCGCGCCGCGATGGTGGGCGTCCCACTCGAGCAGCAGGTACACGAGGGCTGCCAGCAGCAGCGGCGCGACGAAGAAGATCGCGCGGTAGGCGAGCAGCGCGCCGAGCAGTTCGGTCGGCCCGACCTGCGCGCCCAGCAAAGCGAAGAACACCGCCTCGGTGACCCCGAGGCCGGCCGGCACGTCGATGATGGCGAGCGCCACGGCACTGGCCATCACCGTGCCCAGCACCTGCTCGAACGACGCCTGGCCGCCCAGCAGCACGTGCACCACGCCGGCGATCAGCAGCCAGTTCAGGGCCGACAGGCCGCACTGCAGCGCGGCCACCCAGGCCGGCGGCAGGCTGAAGCGCACGCCGCGCACGGTCCAGGCGCGGTGATGGGCGAACCTGCAGGCGAGCAGGAAGGCGACGAGGCCCCCAAGCAGCGCGATGCCGAGCCAGCGCAGCGCCTCGCGCCCCAGGTGCCAGGTGTCGGGCAGCGTGAACAGCTGCGTGGCGAACGCGAGGCCGGCGATCAACATGAAGCCGAGCCAGTTGCTCGCCACGTTGAAGATCCACAGCGCGGCCACGAGGTGGGCGGGCAGGCCGTGGCGCATCGCCAGCCGAAAGCGCACGCCGGCGCCGGCCGGCCCGAGGCTGAGCGAGCAGGCGTGGCTCACGAAGCCGATCGCGATCACCCGCTGGCGGCCGAGCGCATGGCCGGTGGTGCGCTTGCCCAGCAGATCGAAGCAGCAGTACACGGCATAGCTCGCCGCGGTGAGCGCGCCGGCCGCGAGCAGCGCGCCGTGCGGCATCTCGGCCATGACCCGGCGCATCGCCGTCCAGTCGACCTGCAGCAGATGATGCGCGAGCAACGCCGCCCCCAGCACCAGCAGGCCGATGGTCAAGGCGGTGCCCGCGCCGCGCGCGTAGCCGCGCCACGCGACCGGCTCGGTGTCGAGGCGCGATGGTTCGCCCGTCGACCGGTTCACGGCAGACCGCGCCGGATCACCGGCGCGGTGCCGCGCGGCGTTCGAAGCGTGGGTGGTGGTCGGGCCGCGCCATCTCGCGCGCAACGAAATCGGCCGCCGCCTCGGGCGGCATGGCGGCCGTGCGCTCGAAGGACTTGAGCTCGCGTGCGATGCGCCGCGCCTCGTCGCCGACGATGTCGTGGTCGAGCTGGCTGACCCGCCTGGCGCAGCGCTGCAGCCAGACGTCGTGTGGCAGGTGTTCCATGTGGGCGTTCCTCGCTGGTTCCATTTCGCCGCAGCGTGCGCACTGTCGGCGTAGGACGAAGCCCCGACCGGCATTCGATGAAGTCCGATTCTGCCGATCGGCGTGCCGCAGCACCAGTGCGTACCCGGCGCCGGCCCAAGCGCCGCAAGGCACGCAGCTTGCCCATTGCTTGTCTGCCGAGTCTTTTGGCGCACCAGCAAATCAACGCGGAGCGCTGTAGCGGGCAACCGATAGCAACCCTACTTTCACCCTGCAACAGGAGATCCACATGAGCAAACTGCCAAAACGCTTGACCATTGCCGCTGCCGCCGCCTCTCTGGCTGCGGCCCTGGGCGTCGCTTACGCCCAGACTGCATCCGGAACCGCTGAAGGTCCGAACCAGCAGACCCAATCCCCGGGCGCGACCACGTCTTCGGGCACGGGCACGCCGGCGACGACCAACAGCTCGAACTTCGGTCCGGCCTCGGGCACGGCGACGACAACCGGATCCACCACCGGCTCCACGTCCGGCACCGGCACGACGAGCACAGACACGTCGACCACCAGCGGCGCGACCGGATCGTCGAGCCTGTCGGGCACGACGCCGAGCACCAGCACGGGCACGACCAGCACGACTGGCACCAGCGGCACCATGTCGAGTGGCACCACCTCGAGCGGCACCACCTCGAGCGGCACCACCTCGAGCACCACCGACACGACGAGCACGCCGTCGAGCACCAGCGGCATGTCGGGCTCCAGCAGCACGTCGACCGACTACTCGACGAGCGGCACGCGCGGCGAGCGCGCGGCGCGCACCGACCGCAACTGATCGCAGACAGCGGGCATACGAAAGCCGGGCCCTCGGGCCCGGTTTTTTCTGCCTGCGACGCTGGCGCGGCGCGTGCGCCAGGATCAGGCGCCGTCGAGGTGGTGCAGCTGGATCGCTTCGGGCTTGCCCGCCCTGGCGGTGGCGCGGCGCTTGTCTGCGCCGTCGCGCAGGCCGAACACCTGGCTGAGCGGTCGCGACTCGGGAAGCACGTAGATGACCGCCTCGTGTTTCGCCACGGTCGGGCTGAGCACCTTCTCGTAGAACGCCACAGGCAGGTTGATGCAGCCGTAGGAGATGCGGTTGTCCTTGGGTGTCTTGGACATCAGCCGCTGCAGCCGTCGCTCGGCCGGGTTGGTGGTCAGCACCCGGTGCATCGACACCGCGGCGTCGTAGTCGACCCACACGATGTCTTCGCCGCGCATGTTGCGCCCCGGCTCGGAGACGAAGCGGCCCGCCGGCGTGGTGCGTTCCGAGGGCTTGATCTCGGAGAGCTTCTTGTCGCCGATGCCCGGCACGGTGTGGTCGCCCTTGGCGAAACCGAGCAGCGCCGGCGCCGCGCCACGCAGCTTGCCGCTGGCCTCGAAGACATACACGCGGGCGCGCACCTTGTCGACGATGATGAACGGCTCGCCCTGGTGGTCGCCGGAATCCAGCGCCCACTGGGCCACCTTGCGGGCGTCGCGTGAAGGCCGCTCGCGGCCGAAGTCGACACGCTTGACGGCGGGGGCCGGCTTGGCGCTCGAGTTGGACTGCGCCGGCGGCTTGGAAACCATCGCCTGGGCGGCGCCCACGGCCACGCTCAGGTAGGTGGCTGCCAGCGTCAGGGTGAAGGTTCGAAGGCGGGAGTTCGGCATGGGGGTACTTCGAATCGGGGGCACGTGGGTCAGGAAGCCACATTGAGCAAACGACGCGCCCGCATCGTGTCCGTGTGCTGCAAGTTGCAATCGCGCGGCGGGCGTGGCGCGCTGCCGTTCGTACTGCGTGCTTTACAAGGATTCCGTTTTTCCTTGCGCGCTGGAAACCGCATGTATCACAGGCGGTGCAGTTCGGACTTCACGTACCAGGATTCGATCTGCCGCCCGTTCCATTGCAGCGCGACGTGCTGGCCCTGCACCGCTGGCGCCAGCGCCAGCGGGCGGAAGATGCCCACGCACTCGCCGCCCGCATCGCGCACGCTGTCGTAGGCGACGCCCCAGCTGGCCATGGCGCGCAGCGTGGCGCCGAGCGCCTGCGAGGCGCCGTAGTCGTCGGGTGAATAGACCTCGGGCCATTGCGCCTGAAGCCCGCGAAGATCGTGCAGCGGCCGGCGCACCGGCGCCTTGTAGCAGCGCAGGTCGATCGAGATCGGGGCTTCGCGCGTGGCGGCGAGGAACTTCGCCTGGTGATGGCTGACCTCGCGCACCGCTGTGGGCAGCGTGCGTGCGGCGTAGTACACGCCATAGCTCGCATCGGCGAAGCGCGAGCCCGCGGGGTTGAGGTGGGTGAATGCCGCCATGATCGGGCTGCTGCCCGGGCCGCTCATGCGCTCGGCCGGCGGAACCAGCGAGATCTCGCCGACCTCCTGGCGCAGGCGCGGATTGGTCAGCGCCTCGATCGCGAACACCACGTCGAGATCGGCCGGGTCGGCCACGCGCTCGAACAGAACGATCGGCGGAAAGCGACTCGGCACGAGGCGATAGGTCGCGCCCCAGCCCAGGTCGACGACGGGAATCTCGGCCGGGGTCAAGAGCCGCCGCCGCGCACCGCATCGAGATACTGGCGCACCTGGAACAAGTCGGCGACCCGCCCGCCGAGCATGCGCGCCAGCGCCGACTCGCCGCCGAACAGCGGTGCGGCGTTGGGTTTGCGGATCCACGCGTCGGCACGTTCGCCGACGGGGAACAGCACCTGCAGGGCCGAATAGATGCCGAACACGTAGCTCAATCGTTCGAGCGTGTCGGCGTCGAGGCGGGCCGGATAGTCACCCGCGCGCCAGGCGTAGACCGTCGAGCGCTGCACGCCCAGCAGGCGCTGCTCCTCGGTGGCGTTCAGCCCCCAGGCGCGGCTGATGTTGAAGAAGGTCCGCAAGGCCGCACCGGCGGCGGCAGGGGAGTCGAGCGCGGGGACCTTTCGGGGCGCGAGCTGAGCATGGGCCATGGCATCTTCCTTGGCCGAAATGTAGTCCCTCAGCGGACAAGTTGCAAGCAATCGTCCAAAAGCGGACGGGCGTTGGCCTGCGGGACCTGTCAGGCGGCGAGGCGCCGGCGCAGGGCGCGTACGGCGCTGTCGACGGTCGTCAGCACCGGCAGGCCGCTGCGCGATTCGACCGACGCGCGTGCACGCGCCATGCTGAACTGCGCCAGTGCGATGAGCCCGGCGCCGCGCTGCGCCAGCCGATCGGCGGACTCGGCGATGGCCTCGTCGTGCCCGGCCGTGTCGCCCCGGTCGAGCGCGGCCAGCGCGCCTTCGGCCAGTTCCACGTCCAGCGCCACGCCGGCCGGGAACTCCGCCGGCATCGAGCGCAGCGTCGGCGCGAAGGTGGCGACCAGGCCGATGCGCGCGCCGCTCGCCACCGCGTCGTCGATCATGGCCTCGTTGGGCTTGAGCACCGGCCGGTCGGCATGCCGGCGCGCCGCGGCTTCGATGCAGGGCCCGAAGGCCGAGCAGGTGAACAGCAAGGCGTCGGCGCCGGTGCCCACCGCGTAGTCCGCCAGCGCGATGAAACGCGCCGTCATGGCCGCATCGAGCGCGCCGCCGGCCGCGAGGTCGGCGGAGAGCGAATCGTCCAGCAGGTTCATGCGCCGGCACGCCGGCCAGTCGCGCGCCAGCGCGTCGTTGATCGGCGCCACCGAGTGCGCGAGCGCGTGGATCAGCGCGATGCGCGTCATGCCGGCTTGGCGCGCGGCGGCGCATCCGGCGAGCGCTGCCGGCGCGAGCGCTGCAATGCGATCACGATGCCCAGCAGCAGCACGGCCGGCACGAACACCCACTCCTTGGCCGGGCGCTGCGCCGGCACCTCGACCTGGGTGATGCGAAAGCCCTGCTCCATGCCGAGCTTCTCGGCGGTCGAGCCGAACTGCACCATCAGCACCTGCATTTCGCCGCCTTGCGGCATCAGGCGCAAGCCGATGCGCGACAGCCGCTCCTGCGCAGTGCCCGGTGCGCCCAGCGGCAACAGCACGCCTTTGCGCACGTCCTTGCCCTCGATGTTGGTGCCCTCGACCCAGATGCGCTTGCGCGCGTCCTTCGGCGCGGCCGCGACCAGCTCGTTGAGCTCGGCTGCGGGCCGCGCCTCGTACGGCGGATAGATCATGTCCCAGAAGTAGCCGGGCCGGAACAGCGCAAAGCAGACCAAGAGCAGCGCCAGCGATTCGTACCAGCGCGAACGCACGAAGAAGTAGCCCTGCGTGGCCGCCGCGAACACCAGCATGGCGACGGTGGCGATGCCCACGGTCAGCAGCAGGTGCGGCACGCTGTCGATGCCTATCAGCAGCAGCTGGGTGTTGAAGATGAAGAGGAACGGCAGGATCGCCGTTCGCATGCTGTAGTAGAAGGCGGTGATTCCCGTCTTGATCGGGTCGGTGCGCGCGATCGCCGCGGCCGCGAACGACGCCAGCCCGACCGGCGGCGTCACGTCGGCCATCAGGCCGAAGTAGAAGACGAACATGTGCACCGCGATCAGCGGCACCAGCAGGCCGCTCTGCGCGCCGAGTTCGACCACCACCGGCGCCATCAACGTGGAGACGACGATGTAGTTGGCGGTAGTCGGCAGGCCCATGCCGAGAATCAGGCTGATGACCGCCACCAGCACCAGCATCAGCATCAGGTTGCCGCCCGACAGCAGTTCGACGAGCTCGGTCATCACGAGCCCGATGCCGGTGAGCGAGACGGTGCCGACGATGATGCCGGCCGCCGCCGTGGCGACGCCGATGCCGATCATGTTGCGTGCGCCGGTTTCGAGGCCGCTCACGAGGTCGGCAAAACCATCGCGCAGAGCGGCGGCGTAGTTGCCTTTGCCGCGCAGCGCGGCGATCAGCGGGCGTTGCGTGAGCATCACGAAGATCAGGAAAGCAGTGGCCCAGAACGCCGACAGCCCCGGCGACAGCTGCTCCACCATCAGGCACCAGATCAGCACCACCACCGCCAACAGGTAGTGCAATCCGGACAGCAGCGTGGGTGCCGTCTCCGGCAGCTCGAATACAGGCGCGTTGGGATCGTCCAGCTCCAGCACGGGCTGGCGCGCGCCGACCCACAGAAGTCCGACGTAGGCGGCAAGCAGGCCCACCGTGACGATGGCCGTCGCGGCGGCGCCGAAAGCCGACTTGATCCAGCCGATGCCGTAGTACACGGCGCCCGCGAGCACGATGAAGCCGGCCACCGTCATCGCGAACGACAGCATGCGTTGGCCGGCGCTCGCCTGGCTGCGCCGCGGCAAGCCGGTCAGGTTGGCCTTCAGCGCCTCCAGGTGGACGATGTAGAAGAGGGCGATGTACGAGATGATCGCCGGCAGGAAGGCGTGCTTGATGATCTGGGTGTAGGGGATGCCGACATACTCGACCATCAGGAACGCGGCTGCGCCCATCACCGGGGGCATCAGCTGCCCGTTGACCGAGCTCGACACTTCGACGGCGCCCGCCTGGTCGGGCCGGTAGCCCACGCGCTTCATGAGCGGAATGGTGAAGGTGCCGGTCGTCACCACGTTGGCGATCGACGAGCCGGAGATGATGCCGGTGGCGGCCGACGACACGACCGCAGCCTTGGCCGGGCCGCCGCGCATGTGGCCCAGCAGCGCGAACGCCGACTTGATGAAGTAGTTGCCGGCGCCGGCGCGGTCGAGCAGCGAGCCGAACAGCACGAACAGGAAGATGAAGCCGCTCGACACGCCGAGCGCGACGCCGAACACGCCCTCGGTGGTGAGCCACTGGTGCGACATCGCACGCGACAGCGACGCGCCCTTGTGCGCGATCAGCTCGGGCATGTAGGGCCCGGCGAAGGTGTAGAAGAGAAAGACCAGCGCCACGATCACCATCGGCAGGCCGAGCGCGCGGCGCGTCGCCTCGAGCAGCAGCACGAGGCCGGTGGCGGCGACCGCGAGGTCCAGCGGGGTCGGTTGCCCGGGCCGCGTCGACAGCTCACGGTAGAAGAGAAAGATGTAGGCCGCGCAGAAGGCGCCCACCAGGGCGAACACCCAGTCGGCGATCGGCACGTATTGGCGCGGCGAGCGCTTGAACGCGGGGTAGGACAGGAAGGCGAGCAGCACCGCGAAGGCGAGGTGGATGGCGCGCGACTGCGTGTCGTTGAACACGCCGATGCCCACGATGAAGGGCAGCGGCGAAGCGATCCAGAGCTGGAACAGGCTCCACGCGAGCGCCAGGCCGAGCAGCAGCTGCTTGACCGGCGGGCCCGGCTGGCGCGCGCCGGTGTCGACGTCGGCGGCCAGCTGCTGGACGTCGATCTCTGCGGGCGCGGAGGGGGACGGTTGGGGCATCGAGTTCTCTCCTGCGAGGGGAAGAAGCAAACGCCGCGGCGGTCGTGAAACCGCCGCGGCGCGGGCCGGCACCGCAGCGCCGGCGTCAGATCACAACCAGCCCTTTTCCTTGTAGTACTTGGCCGCGCCCGGATGCAGCGGGGCGGAATTGCCGTCCTTGACCATGCGCTTCGGGTCGAGGTTGGCGAAGGCCGGGTGCAGCTTCTTGAACTCGTCGAAGTTCTCGAACACCGCCTTGACCATCTCGTACACCGTGGCATCGGCCACCTTGGCCGAGGTGACGAAGGTCGCCAGCACGCCGTAGGTGGGCGTGGGGTTCGGGTTGCCGGCGTACAGGCCGCCGGGGATCTCGACCTTGGCGTAGTACGGCGCGCCGGCCACCAGCTTGTCGACCGCCGGGCCGGTCAGCGGCACGAGCTTGGCGCCGCAGGTCGTCGTCGGGTCCTGGATGTTGGCCGAGGGGTGGCCCACACCGTAGAAGAAGCCGTCGATCTTGTTGTCGCACAGCGCGGCGCCGTGTTCGTCGGCCTTCAGCTCGGAGGCGAGCGAAAAGTCGGTGAGCTTCCAGCCCATGGCCGAGAGCAGCTCCTCCATCGAGGCGCGGGTGCCCGAGCCGGGGTTGCCGACGTTGAAGCGCTTGCCCTTGAGATCCTCGAACTTCGCGACGTTGGCTTCCTTGCGCGCGAGCACGGTGAACGGCTCGGGGTGCAGCGCGAACACGGCACGCAGGTCCTTGAAGGCGCCGTCTTTCTCGAACACCTTGGTGCCCTTGATCGCGTGGTACTGCCAGTCGGACTGCGTGACGCCGAAGTCCAGCTCGCCGGCGCGGATGGTGTTGATGTTGAAGACCGAGCCGCCGGTCGATTCGACCGAGCAGCGGATGCCGTGCTTGGCACGGTCCTTGTTCATCAGGCGGCAGATGGCGCCGCCCGCGGCGTAGTAGACGCCGGTGACGCCGCCGGTGCCGATGGTGATGAACTTCTGCTGCGCCATCGCGCTGCCGTGCGGCATCGCCAGCGCCATTGCGGCAGCGCCAAGCGCCAGACGCAGCGGATGCAGAGACAGTTTTTTCATCTTCAGGACTCCTCAGGGGTAGGAAAGAAACCAGCCCTCTTGAGGCCGGCAGTGGAATGTATCAATGTGATCTCGTAGTGGCACCCGTCTCGGTCAAGGCGGCGTCAATTGCCGCCGCCAGCCGCTCGACGATGGCATCGAGGTCGCTGTCGGAAACGATGAACGGCGGCGCCAGCAGCACGTGGTCGCCGCGCTGGCCGTCGATGGTGCCGCCCATCGGGTAGACCATCAGGCCGCGGGCCATGGCCTGCGCCGTGATGCGTGCGTGCAGGCGCAGCGCGGGGTCGAAAGGCGCCTTGCTGGCGCGGTCGGCCACCAGCTCGATGCCGCGGAACAAGCCGCGCCCGCGCAGGTCGCCGACATGCGGATGGTCGCCGAGCGCGGCGCGCAGCCGTGCGGCGAGGCCCTCGCCCTGGCGGCGCACCGCGTCGAGCAAGCCGTCGCGCCGGATCACCTGCTGCACCGCCAGCGCGGCCGCGCAGGCGACGGGGTGTCCGATGTAGGTGTGGCCGTGCTGGAACAGGCCGCTGCCACGCTCGAAGGCGTCGACGATGTGCGACTGCGCCAGCACCGCGCCGATCGGCTGGTAGCCCCCGCCCAGTCCCTTGGCCACCACCAGCAGGTCGGGCACGACACCTTCCTGTTCGCAGGCGTGAAGGCTGCCGGTGCGCCCCATGCCGCACATCACCTCGTCGAGGATGAGCAGGATGCCGTGGCGCGAGCACAGCTCGCGCACGCCGCGCAGGTAGCCCGGCACCGGCACCAGGGCGCCGGCGGTGGCGCCCACCACCGTCTCGGCGACGAAGGCGATCACGCGGTCGCCGCCCAGCTCGTCGATGGCCGCGGCCAGTTCCTGCACCAGCCGCTGGCCGTACTGCTCGGCGCTCTCGCCGGCCTGGCGCTCGCGGTACTCGTAGCAGGGCGAGACATGGGTGACGGGGACCAGCAGGGGTGCGAATTGCCGGCGGCGCCACTCGTTGCCGCCGACCGCCAGCGCGCCCAGCGTGTTGCCGTGGTAGCTCTGGCGGCGCGCGATGAAGCGGCTGCGCTCGGGCTGCCCGATCTCGACGAAGTACTGGCGCGCCATCTTCAGCGCCGCCTCGATGGCTTCCGATCCGCCCGAGACGAAGTAGGCATGGCTGGTGCCCGCCGGGGCGTCCGCCACCAGCGTGTCGGCCAGCTGCTCGGCCACCTCGGTGGTGAAGAAGCTGGTGTGTGCGTAGGCCACGCGGTCGATCTGGGCGTGCATCGCGGCGATCACGTCGGGGTGGCCGTGGCCGAGGCAGGAAACGGCCGCGCCGCCCGAGGCATCGATGTAGCGCCGGCCCTGCGCGTCGATCAGTTCGACGCCTTCGGCCGCCACGGCCACGGGCAGCGAGTGGCGCAGGCTGCGATGGAGGATGTGAGTCATGTTGGTGGTTGAATGTGCTCGCGCGACGGCCGCGGCAGGCGACTTGGCGCCCGTTGCAGTGGGAAAGACCGCAGCGAATCTCGCACGGATGCGCCTGCGATTCAACCGAGGCCTACCCGCCGTGCGGGCGAGGTTGATGCCGTCGGTGCTGTCTCATATGCCCGCGGGCGCATCATCGCGGCGCCTTGGCGCCTGCCGGCTGCTCTGTCGTGGAAACGATCGGGAGCGGGGCGGCGAACACGGGAGTTACACCGAGCCGGGACCGTGCGCAAGCTGAGGCAACACTTTCATTGCCTCGCGTAAGTCCTTATATCAACTACCTTTTTCAAGCGGGATGGCGTGTGAGAAATCACCGCTAAGTGTTTGATTCCATTGATTTTTCTTTGCAAGTTTCGTTGACCGGCCTCAATCCGATGCGCTACAGTGCAGCGAAGTGCACTTTTGTGGGTTTTCGTGGCGAACATCGTGTTTCAGGGGCCGGCGGCTTTGACCTTGGACGGCAAGGGGCGCATCGCCATGCCGGCGCGTCATCGCGAAGTCCTGTCCGCGATGGGCGTCAACCAGCTGACGATCACCAAGCACCCGGAAGGGTCGCTGATGATCTTTCCGCGCCCGGCCTGGGACACCTTCCGCGAGAAGGTGGCCGCCTTGCCGATGGCCGCAAGCGGCTGGAAGCGCATCTTCCTCGGCAACGCGATGGACGTGGAGATCGACGCGTCGTCCCGGGTGCTGATCGCCCCCGAACTGCGTGCCGCCGCCGGACTGACCCGTGACGTGATGCTGCTCGGCATGGGCAGCCACTTCGAGCTGTGGGACGCCGCCCGCTACGCCGAACACGAAGCCAAGGTCATGGGCGAGCCCATGCCCGAGGCGCTGCAGAGCTTCAGCTTCTGAGCCGACGGAGCGAAGCACCCATGCAATCGTGCAGCGCAGTCGGCTCACTCAGAGGCCAACCGAGGCCGGTGAGGCAGCCAATGCTTCACCGCCTCTGAGCTGAGACGTGAGCAGCTTCCCCGACGACTTTTCGCACACCACCGTCTTGCTCAACGAGGCGGTGGATGGCCTCGTCACGGATCCGGATGGCATCTATGTCGACGGGACCTACGGGCGAGGCGGCCACTCGCGGCTCATCCTGCAGCGGCTGGGCGAGAAAGGCAGGCTGCTCGCCATCGACCGCGATCCACAGGCGATCGCCGCCGCGACCTCAGGTGCAACGCGGGTCGGTGACCCGCGTTTTTCCATCCATCACACGAGCTTCGGCCGACTCGTGCCGACACTGGCCGGCCTGGGCGTGACCCAGGTTCACGGGCTGCTGCTCGACCTGGGTGTGTCTTCCCCGCAGATCGACGACCCCGAGCGCGGCTTCAGCTTCCGTTTCGACGGCCCGCTGGACATGCGCATGGACACCACCCGTGGCGAGAGCGCTGCGGATTTTCTGGCTCGCGCCGACGAGCGCCACATTGCGGAGGTGATTCGTGACTATGGGGAAGAACGGTTTGCTGTACAGGTTGCAAAGGCGCTTGTTGCTCGGCGCGAAGGCGGGAACCCTGTTCGAACCACATGGGAGCTATCCGAGCTCGTGGCTCGCGCGGTCAAAACCCGCGAGCCGGGCCAGGACCCTGCAACGCGCACATTTCAAGCACTTCGGATTTTTGTCAACGCCGAGCTTGAGGAGCTCGAACAAGGCTTGACGGCGGCGATCCAACTGCTGGTGCCCGGTGGGCGCCTCGTCGTCATCAGCTTCCACTCGCTCGAAGACCGCATCGTGAAGACCTTCATTGCCCGCGAGAGCAAGAGCGAGTTCGATCGCCGTGCGCCCTTCGCCGCGCCCAAGCCGACACGGCTGAAGTCGCTCGGGCGGGTGAAGCCGGGCGCCGCCGAAGTGGCGGCGAATCCGCGCGCGCGTTCCGCGGTGATGCGCATCGCCGAGCGCACCGATGTCGGGGTGGCCGCATGACCCGGGTCAACGTGGTGCTGCTGATCATGCTGCTCGCCAGCAGCATCTACCTCGTGCGCGTGTCGTACGACGCTCGCCGGCTGTTCGCCGAACTCGACAAGGCGCAGAGCGAGGAGCGCCACCTCGCCACCGAATTCGAACGGCTGAAGGCCGAGAAGCAGTCGCAGGCCACGCCGCTGCGCGTCGAGAAGACCGCCCGCGAGAAGCTCGCGATGCGCACCGCGTCGCCGGCGATCACCCAGTACGTCACCTATGCCAAGGCTGCCTCGGCACCGGGGGTGAAGCGGTGAACTGGATCCACAAGATGGGCAGGAAGCCGGCCGGCAAGCCGGGCGCGGTGAGCGTGCGCAGCGTCAACTACTCGAGCAGCCCGCTGCTCGCGTCGAAGACGCCGGCCTGGCGCTCGAAGTTCTTCGTCGCGATGGTCGGGCTCGGCTTCGTGGTGCTGATCGGGCGCGCGGCCTATGTGCAGATCGTCGATTCCTCGTTCTTCCTCAAGCAGGGCGAGATCCGCTACGCCCGCACGCTGGCCCTGCCGGCCAGCCGCGGGCGCATTCTCGACCGCAACGGGCTGATCCTCGCGTCGAGCGTGCCGGCGCCGTCGCTGTGGGCGATCCCGAAGGACTTCGAGGCCGACCGCGCGCAGCGCACCAGGCTCGCGCGCCAGCTCGGCATGACGCTCAAGGAGCTCGACGCCAGGCTCGACGACAGCCCCAACTTCGTCTGGCTGCGCCGCCAGGTCGACGAGCAGGTTGCCCGCGACGTGCTGGCGCTGGGCGTGAAGGGCGTGCACCAGGTGCGCGAGTACAAGCGCAAGTACCCCGAGGGCGAGGCGGCCGCGCACGTGGTGGGCTTCACCAACGTCGAGGACAAGGGGCAGGAAGGTGTCGAGCTCGCGTTCCAGCAGGACCTGGCCGGACGCGGCGGCACGCGCCGCGTGATCAAGGACCGGCTCGGCCGCGTGGTCGAGGACATCGGCGACAGCGTGCAGCCGGTGGATGGCCGCGACATCGAGCTGTCGATCGACTCGAAGGTGCAGTTCTTCGCCTACCAGCGCATCCGCGACGCGGTGCACGCCAACAAGGCCCAGGCGGGCAGCGTGGTGGTGCTCGACGCGCAGAGCGGCGAGGTGCTCGCGCTGTCGAACTACCCGAGCTTCACGCCCAGCGAGCGCCGCAACCTGAGCGGCGCGCAGCTGCGCAACCGCGCGCTGACCGACACCTTCGAGCCGGGCTCGACGATGAAACCGTTCATCGCGGCCTGGGCCATCGAGTCGGGCCGGGTCACGCCCAACAGCGTGATCCAGACCGGCGCCGGCCACATCAGCATCACCGGCTCGACCATCCGCGACACCAAGCCGCACGGCGCGCTGACCGTGGCCGAGGTGATCCAGAAGTCGAGCAACGTCGGCACGGTGAAGCTGGCGATGCAAATGCAGCCGCGCGAGATGTGGGAGCTCTACACGCAGGTCGGCTTCGGCCAGAAGCCGCAGATCGCCTTCCCGGGCGCGGTGACGGGCCGGCTGCGGCCGCACAAGACCTGGCGCCCGATCGAGCAGGCGACGATGAGCTACGGCTACGGCCTGTCGGCGTCGCTGTTCCAGATCGCGCGCGCCTACAGCGTGTTCGCGCGCGACGGCGAGCTGATCCCGGTGTCGCTCGTCAAGAGCGCCGACCCCGACGCCCGGATCGGCGGCATGCGCGTGCTGTCGCCGAGGACGGCGCAGGCCGTGCGCGAGATGCTGCACCTGGCGGCCGGCCCCGGCGGCACCGCGCCGCGGGCGCAGGCGATGGGCTATTCGGTCGGCGGCAAGAGCGGCACCGCCTACAAGCAGGAGGGCAAGGGCTACGCGGAGAAGAAATACCGCTCATGGTTCGTGGGCATGGCGCCGATCAACAAGCCGCGCATCATCGTCGCCGTGATGGTCGACGAGCCGAACAACGGCAAGCACTACGGCGGCGACGTCGCCGCACCGGTGTTCAGCGAGGTGGTGCAGCAGACGCTGCGCACGCTGGGCGTGCAGCCCGACCTCGAGGTGCGCCCGCAGATCGTCTCGAACGCCATCCCGGCCGAAGAGGAGAGCTTCTGATGCCGCCGCTGCTGTTGCGCTCCGTCGCCGACGCCCTGACGTGGCTGGCCGCGCACCGCGCCGTCTCGCTCACCACCGACAGCCGCCAGGTGATCGCCGGCGACGCCTTCGTCGCCTGGCCGGGCTCCACCAGCGACGGGCGGCAATACGTCGCCGACGCGCTGGCCGCCGGCGCGGCGGCGTGCATCGTCGAGGCCGAGGGCGTGCAGTCCTTCGACTGGGGCGGCGACGACCGCGTCGCATCCATGCGCGGGCTGAAGGCCACCGCCGGCCCGCTGGCGAGCGGCTTTCTCGGCAAGCCGAGCGAGCGGCTCAAGGTCATCGCCGTCACCGGCACCAACGGCAAGACCTCCACCGCCTGGTGGACCGCGCAGGCGCTGACGCTGCTCGGCCAGCGCAGCGGCGTCATCGGCACGCTGGGCATCGGCGAGCCGCCCTCGGGCCAGGACATGGGCAGCATCACCGCCACCGGAATGACGACGCCCGACCCGGTGACGCTGCACGCCGCGCTGAAGGGCTTTGCCGACGCCGGCTTCGCCGCCTGCGCGATGGAGGCCTCGTCGATCGGCATCGTCGAACAGCGCCTGACCGGCACGCACATCGACACCGCGCTGTTCACCAACTTCACGCAGGACCACCTCGACTTCCACGTCACGATGGAAGCCTACTGGCAGGCCAAGGCGCAGCTGTTCGCGTGGCCGGGGCTCGGCGCGGCCGTGCTCAACCTCGACGACCCGCAAGGCGCCGCGCTCGCGCGCTCGCTGCAAGGCGCCGATCTCGACATCTGGACCTACTCGGCGCGCCAGGACGCGCGCCTGTACGCGCACCAGATCACCTATGTCGACGGCGGCCTCGCGTTCGACCTCTACGAAGGCGAGGCGCAGGCGCCGGTGCGCACCGGGCTGATCGGCGACTACAACGTGTCCAACCTGCTGGCGGTGGTCGGCGCGCTGCGCACGCTGGGCGTTTCGCTGGCCGACGCAGCCGACGCCTGCGGTGCGCTGACGCCGGTGCCCGGGCGCATGCAACGCGTCTACGCCCATGCCGACTACGACGACGAACAGCATCACTACGAGGACCTGCCGGAAGTCGTAGTCGACTACGCCCACACGCCCGACGCGCTGGAGAAGGCATTGCTCGCGCTGCGGCCCCTGGTGCAGGCCCGGGGCGGCGAGCTGTGGTGCGTGTTCGGCTGCGGCGGCAACCGCGACGCCGGCAAGCGGCCGCAGATGGGCGCGCTCGCGCAGCGCTTCGCCAACCGCGTGATCGTGACCAGCGACAACCCGCGCCACGAGGCGCCGGCGCTGATCATTTCGCACATCGTCGCGGGCATGACGGGCGCCACCAAGCCGATGGTCATCGAGGACCGCCGCGCCGCCATCGCCCAGGCCGTTCGCTACGCCGAGGGCCGCGACGTGGTGCTGATCGCCGGCAAGGGACACGAGGACTACCAGGAGATCGGCGGCGTCAAGCACCCGTTCTCCGACGTGGTCGAGGCGCGCGCGATGCTCGTGCGCAAGGGCGGGATGCGCAGGGGGCGACCATCATGATGACGCTGGCTCAGGCTCACGCACTGCTGCCGTCTTCGGCGCTGGTCGGCGACGGCGGCGTGTCGATCAAGCGCGTTCACAGTGACACGCGAACGCTGCAGCCGGGCGATCTGTTCGTCGCGCTCAAGGGCGAGCGTTTCGACGCGCACGACTTCCTGCCGCAGGCCAAGGCCGCCGGGGCGGTGGCGGCGCTCGCGCATCATGGGCTCGTCGAGGCCGGCCTGCCCGGCCTGCAGGTGGTCGACACGCGCCATGCGCTGGGCGAGCTGGCGGCGGCATGGCGGCGGCGCTGCCACCTGCCGCTGATCGCGGTGACCGGCAGCAACGGCAAGACCACGGTCACGCAGATGATCGCGTCGATTCTGCGGGCGTGGCTCGCCGACGGGGCGTTCTCGACGCAGGGCAACTTCAACAACGACATCGGCCTGCCGCTGACCCTGCTGCGCCTGCGCCAGGACGACGAAGCCTGGCACCGCGCCGGCGTGGTCGAACTCGGCATGAACCATGTCGGCGAGATCGCGCGGCTGGCGGCGATCACGGCGCCCACGGTGGCGCTTGTGAACAACGCGCAGCGCGAACACCAGGAGTTCATGGCGAGCGTGGAGGCCGTCGCACGCGAGAACGGGGCGGTGATCGAGGCGCTGGGCCCGCTGGGCGTGGCGGTGTTCCCGGCCGACGACGCCTACGCGCCGATGTGGCACGCCCTCGCCGGCCAGCGCCCGATGCTGACCTTCGCGCTGCAGGGCCCCGCCGACGTGACCTGCGACGCCAGCTGGTCGGGCGACCGTTGGGCGGTGATGCTGCACACGCCGGCGGGCAGCAGCAGCTTCGAGCTGCACATCGCCGGCCAGCACAACGTGAAGAACGCGCTCGCCGCGGCGGCCTGCATGCTCGCGGCCGGCGCGCCGCTGGAGGCGATCTCGCGCGGCCTCGAAGGCTTTGCGCCGGTCAAGGGCCGCTCGCAGGTCAAGTCGTTCCTGCGCGAGGGCCGCGAGGTCATGCTGATCGACGACACCTACAACGCCAACCCCGACTCCATGCGCGCCGCCGTCGACGTGCTGGCGGGGCTGCCGGGCCCGCGCTGGCTGGTGCTCGGCGACATGGGCGAGGTGGGCGACAAGGGCCCCGAGTTCCACGCCGAGGTCGGCGCCTACGCCCAGTCGCGCGGCATCGAGTCGCTGTGGACGGTGGGCACGCTCAGCACGCACGCCAGCGCCGCTTTCCACAACGCCCGCCACTTCGAGGACGTGCGCACGCTGCTGGCCGCCATCGCCAACGCGCCCTCGTGCGCGTCGGTGCTCGTGAAAGGTTCGCGCTTCATGCAGATGGAACAGGTCGTGACGGCCTTGACGAGTTCACCGGGAGCCGCCGATGCTGTTTAGCCTGGCCCAGTGGCTGACGACGCTGTCGCCGGAGTTCGGCTTTTTCCGCGTCTTCCAGTACATCACCTTCCGTGCCGTGATGGCGGCGCTGACGGCGCTGCTGATCGGCCTCGCCTTCGGCCCGTGGGTCATCAAGCGGCTGGCCGCGATGAAGATCGGCCAGCCGATCCGCGAATACGGCGTGAAGGAACACATCGCCAAGAGCGGCACGCCGACGATGGGCGGCGTGCTGATCCTGATCGGCATCGGCGTATCGACGCTGCTGTGGTTCGACTGGAGCAACCGCTTCGTGTGGGTGGTGATGCTGGTGACGGTGGGTTTCGGCGCCATCGGCTGGGTCGACGACTGGCGCAAGGTCGTGAAGAAGAACCCCGAGGGCATGAGCTCGCGGGAGAAGTTCTTCTGGCAGTCGGTGATCGGGCTCGTCGCCGCGCTGTACCTCGCGTTCAGCGTCTCGGAAACCTCCAACCTGCGCGTGCTGGAACTGTTCATCCGCTGGGTGCAGAGCGGCTTCTCGAACGACCTGCCGCCCAAGGCCGACCTGATGGTGCCCTTCGTCAAGACGGTCAGCTATCCGCTGGGCGTGTTCGGTTTCATCATCCTCACCTACTTCGTCATCGTCGGCGCGAGCAACGCTGTCAACCTCACCGACGGGCTCGACGGCCTCGCGATCATGCCGGTGGTGATGGTGGGCTCGGCGCTGGGCGTGTTCGCCTACGTGGTCGGCAGCTCGGTGTACAGCCGCTACCTGATCTTTCCCTACATCCCGGGGGCCGGCGAACTGCTGATCTTCTGCGCGGCGATGGCGGGCGCCGGGCTCGCCTTCCTCTGGTTCAACACCCACCCGGCGCAGGTGTTCATGGGCGACGTGGGCGCGCTGTCGCTGGGTGGCGCGCTCGGCACGATCGCCGTCATCACTCGCCAGGAGATCGTGCTCGGGATCATGGGCGGCGTGTTCGTGGCCGAGGCGCTGTCGGTGATGGTGCAGGTGGGCTGGTTCAAGTTCACCAAGAAGCGCTTCGGCACCGGCCGGCGCATCCTGAAGATGGCGCCGCTGCACCACCACTTCGAAAAGTCCGGCTGGAAGGAAACGCAGGTCGTGGTGCGCTTCTGGATCATCACGATGCTGCTGTGCCTGGTCGGCCTGGCCAGCCTGAAATTGAGATGAACAGCCCCCACGTCGCTTCGCTCCTGCCCCCCAGGGGGGCGCTCGGCCGCAAGGGCCACGAAGGGGCCCCTTCGTGGCCCCCGGCGGCCCGGCGGAGGCCGAGATGAACCACCTGAACGGCATCACGGTCCTCGTGCTCGGACTCGGCGAGTCCGGCCTCGCGATGGCGCGCTGGAGCGCACGTTGCGGCGCGGCGGTGCGCGTGTGGGATTCGCGCGAGAGCCCGCCGAACGCGGCGGCGCTGGCGCAGCACGTGCCGGCGGCGCGGCTGTTCACCGGCGCGCTGGGCGACGAGGCGATCGACGGCGTGCAGCTGCTGCTGAAGAGCCCCGGCCTGTCGCCGGCCGACCCGCGCATCGCCGAGCCGATGGCACGGGCGGCCGACCGCGGCGCGCTGGTGCAAGGCGAGCTGGAGCTGTTCGCGCGTGCGCTCGACGACCTGAAGGCCGAACGCGGCTATGCGCCCAAGGTGATCGCGATCACCGGCACCAACGGCAAGACGACGACCACGGCGATGGCGGCGCTGCTGATCGAGCGCACCGGCCGCCGTGTCGCCATGGCAGGCAACATCGGGCCGACGATGCTGCAGACGCTGTCGGATGCGCTGGAGCGCGAGCCGACGGCGGGTGATACAGCCAGTAGCAGCGACGCCGATGCACCACGTCATCCCGACGAAAGTCGGGATCCAAGCGGGCCACCGTCCCTGGATCCCGGCGTTCGCCGGGACGACGGGCTGCGGGACGACGAGATCCTGACCGAGGCCATCGACACCGCCGACGATCCCGAGGCCGCCGAAGACTGGCAGCCCGAGTCCGATTCGCCGCCCGAGCCGGTCGACGTCGCGGGCGACGACGAAGCGCTCGCGCCGTTGCCGATCGCGCCGCCCCCGCCCGCCGCGCCGGTGTTCGAGCACCTGCCCGAGGTCTGGGTGCTCGAACTCTCCAGCTTCCAGCTCGACGAGGCCAAGGGCTTCGAGCCGGACGCCGCGACGGTGCTCAACATCAGCCAGGACCACCTCGACTGGCATGGCGACATGGCGGCCTACATGGCGGCCAAGGCGCGGGTCTTCGGCAAGCGCGCGGTGATGGTGATCAACCGCGACGACCCGCTGGTCGAGAAGCTGATTCCGCAGCCCGAGGCGCCCAAGCTCGGCGTGCGCGGCGGCAAGCTCAAGGGCCCCAAGCCGGTCGAGCGCCAGGTGCTGCGCTTCGGCCTCGACGCACCGCAGCGGCCGGGCGACTTCGGCCTCCTGGTCGAGAACGGCATGGCCTGGCTGGTGCGTGCGATGGAAGCCGACGAGACGATCAAGCCCAGGCGCGGGGCCGCCGTCGAGGCCGACGAGCTGCACATCCAGCGCCTCATGCCCGCCGATGCGCTGCGGGTGCGCGGCCGCCACAACGCCGCCAACGCGCTGGCGGCGCTCGCGCTCGCCACCGCCATCGGCTGCCCGCTGGCGCCGATGCTGCACGGCCTGCGCGAATACGGCGGCGAGCCGCATCGTGTGGAGTACGTCGCGACGCTCAACGGCATCGACGCGTTCGACGACAGCAAGGGCACGAACGTCGGCGCGACCGTGGCGGCGATCATGGGCCTGGGCGCCGACAAGGCGCCGGCGCGGCTGGTGGTGATCCTCGGCGGCGACGGCAAGGGGCAGGATTTCGCGCCGCTCGCGGAGCCGGTGGCGCGCCACGCCCGCGCGGTCGCCACGATCGGGCGCGATGCCGCCGCGCTCGAACAGGCGCTGGCCGGCACCGGGGTGCCGATGCAGCGTCACGAGACGCTGGAGGCGGCGACACGCTGGGCCTTCGAGCGCGCCCACGCCGGCGACGCCGTGCTCATGAGCCCGGCCTGCGCGAGCCTGGACATGTTCCGCAACTACGGCCACCGCGCCGAGGTGTTTGTCGCCGAAGTGCGCGCGATGGCCGCTGAACACGGGGACCTGGCATGACGGCCGACACCCGCTTCGGCCTCGACGCGCTGAGGACGCGTGTGGCGGCGCTGTGGCGGCGCGGGGGCGACACCCGCTCGACGCGGGTGCCGGTGCGCGACTGGATCAACGTCTCCAACGGCCAGCCGGCGCGCCTGCTCGGGTTCGACCAGAGCCTCGTGTGCGTGGTGATCGCGCTGCTCGCGCTCGGCATGGTGATGGTCTACAGCGCCTCGGTGGCCCTGCCCGACAACCCCAAGTTCGCGCGCTACGCGTCGACCTACTTCCTCACTCGCCACTTGGGCGCGATCGTCATGGCCTCGCTGGCGGCGCTGGTGGCGGTGCAGGTGCCGATGAGCTTCTGGGAGAAGGCGTCGCCGTGGATCTTCGTCGTCGCGCTGCTGCTGCTGGTGATCGTGCTGATCCCGCAGGTGGGCCGCGTCGTCTATGGCGCGCGCCGCTGGATCCCGCTCGGCTTCACGAGCTTCCAGCCGTCGGAGCTCGCCAAGCTCGCGATCGCGATGTACGCCGCGGGCTACATGGTGCGCAAGATCGAGGTCAAGGAGAACTTCGGCCGCGCGGTGCTGCCGATGGCGGTGTCGCTGGCGGTGGTGGGGCTGCTGCTGCTGGCCGAACCCGACATGGGAGCGTTCCTCGTCATCGCGGCCATCGCGATGGGCATCCTGTTCCTCGGCGGCGTCAACGGCCGCATGTTCCTGCTGATCACCGCGGTGCTGGTCGGCGCGTTCGTGCTGATGATCACCACCAGCGAGTGGCGGCGCGAGCGCATCTTCGCCTACCTGAACCCGTGGGACGAGAAGTACACCCTGGGCAAGGCCTACCAGCTGTCGCACTCGCTGATCGCCTTCGGCCGCGGCGAGATCTTCGGCCAGGGCCTGGGTTCGAGCGTAGAGAAGCTGCACTACCTGCCCGAGGCGCACACCGATTTCCTGCTCGCGGTGATCGGCGAGGAACTCGGCTTCATCGGCGTGGCCTGCGTGATCTGCGCCTTCTTCTGGCTCGCGCGGCGCGTGTTCCACATCGGCCGCCAGGCGATTGCGCTCGACCGCGTGTTCGCCGGGCTGTTCGCGCAAGGCATCGGCATCTGGATCGGCTGGCAGGCGTTCATCAACATGGGCGTGAACCTGGGGGTGCTGCCGACCAAGGGCTTGACGCTGCCGCTGATGAGCTACGGCGGCTCGGCGATCGTGATGAACATGATCGCGCTGGCGATCGTGCTGCGGGTGGACATCGAGAACAGGCAACTCATGCGCGGAGGCCGTGCATGAGCTTGGTCTGTTCGCTTGCCGCACCTCAGCTCCATCGTCATCCCGGCGAACGCCGGGATCCAGGCGTTGGCGCACTGCCGCGATGGATCCCGGCGTTCGCCGGGATGACGGTGCGAGGCGGGATGACGACGTTGGGAGGCGTGGCATGAGCGCGCGCCACCTCGTCATCATGGCCGCGGGCACCGGCGGTCACGTCATTCCCGGCCTGGCCGTCGCTCGCGAGATGCAGCAGCGCGGCTGGACGGTCAGCTGGCTGGGCACGACGCACGGCATGGAGAACAAGCTGGTGCCGCCGTCGGGCATCCCGATGGACAACATCACCTTCAGCGGCGTGCGAGGCAAAGGACTGCTGCACACGATGACCGGCGGCATTCGCATGCTCGGCGCGTTCTGGCGCTGCCTGCGGATCCTGCGGGCAAGACGCGCGAACGCCGTGCTCGGCATGGGCGGCTACGTCACCTTCCCCGGCGGCGTGATGGCCGCGCTGCTGGGCAAGCCGCTGATGCTGGTCAACGCCGACGCCGCGCTGCTGATGAGCAACAGGGCGCTGCTGCCGGTGGCCGACCGCATCGCCTTCGGCTTCGACGGCGAGGCGGTGGCGAAGATCAAGCAGGCGCTCGTCACCGGCAACCCGGTGCGCGCCGAGATCGAGAACCTGCCGGCGCCGGACCAGCGGTTCGCCGGCCGCAGCGGCCCGCTGCGTGTGCTGGTGGTGGGCGGCAGCCTCGGCGCCAAGGCGCTCAACGACGCGCTGCCGCAGGCGCTCGCGCTGATCGGCGAAGCGCAGCGCCCGCTGGTGACGCACCAGACCGGCCAGGCCCACCATGCCGCCGTGCAAGCCGCTTATGCGCAGGCGCAGCTGGACGCTGAAGTGCTGCCTTTCATCGACGACATGGCGCGCCGGCTGGCCGAATGCGACCTCATCATCTGCCGTGCCGGGGCGGTGACGGTGAGCGAGTTGTGCGCTGCCGGCGTCGCTGGCGTGCTGGTGCCGCTCGTCGTGAGCACCACCTCGCACCAGCGCGACAACGCGCAGTGGCTGGCGTCGCACGGCGCCGGCATCCACCTGCCGCAAGGCGAGCTGTCGCCCGGCCGGCTGGCCGAACTGCTGGGCGGCCTCACGCGCGACGCCTTGCTTGCGATGGCGACGATGGCACGCGCGCTCGCCCGGCCGAAAGCCGCGGCACGCGTCGCCGACGAACTCGACAGACTGGCGGTGTCCGCATGAGCACCCTGGGCCGCCCCAAGTGCGAATTCCCCCTCGGGGGGACGGCGCGAAGCGCCAAGGGGGCTTCATGAAACACGCCGTCAAGCACATCCATTTCGTGGGCATCGGCGGCGCCGGCATGAGCGGCATCGCCGAGATCCTGCACAACCTCGGCTACATCGTTTCGGGCTCGGATCAGAACGACGGGCCGGTGACGCAGCGCCTCGCCTCGCTGGGCATCGGCATCGCCATCGGCCATGACGCCGGCCACATCGCCGGGGCTGGTGCGGTGGTCACGTCGACCGCGGTGAAGCCCGACAACCCGGAGGTCATCGCGGCACGCGCCAGGCACGTGCCGGTGGTGCCGCGCGCGGTGATGCTGGCCGAGCTGATGCGCCTGAAGCAGGGCATCGCGATCGCCGGCACGCACGGCAAGACGACGACCACCAGCCTCGTCACCAGCGTGCTGGCCGAAGCCGGCGTCGACCCGACCTTCGTGATCGGCGGCAAGCTGAACGCCGCCGGCGCCAACTCGGCGCTGGGCAAGGGCGACTACATCGTGGTCGAGGCCGACGAGTCGGACGCCTCGTTCCTCAACCTGATGCCCATCATGGCCGCGGTGACGAACATCGACGCCGACCACATGGACACCTACGGCCATGACTACGCGAAGCTGAAGCAGGCCTTCATCGAGTTCCTGCACCGCATGCCGTTCTACGGCGCGGCCATCCTGTGCTGCGACGACCCCGGCGTGCGCTCGATCATCCCGATGATCTCGCGGCCGATGGTGACCTACGGCTTCGGCGAGGACGCGATGGTGCGTGCCGTCGACGTGCGCGCCGAAGACGGGCGCATGCACTTCATGGTGATCCGCCACAACGGCATCCGCATGCCCGACATGCAGGTCACGCTGAACCTGCCCGGCGAGCACAACGTGCTCAACGCGCTGGCGACGATCGCGGTGGCCACCGAACTCGAACTGCCCGACGCGCCGATGGTCAAGGCGCTGGCCGAGTTCCGCGGCGTCGGCCGGCGCTTCCAGCGCTACGGCGAGCTGCCGGCCAAGGATGGCGGCATGTTCACGCTGATCGACGACTACGGCCACCACCCGGTCGAGATGGCCGCGACGCTGGCCGCCGCGCGTGGCGCCTTCCCCGGCCGGCGCCTCGTGCTCGCTTTCCAGCCGCACCGCTACACCCGCACCCGCGACTGCTTCGAGGACTTCGTCAAGGTCATCGGGACGGCCGACGCGGTGCTGCTGGCCGAGGTGTATTCGGCCGGCGAAGCGCCGATCGTCGCCGCCGACGGCCGCGCGCTGGCGCGTGCGCTGCGCGTGGCCGGCAAGGTCGACGCGGTGTTCGTCGACGACGTCAACGAGATGCCGCAGGCGATCGTCGACCACGTGCGTGCCGGCGACGTCGTGATCGCGATGGGGGCGGGGACGATCGGCAACGTGCCCGCCAAGGTCGTGGAGATGTTGAAAGGACCCACGCCATGAATATCGATGTCAAGGGCCTCGGCAAGGTGGCGGTGCTGTTCGGCGGCGATTCGGCCGAGCGCGAGATCTCCATCATGTCGGGCACGGGCGTGCTGAACGCCTTGCGGTCGCAGGGCGTGGACGCGCACGCCTTCGACCCGGCCGAGCGCGACCTCGCCGAGCTCAAGCGCGACGGCTTCGCGCGCTGCTTCATCGCCTTGCACGGCCGCCACGGCGAGGACGGCTCGGTGCAGGGCGCGCTCGAGCTGCTGGGCATCCCCTACACCGGCTCTGGCGTGATGGCCTCGGCGATCGCGATGGACAAGGTGATGACCAAGCGCGTGTGGATCGCCGAAGGGCTGCCGACGCCGCGCCATGTCTGGCTCGCGCCGGACAAGCAGACGCGCGAGCGGGTCATCGTCGTGCCCGACGAGCTCGGCTTGCCGCTGATCGTCAAGCCGCCGCGCGAGGGCTCGTCGATCGGCGTCACCAAGGTCACCGGCTATTCGCAGATGAGCGACGCGGTCGCGCTGGCCGCGAAATACGACCCCGACGTTCTGTGCGAGGAGTTCATCGACGGCGACGAGGTCACCTGCGCGGTGCTCGGGCAGGGCGAAAGCGCGCAGGCGCTGCCGGTGATCCGCATCGTGGCGCCCGAAGGCGCGTACGACTACCAGAACAAGTACTTCACCGACGAGGTCAGCTACCTCTGCCCGAGCGGCCTGCCGCCGGACGAGGAGCGCGAGATCCAGCGTATCGCCGTGGCGGCCTACACGACGCTCGGCTGCCGCGGCTGGGGCCGCGCCGACCTGATGATCCGCCGCACCGACCGCAAGCCCTTCCTGCTCGAGATCAACACCTCGCCGGGCATGACCTCGCACTCACTGGTGCCGATGTCGGCCAAGGCGGCGGGCATGAGCTACGAACAGCTGTGCGTCGCGCTCCTGTCCAACGCCGGGCTGGACACACCGCATCCCTGAAACGATGGCCGCCACCACCGCCTACCGCCCCGACCCGTCGCCGATCCCCGGCGACGTGTGGCTGATGCATGCCACCGCGAACACCCTGTTCGTCGTCGCGGGCCTGGCGCTGGTGGCGCTGGCGCTGAACGTGATGATGCGGCTGCCGGCCTTTGCGTTGAAGGCGATCCGGGTCGAAGGCGAGGTCACGCGCAACAGCGTCTCGACGATCCGCGCCAACGCGGCGCCGCAGCTGGCGGGCAACTTTTTCACCACCGACCTGCAGAAGAACAAGCGCGCCTTCGAGTCGGTGCCGTGGGTGCGCCAGGCGGTGGTGCGGCGCGTGTGGCCGAACCGGCTGGCGGTCCGGCTGGAGGAGCACCAGCCCGCGGCGGTGTGGAGCGGCCTCGAAGGCACCACCGACAAGCTCGTGAACAGCTTCGGCGAGGTGTTCGAGGCCAACCTCGGCGACGTCGAGGACGACAGCCTGCCGGCGCTCAGCGGGCCCGAGGGCAGCTCGGCCCACATGCTGTCGATGCTGAGCCGGCTTGGCCCCCTGTTCGCGCCGCTCGACGCCGAGATTGTCGCGCTCTCGCTGTCGGGGCGCGGGTCGTGGCGCGCCGAGCTCGACACCGGCGCGCGGATCGAACTCGGGCGCGGCAGCGACGAGGAGGTGCTGGCGCGCACGGAGCGTTTCGTCGGCACGGTGACCCAGGTCAGTTCGCGTTACCAGCGGCCACTCGAATACGCGGACCTGCGGCACCACGACGGATATGCGGTCCGGCTCAAGGGCATCACGACCGTGATCCCGAAGGCGAACGATCAAAAGAACTAGGGGCAGACATGGCCAAGGAATACAAGGATCTGGTGGTCGGGCTGGACATCGGGACCGCCAAGGTGATGGCGGTGGTGGCCGAGGTGCTGCCGAACGGCGAGCTGCGCGTGGCGGGGCTGGGCGTGGCGCCCACCCATGGCCTCAAGCGCGGCGTCGTCGTCAACATCGACGCGACGGTGCAGTCGATCCAGCAGGCGCTGAAGGAGGCCGAGATGATGGCCGACTGCAAGATCACGCACGTCTACACCGGCATCACCGGCAGCCACATCCGCGGGCAAAACTCCACCGGCATGGTGATCGTGCGCGACAAGGAGGTGACGCCGGTCGACGTGGCGCGGGTGGTCGAGACGGCCAAGGCGATCAACATCCCGAACGACCAGCGGCTGCTGCTGGTCGAGCCGCAGGAGTTCGTGATCGACGGCCACGAGGTCAAGGAGCCGATCGGCATGAGCGGCGGCCGGCTCGAGGTCAAGGTGCACATCGTGACCGGCGCGCAGAGCGCGGCCGAGAACATCGTCAAGTGCGTGCGCCGCTGCGGGCTCGAGGTCGACCAGCTGGTGCTGAATCCGAGCGCCTCCAGCCACGCGGTGCTGACCGAGGACGAGAAGGACCTCGGCGTCGCGCTGGTGGACATCGGCGCGGGCACCACCGACGTCGCGATCTTCACCGACGGCGCGATCCGCCACACCGCGGTGATTCCGATCGCCGGCGATCTGATCACGAGCGACATCGCGATGGCGCTGCGCACGCCGACCAAGGACGCGGAGGAGATCAAGGTCGAGTACGGCGTGGCCAAGCAGCTGCTCGCCGACCCGTCCGACCAGCTCGAGGTGCCCGGCCTCGGCGACCGCGCGCCGCGCATGCTGAGCCGCCAGGCGCTGGCCGGCGTGATCGAGCCGCGCATCGAGGAGATCTATTCGCTCGTGCACCAGGTGATCCGCGAGAGCGGCTACGAGGAGCTGCTCTCGTCGGGCATCGTCGTCACCGGCGGCGCGGCGGTGATGCCGGGCATGGTGGAGCTCGGCGAAGACATCTTCCTGAAGCCCGTGCGCAAGGGCATCCCGACCTACAGCGGCGCGCTGTACGACATGGTCGCCAACCCGCGCTCGGCCACCGTGATGGGCCTGCTCGAAGAGGCGCGCCTCGCGCGCTCACGCGGCATGCGCGCGGCGCAGCAGGCGGGCTCGGTGAAGACGCTCTTCGGCCGGGCCAAGGACTGGTTCCTCGGAAACTTCTAGGAGGTGACGATGCACATCCACCTGCACCTCTTCGGGCACCACGGCTTGCACCTGAGCCGCGATCCACCCCCATCACCAAGCCAACGACCTAGGACCCCGGCTCCACCGGGTCACCAAGGCGAATACCAAGCATCGGCGGGAAACACGACACACATGGCAACTGCATTGAAGGAGTCTCAGACATGGCAATCGAAATGATCGAAGAATTCGACCTCGGCACACAGATCAAGGTGATCGGCGTGGGCGGCGGCGGCGGCAATGCCGTCGACCACATGATTGCGCCGGGGGTTCAAGGCGTGGAGTTCATCTGCGCCAACACCGATGCGCAGGCGCTCAACCGCTCGGCCTCGCACCAACTGATCCAGCTCGGCACCACGGGGCTTGGCGCCGGTGCCAAGCCGGAGGCGGGGCGCGCCGCGGCCGAAGAGGCGGTGGACCGCATCCGTGGCGCCATCACCGGCGCCAACATGCTGTTCATCACCGCCGGCATGGGCGGCGGCACCGGCACCGGCGCGGCGCCGGTGATCGCGCGCGTGGCCAAGGAGATGGGGGTGCTGACGGTGGGCGTGGTCACCAAGCCGTTCGAC
>DASWVR010000030.1:0-29172 GCA_036401155.1 Piscinibacter sp. | reverse complement strand
CTTGGCGGCACCGGCCATCAGGCGGGCCAGCACCGGCGGTTGCACCGCGGGTGCGGCTGCCGGCATGCGGGCGGCCGGCGCGTCGTGGTGTTCGAGGCGGAAGGTGCCGACCACCTGGGCCAGGCGCACGGCCTGGTCCTTCAGCGACTCGGCGGCGGCGGCGCTCTCTTCGACCAGCGCTGCGTTCTGCTGCGTCATCTGGTCGAGCTGCACCACCGAGGTGTTGACCTGCCCGATGCCGTCGCTCTGCTCGGCGGCGGCGGCGGTGATCTCGCCGATGATGTCGGTGACGCGCTGCACCGAGCCGACGATCTCCTGCATCGTCTTGCCGGCATCGGCCACGAGCTTGGAGCCGGACTCGACCTTCTCGACGCTGGCGCCGATCAGCGCCTTGATCTCCTTGGCCGCTTCGGCGCTGCGCTGCGCGAGGTTGCGCACCTCGCCGGCGACGACCGCGAAGCCGCGGCCCTGCTCGCCGGCACGCGCGGCTTCCACCGCGGCGTTCAGCGCGAGGATGTTGGTCTGGAAGGCGATGCCGTCGATCACGCCGATGATGTCGGCGATCTTCTTCGAGCTCGTGTTGATGTCGTCCATCGTCGAGACGACGCGCGAGACGACGTTGCCGCCGCGGGCGGCGACCTCGGCGGCCGAGGCGGCGAGCTGGTTGGCCTGGCGTGCCGAATCGGCCGACTGCTTGACGGTGCCGGTCAGCTGCTCCATCGACGAGGCCGCCTGCTGCAGGTTGGCCGCCGTCTGCTCGGTGCGCGCCGACAGGTCCTGGTTGCCCGAGGCGATCTCGGACGAGGCGGTGGTGATGTTGTCGGTCGACGAACGCACCTGGCTGACCATGCGGCGCAGCGCGGTCTGCATGCCGCCCAGCGCACGCAGCAGGTCGCCCAGTTCGTCGCGCCGAACCGAGTCGAGCGTGTGCGAGAGGTCGTTGTCGGCAATGAGGCGGGCCGCAGCAACCGCTTCTGACAAGGGACGCGTGATGGAGCGCGTGATCACGAACGCCGCGCCGACGCCGATGCCCAGTGCCAGCACGGTCAAGACGAGCAGGATGGTCTTGGTCTGCTTGACGTCGGCGCGCACCGCGTCGGCACGCTGCGCGGCAAGCTTCTCCTCGTGTGCCTTCAGTGCGGTCATGCCCGCGAGGTAGGTCTCGCTGGCCGGGAGCAGCTGCTCCTTCAAGAGCGCGTCGACGGCCGGCTGGTCGGAGCTCTTCAGGAACTCGTACAGCTTTTCGCGGTGCGCGAGGTAGGCCTTGCGCTTGGCTGCGATGTCCGTCAGCAGGGCACGGCTCTCGCTGCTGGCGGCCGCTTCCAGCTCGGCCTGGAGCGAAGAGATCTCGCTCGACGTCTGCTTGATGAGGGGGCCGTAGTAGGACTCGACCTCGGGAAGCCCGGCCGCCTTGGCGATGGCCACCGTGCGGCTGATGTTGAGCTGGGTGGAGGCGACCCAACGGGCTGCCAGACCCGCCCGGTGCTCGAACGCGCTGGCCTCCTCCATGCCGGACTGCGTCTGCGACAGCCGCATGAACGAGGCGAGCACGATGACGAGCAGCAGCGCGAGCACCAGGCCGAAGCCCAGCGTGAGTCGTTTGGCGGTCTTCAGGTTGTTGAGGGTCATGGCTGGTCTCTGGGGTACTTCCGTGGCGTTCGGCTTGCGGGCGGCAGGGCGGGGGGGTCAGTGGCGCGATCGGCGCACGAGGCTGCCGACGTCGAGGATCAGCGCGACGCGACCGTCGCCCATGATGGTGGCGCCCGACACGTCGGTCACCTTGCGGTAGTTCGCTTCCAGGTTCTTCACGACGACCTGCTGTTGGCCGAGCAGCTCGTCCACCAGCAGCGCGACACGCCCGCCTTCGGCCTCGACCACGACCATGATGCCGGCCACATGCTCGAAGTCGAAGCGCGGCACCTGGAACACGTCTTCCAGGCCGATCACCGGCATGTACTCGTCGCGCACCTCCACCACGCGGCCGTTGCCGCCGATGGTCTTGATGGTCTGGTCCTCGACCTGGAACGACTCGACGACCGACGACAGCGGCAGGATGTAGACCTCGTCGCCGACGCCTACGCTCATGCCGTCCATGATCGCCAGCGTCAGCGGCAGGCGCACAGAGACGCGCATGCCGTAGCCCTCGGCCGAGTCGATCTCGACCGTGCCGCCGAGCGCCGTGATGTTCTTCTTGACCACGTCCATGCCTACCCCGCGCCCGGAGACGTCGGTGACGACCTCGGCGGTGGAGAAGCCGGGTTCGAAGATCAGGTTCCAGACCTCGGTGTCGGTCATCGTGTCGGGCGCGGCGAGTCCGCGCTCGCGCGCCTTCTTCAGCAGCTTCTCGCGCGACAGGCCGCGGCCGTCGTCGCGCACCTCGATGACGATCGAGCCGCCCTGGTGCGAGGCCGACAGGGAGATGGTGCCGAAATCGGGCTTGCCCTTGGCGAGGCGCTCGTCCGGCAGCTCGATGCCGTGGTCGCAGGAGTTGCGCACCAGGTGGGTCAGCGGGTCGGTGATCTTCTCCACCAGTCCCTTGTCCAACTCGGTCGCTTCGCCGTGCGTGACGAACTCGACCTTCTTGCCGAGCTTGGCCGCCAGGTCGCGCAGCATGCGCGGGAAGCGGTTGAACACGATCGACATCGGGATCATGCGGATCGACATCACCGATTCCTGCAGGTCCCGCGTGTTGCGGTCGAGGTCGGCGAGGCCGGCGGCCATCTGCTGGTACAGCGCCGGATCCATCTGCTTGCTGTTTTGCGCCAGCATCGCCTGCGTGATGACGAGCTCGCCGACGAGGTTGATCAGCTGGTCGACCTTTTCCACCGACACACGAAGTGTCGACGCTTCGACCGTCGCGGTGGGTCCCTTCTCGGCGCGGGCGGCGGCGCGCGCGCGCACGGCCTGCGCGCTGTCCGGCGCCACCGGTGCGGCCGCAGCCGACCTCGAGGCGTCGGTGGCGGCGGCCGCGCCGGGGGCCCCGGGCGCATCCTCGAAGAAGCCGTAACCGGGCTCCACCACGTCGTGGTCGTGCGGCACCCCCGGGTTGCCGGCGTGAAAGCCGTAGCCCGGGCCGAGCGGCAGCAGCATCACGTGCTCGCGGGCGACATGGAACGTGAACAGGTCCAGCAGGTCGCCGTCGGTACTGGTGGTGGTGATCTTGAAGCGGCGCATGCCGTCCACCGACTGGCCGCCGTCGAGCGGCTCGATCGTGCCCAGGTCCGCGATCTCCTGGAACAGCTCGACCAGGTTGTCCGCCTCGGCAGGGTTGTCCAGCGGCCCGACACGCACCTCGAGTGCGCGCACGGGCGTGGCATCGGCCTTGGCCGGCGTCGACGGCTCGCCGGCCGGTCCCGCCAGCACCGACGGCGCCTTCACCGGCATCACCACCGGGTTCAGCGACGGCGGCGTTTCGCCTGCCACCATCGCGCGGATGTTGAACAGCAGCTCGGTGGTGTCGATCTCGGGCCCGCCGCCGCCCTGGTGGCGTGCGAGCTGGGCGCGCAGCGCGTCGCCCGACTGCAGCAGCACGTCGACCATCGCCGGCGTGGGCGACAGTTCGTGGCGGCGCAGCTTGTCGAGCAGGGTTTCCATCTGGTGGGTCAGCTCCGCCACGTCGGCGAAGCCGAAGGTGGCGGCACCTCCCTTGACCGAGTGCGCGCAGCGGAAGATCGAATTCAGTTCCTCGTCATCGGCGGCTTCGATGTTGACCTCGAGCAGCTGCTGCTCCATGCGGTCCAGGTTCTCGCCCGCTTCCTCGAAGAAGACCTGATAGAACTGGCTCAGGTCGATGCCTGCGCTCAGACTGGCACCCTCGTTGGTCATCTCGCCCATGTCGTGCTCCGTGTCCTGTGGTCGTGTGGGCCGCTGGCCTTCAGCGAACCACCTTCTTGATGACTTCCAAGAGCTTGGCCGGGTCGAAGGGCTTGACCAGCCAGCCGGTGGCGCCGGCGCTGCGGCCGGCCTGCTTCATCTGGTCGCTGGATTCGGTGGTCAGGATCAGGATCGGCGTGGCCTTGAACTTCGGGTTGTCGCGCAGCTTCTTGGTCAGGCTGATGCCGTCCATGCGGGGCATGTTCTGGTCGGTGAGCACGAGGTCGAAGTCGCGGCTGCCGGCCTTCTCCCAGGCGTCCTGGCCGTCCACCGCCTCGACCACGTTGTAGCCGGCGCTCTTCAGCGTGAAGGTCACCATCTGGCGCATGGAGGCGGAGTCGTCCACGGCGAGGATTGAATGCATAGCGTTCTCCGAAGGTCTCGATTGATGTCGGTCGGTTCGACGTTTACTTAAAACAATTCGATGGAACCGGCGTCCATCTCGTCCTGGGTCACGGGGTTGGGCCGCGCGGGCGGCGGCTGCAACACGATCTCGCCGTCTTCGTCGTCGCCCATCGCCACGCGGGCGATCTGGTCGGCGCAGCTGCGCAATCGGCGGTTGGTGTGGTTGATCAGTTGCGAAGCCATGTCCTGGAACTGCAGCGCGGTCACCGCGCCGCCCAACTGCTCCATCAGCCGGTGGGCATTGCCGTTGACGGCGCCCGCGTCCATCAGGGCCTGGACCTGTTCGGTGGCGCCGTAGAAGCTCTGCGCCAGCGTCTCGCAGGCGTGCTCGAGCAGGGTCTGCAGCCGCTCGAGGTCGTTCGACGCAGTCATCAGATGGTCCTGAAGGTCGGCGGCGGCCAGCAGGGGCAGCGGGCTGCTCCCCGTGGTCTGCTCGTTGGCTTCATTCATCGGATCGGCTCCACGGACACTGGTGTTGGTGCTTGCGGCGCGCCTTGGGCACGACGAAGACATGGCGCTTCATGGCGCCTACGAGCCATTTTCGGCAGCGAGGCGGTGGACATTAGCCAAATCACGCGTGCAAATGCCCGGCTATTCGAGCGCGTCGGGCGCGCCGCAAGCCCGGCAACGCCACGGGTTCGCACCCGAACCGAGCAATCGGTCACGCCGTGCTGCGCGGGGCCCGCCCATGCGCGGTGGAACTGTCCATGCGGCGTGGGGAATAGCCGGCCGCGGCTTTCGCACAGCCGGCGCGGCGTGCATACTTGTTGCATGAGCTTTTCCACCCCCGGGCGGCCCCTGCGTTTGCTGCACCTCGAGGATTCGGAACTCGACCACGAATTGACGCTCGCGCACCTGCGCCGCGGCGGGCAGGAGGTCGACGCGCTGCGGGTGGATTCGGAGGCCGACTTCCTGCGCGCGCTCGGCGAGCCCTGGGACGTGATCGTCTCCGACTACAACCTGCCGGGGTTCTCCGGGCTGGTCGCGCTCGACCTGCTGAAGGCCTACGGGCGCGACATCCCCTTCGTGCTGGTGTCGGGCGAGATCGGCGAGGACACGGCGGTCGAGGCGATGCGCAACGGCGCCAGCGACTACCTGCTGAAGAACAACCTGACGCGGCTGGTGCCCGCGCTCATGCATGCGATCGAAGCGGCCGAGACGCGCCGCGCGCGCGAACGCGCCGATCTGGAGCTCGGTGCCTCCAAGCAGCGCCTGCACGAACTCGCCCAGCATCTGCAGACCAGCGTCGAGATGGAGCGTGCGGCGATCGCGCGCGAGATCCACGACGACGTCGGCGGCTCGCTGACGGCGCTCAAGTTCGACCTCGCGTGGATCGCCCGCCACACCGTCGAGCCGGAGGTGCAGGCGCGCGTCAACGGCGCGCTCGAGACGGTGTCGCTCGCGATCGAGGCCAGCCAGCGCATCATGCACAACCTGCGCCCGGCCATCCTCGAGCAGGGGCTGGTGGCGGCGCTGCAGTGGATGACGGCGCGCTTCGAGAGGCGCACCGGCGTGTCCTGCGTGCTGCGCACGCCGCAGGCAGCGCTGAGCGCGCTGCAGCACCTGCCCGCCGGGGTGCCGCTGGTGGCCTACCGCATGGCGCAGGAGGCGCTGACCAACATCACCAAGCACGCGCAGGCGACGCGCGTCGAGATCGACCTTGCGCTGGCGGGCGGCGTGCTGTCGCTCGAAGTCAGCGACAACGGCCGCGGCCTGAGCCAGGTCGACCTCGCCAAGGCGCGCTCGTTCGGCATCCGCGGCCTGCATGAACGCGCGCGTACGGTGGCCGGCTGGGTCGACCTGAGCAGCGGCCCGGCTGGCACGACGCTGATTCTCTCTGTACCCTTGACGGAATCCGAAGAACCACCGGTCGAGCCGCGGCCGATGATGCACGAAGCGGAAGATCCGACGGGCTGGGGAGAACTATGATCAAAGTGATTCTGTGTGACGACCACGCACTCATCCGGCGCGGCATCCGCGACACGCTGTCGGACGCGCCGGACATCCAGGTGGTGGGCGAGGCCGGCGACTACGGCGAGCTGCGCACGCTGATGCGCAGCACCGCCTGCGACGTGCTGGTGCTCGACATCAACCTGCCCGGCCGCAGCGGCCTGGACGTGCTGCATGTGCTGAAGGACGAGGGCTCCACGCTGCGCGTGCTGGTGGTCTCGATGTACCCCGAGGACCAGTACGCCATCCGCGCGCTGCGCGCCGGCGCCTTCGGCTACGTCAACAAGGGCGGCGACCCGGCGCTGATCGTCGCCGCGGTGCGCACGGTGGCGCAGGGCCGCAAGTACGTGACGCCCGAGATCGCGCAGATGCTGGTGGAGAGCCTGACGACGCCGATGAACGAGATGGCGCACGAGAAGCTCTCCGACCGGGAGCTGCAGACCCTGGTGATGATCGCTTCGGGCAAGCGGCTGTCGGACATCGCCGAGGAGCTGATGCTGAGCCCGAAGACGGTGAGCGTGTACCGGGCGCGGGTGCTGGAGAAGCTGGGGTTGGCCAACAACTCGGAGTTGACGGTTTACGCGATACGCAATGGGTTGGTGGGTTCTTAGGGTGTCTTACTGCGACGCAGGCCGGGACCCGCCCTGCGTCGCAGTCAGACACCCTCCCCCACCGCCCTCAAATGCGGCACCAGCAACCCGATCTCCGCCCCCAGATCCCCCAAACAAGCCCGAGCCTGCGAAGGCTCGAAATGCTCCGCCTCCGCGATGTGCTGCAGCTGCTCGGCCAGGCTGGCCGCCGGCTGCGCCGCGAACGCGAGCAGCAGGCCCTTCATCGAATGAGCCCGCCGCGCCAGCGTCTTCACGTCGAAGTTGTCGATGGCGCCATGCATCGCCGACATCTCCTTGGGCAGCTCCTGCAGGAACGGCTGCGCGATGATGTCCACCGTCTGCGGATCGGCCGTCTCCAGCGCCTCGCGGTAGGCGGCGCTGCGCCCCGCCGCCGGGCGCTCGCGTGAGAGGTGGCGCTCCAGCGCGTGCAGCAGTTCGCTCGCGCGCAGCGGCTTGCTCAGGTAGTCGTCCATGCCGGCGTCCAGACACAGGCGGCGGTCGGATTCCATCGCGCTGGCGGTCAGCGCGACGATCGGCGTGCGCGAGCGGGCGCGCAGCTGTTCGTCCAGGCGCATGCGTCGGGTGGCCTCCAGCCCGCTCATGCCGGGCATGTGCACGTCCATCAGGACCAGGTCGAAGCGGCGCTGCGCGTGCAGCGCCACCGCTTGCTGGCCGTCGGCGGCCACCGTCACCTCGTGGCCCCAGCGGTTGAGCAGCGTCACCGTGAGCAGTTCGTTGACGGCGTTGTCCTCGGCCAGCAGCACGTGGGCGCGCGTGCCCGAGCGCGGCAGCAGGTCGCGCGTGAGCAGATCGGGCCGTTCGCTCGGCTGCAGCGCCGTGTCGGGCGCCAGAAGCTGGCGCATGGCGGCTTCGATCTCGCGCTGCGTCACCGGCTTGAGCAGATAGGCCTGGATGCCGGCGTCGCGGCAGGCCTCGATCTCGCCGGGCAGGCCCGAGGACGTGAGCAGGATGACGGGCGGCGGCTCGGCCAGCTGCCGGCCCATCGCCTGCGCCACCTCGAAGCCGCTGCGGCCCGGCATGTTCAGATCCAGCAGCACCACGTCGAAGGGCGCGGCCTGCGTGAGGCGCGCGAGCGCCGCCTCGGCGCCGTCCGCGCACACGGCCTCGCAGCCCAGCTGCTGCAGCATGCGCTCGAGGATGCGCCGGTTCGTCGCGTTGTCGTCCACCACCAGCACGCGGCGGCCGGCGACGCTCTCGGGGCGCGCCGCTGCGACGGGCTCGTCGTCGGTTTCGAAAGGCAGCTCGACGACGAACTCCGACCCTCGGCCGGGCATGCTGCTGAGCGTGATCGTGCCGCCCAGCAGGTCGCACAGCCGGCGCGTGATCGTGAGGCCCAGCCCGGTGCCGCCGAAGCGGCGGGTGATCGAGCTGTCTTCCTGCGCGAAGGGCGCGAAGATCTGCGCCTGCTTCTCCATGGGAATGCCGACGCCGGTGTCGCGAACGCCGAAGCGCAGCCAGCGCAGCGTCTGCCCGGGCTGCACATGGGCGTCGCCGACGCTGACGACGATCTCGCCGGCGGGCGTGAACTTGACCGCGTTGCTCAGCAGGTTGTTGAGGATCTGGCGCAGCCGCCCGGGGTCGCCCACCAGGTGCGTGGGCAGCGCGGCGTCCATGTCGAGCGCGAGCGCGACGCCGCGGGCGCTGGTCGTCGGCGTCATCGGGCGCAGCGTTTCCAGCAGCAGCCGGTCGAGGTCGAAGCTCACATGCTCGACACTGAGCTTGCCGGCCTCGATCTTCGAGAAGTCGAGGATGTCGTTGATGATGTCCAGCAGCGCGTTGGCCGACGACTTGACGATGCCGAGGTACTCGCGCTGCTCGCTGTCGAGCGCGCTGTCGAGCACGATGTCGGTCATGCCGATGATGCCGTTCATCGGCGTGCGGATCTCGTGGCTCATGTTGGCGAGGAACTCGCTCTTCATGCGGCTCGCGCTCTCGGCTGCATCCTTGGCCTGAATCAGCGTGCGATGCGCCTGCTTCTGGTCGCTCACGTCGATCAGCGTGCCCACCAGGCCGGTGATCTCGCCGGCGCTGTTGCGCAGCGCCGCCTTGTGGGCCACGAAGTCGACCAGCCGCCCGCTGTTCAGGCGGGCGTGGAACTCGTAGGCGCCGCTCAGGCCTTGCGACAGCACCAAGTTGTCGGTCTCGCCGTGCCGCGGATCCAGGCGCGGTCCATGCGACTGCTCCAGCGTGCGGCCGATCACGTGTTCGGGCGGCACCCCGAACATCTCGCAATAGGCGCGGTTCACGCGCAGGTAGCGCCGCTCGCGGTCCTTCACGTAGATCGGGATCGGGATGCTCTCGACCAGCGTGTCGATGAAGCTCAGCTGCTCGGTGAGCTGGTCGGCCGCCCGCTTGCGCTCGGTGATGTCGTTGAGCGTGCCGCTGATGCCTTCGACGCGCCCGGCGAGATCGAACACCGGCTGGGCGTACCCTTCCATCCACACGAGCGTGCCGCCGGCGGTGACGAAGCGCATCTCGCAGCGCACGCTGGCGCGCCGGGCAGCGATCAGGTCCAGCATCTGCGCGCTGCAGGCGGCCTGGTCGTCGGCGTGCATCACGTCGATCAGGCGGCGCCCGAGGCTCGATTCGATCGGGTAGCCCGTCGTCTGCTCCCACGCCGCGTTGAGGAAGGTGAGGCGGCCGTCGAGCCCGGTGCGGAACACCGTCTCGCGCAGGCTGTTGACCACCGTGCGGTACTGCAGTTCCGAATGCGCCACCCGCTCGGCCATGCGATTGCGCTCGCTGACGTCGGTGCGGATGGTGATCACCTTGGCGATGCGCCCCGAGGCATCGACGAAGGGCACGGCGGTGGCCTGCACCCAGAACAGCTCGCCGTTCTTGGCGCGGTTGCAGAACTCCCCGCGCCACACCTCTCCGGAGCGGATCACCTGCCACATCTGCTCGAAGTGAGCCGGCGGGTGCAGCGCGGACTGGATCATCTCGTGCGTGCGGCCCACCAGTTCCTCGCGGGTGTAGCCGCTGATGGCGCAGAAGCGCTCGTTGACGTCGGTGATCACGCCGTCGGGATCGGTGACGGAGACGATGGCATGGTCGTCGACCGCGCTCTTCAGGTGGCGCAGTTCGGCCTGTTCGCGGTGCAGCTGCTCGACCAGCGCGGAGATCGATCGCGACAGCGTCTCCAGGTCGTCGGCCTCGCAGCCGGCCTGCGGCGCCATCGGCGGCACCAGCGCGCGCATCGCGGCGATGGCCCGGTTGCGGCTCGCCAGGTCGTCGGCGAGCCGCGTGTTGCTCTCGATCAGCTCCTGCGAACTCAGCTCCAGGCTGCGGCTGCGCAGATGCAGATCGCGCTCGGCCTGCTCGTAGCTCGCGTTCACCCTGTCGAGCAGGGCGTCGAGCGTGCCCAGCACCGCCCGCAGCTGCGGGTCGAGCGCCGCGGCGCCGGCTGCCTCGCGCGCGCTCGCCAGCAGCTGGGCCAGGTCGTCCGGACCGGCGACGCCCCACAGGCGTCGCAGTTGGCGGCTCAGCGTGCGGTGCATGGGGTCAGCCGCCGGATCGACTCGCCGCGCTCGTCATGTTTCTGCCAGCCACGTGATCGTCATCGTCTGATTGTGCAGGCGGCAATCACCCACGAACTCCGAGGCGCAGATCTCGCCGTACGAATAGAAGCCGGTCACCACCGCGTCGGCGCCGAGCGCGTTCACCACCGCCTCGACCTCCTCGTCGACGCGGTCGCCCATCACCAGCTTGCGGCCGACGCAGCTCACCAGCAGCGCCAGCGCCGGTCCGGCGTGGCCTCGGCTGAGTGGCTGCAGTTTCAGCGCCGCCTGCTCGGCAGCGTCGATCAGGCGTTCGGTCGACGAATGCATCAGTTTCAGGTAGCCGCCCTCGGGCACGTCGCCCGCCAGCGTCAGCGAGCCGGCCTCGTCGTCGACGCCGAGGATGGTGCGGATGATGCCGCTGCTGTGCTGGCTGTCGCGCAGCAGCTCGAAGGGGAACAGCAGGCCCGAGGCGGGCAGGCCGCTCGCGTAGTCGCCCAGGTAGCGCTTGTAGACGTTGAGCGCCCGGTCGCCGTCGAGTTCGTACAGCACGTTGTGTTGGCAGCGCGTCACGCGCCGCGCCGGGCCGAACGGAACCCAGCCGCCGAAGCTGCTGTTGGCCACCGCCAGCGCGTCGCCGTACAGGCCGACGGCGACGAGCTGGTCGCCGGCGCTGCCGTTGTCGCCGAGGGTGAAGGTCTCGACGAAGGCGCCGTTGTCTCCCGCCAGCCCGCCGGAGATCCGTGCCGCGGCCGGCAGCGTCGACTGCAGGCCCTCGACCAGCGCGCTGCCGTTGATGTGCACGCCGGTGCCGAACACCAGCACGTGGCGCAGTCCCTCGGCCGGCAGACCCGTGCCCAGGCGCGAGCCGGCGTCGAACGACTCGGCCATGTCCGACAGCGTGGTGCAGGTGCCGCGCGCCTGGGCACGCTCGAACCTGATCGCCGTGACCGCCAGGCTGCCGTCGTGCACCTGCGCCCGGGCGATCTCGCCGGCGCCGCTGCAGCCCGCCAGCGTCGCGCCCGGCGCCGCAGCGCGCAGCGCGGCGTGCAGGGATGTGCCGCGGAAGAACGCAGGGTCGCCGAAACACAGCACGAGGTCGGGCGCCATCGCGCGCAGGGCGTCGAAGGCGGCGGCCGGCACGCCGGGGCCTCTCAGATGGAGCTGCTGGGTCTTCATCTCAGTCGGGGAAGCGCGCGCGGATGGCCAGCACGTCGTCCCAGCCGGCGACGAAGGCCTTGACGCAGTTCGGGTCGAAGTGGCGGCCGCTGTGCTCCTCGATGTAGGCGCGCGACTCGGCCAGCGTCCAGGCCTTCTTGTAGGGACGGTTCGAGTTGAGCGCGTCGAAGACGTCGGCCACCGCGACGATGCGCCCGCCCAGCGGGATCTGCTCCCCCTTGAGCCCGCGCGGGTAGCCGCTGCCGTCGAACTTCTCGTGGTGGGTCTCGGCGATCTCGCAGGCCAAGCGCAGCAGCGGCGAATCGGTGTCCGCGAGGATGCTCCCGCCGATCTCGGCATGGCGGTGCATCTCCACCGTTTCGTCGGCCGACAGATGGCCGCGTTTGAGCAGGATGTGGTCGGGCGTGCCGAGCTTGCCGACGTCGTGCATCGGCGCGGCCGTCAGCAGCGCCTCGGCATAGGCCTCGGGCTGGCCCAGGCGGCGCGCGATGATGGCCGCGTAGTGCGCCATGCGCGCGATGTGGCTGCCGGTCTCGGGGTCGCGGAACTCGGCGGCGCGGCTCAGCCGCATGATCAGGTCGCGCTCGCGCAGCACGATCGCCTCGGTGGCGAGCCGCACCTCCTCGGCCAGGTGGGCGGCGCGGTCGCGCAGCAGGTTCTGCGCCTGGCGCAACTGCAGCAGGTTGCGCAGCCGCAGCTTCATCTCGGTCGAGTCGACCGGCTTGCTCAGGAAGTCGGTGGCGCCGATCTCGAGCGCACGCCGGCGCACCGCGCTCTGCCCGGCGGCTGTGACCATCACCACCGGCACGTCGGCAAGATGGGCGGTGGCGCGCACCGCCTCGATGAACTGGTGGCCGTCCATGTTGGGCATCATGAAATCGACGACGATGAGGTCGGCGCCATGGGTGCGGCACCAGTCGAGGCCGGCCAGCGGGTCGTCGAAGCGATGCGCTTCGAGCCCGGTGGCCGAGCGGGCGAGCGCCGCCATCAGCATCAGGTTGACCGCGTTGTCGTCGACGATGACGATGTTCATGCGGTCGGGGGGCGAGGCGCTCATGGGTTGCAATGATGCTGCCGCCGCGGGCGCCGCGCCGATAGAAGAGTGTCGGGATTTCCACGTAGGTGCGTGAAATCCGGCCGAAGGCGGGCGCTCGCGCCGCGAGCCGGCCGCAGGCCGGCCCGTCATGCATGCTGGAGCCTCCCGCTCGGCGGGAGGCTGGTGGGTGTCGTCCAACTTGCTGGAACCCCCTCCCGGAGGGGGGGGCCCTGGGGAGCGGTGCGTCAATGCATCCAGTGATGCCGGCCCAAGGCCGGCATCACTGGAAATTGCTCAACAACCTCTCCAGCGCCATCGTGAACGGCGCCTGCATCATCGGCAGCGTGATGAGGATGCCTACCAGGCCGACGGTCAGCGTGATCGGAAAGCCGATGGCGAAGATGTTCATCTGCTGCGCCACGCGGGCGATGATGCCCAGCACGAGGTTGACGAACAGCAGCATGGCCATCAGCGGCAGGGCGATCCACAGGCCGAGCCGGAACACCTCCGCGCCCCACACCTGCGGCTGCACGGCACGCAGGAAGGCGAACGGCTCGGGCCCCACCGGAAAGGCCTGGAAGCTCTGGACCACCGCGGAGATCAGCAGCAGGTGGCCGTTCATGACGATGAACATCCAGCTGATCGACACGCCGAAGAATTTGCTGACGGAGGTGGACTGGCCGCCGGTCAGCGGATCGAAGAAGTTGGCGAAGTTCATGCCCATCTGCAGGCCGATCACCTCGCCGGCGAACTCGATGGCGGCAAACACGATGCGTGCGGCGAAAGCGAGCGTGAGGCCGATCAGCAGTTGCTGGATCAGCAGCAGCAGCGCGAGCGCCGAGTCGAGCGCCACCACCGGCATCTCGGGCAGCGACGCCTGTGCGCACAGCGCGATCAGGAAGGCGAGCGCCACGCGCAGACGCACCGGCACGCTGCGCTGGCCCAGCACCGGCATGGCGCCGAACAGCGCGAGCACGCGCACGAACGGCCACAGGATGGGGCTGACCCAGGCGAGCACCTGGGCTTCGGTGAAGGTCAGCATGGCGCGTGCACGTCATCCCGGCGGACGCCGGGATCCATCGCCGCAGCGTTGCCACGCATGGATCCCGGCTTTCGCCGGGATGACGTGCCCGGGGGACACCATGGTCAGCCCACCGCGCCCGGGATCGACTGCAGCGTGCGCTGCAGGTATTCGACCAGCGTCGTCAGCATCCAGGGGCCGGCGATGGCGAGCACGGCGACGGCGGCGATGATCTTCGGCACGAAGGACAGGGTGGCCTCGTGGATCTGCGTGGCCGCCTGGAAGATGCTGACGATCAGGCCGACCGCGAGCACGGTGAACAACATCGGCGCGGCGACCATCAGCAGGATGTACAGGCCCTGCTGTCCGAAGGTGAGGACGGCTTGTGAGTCCATGGGGTCCCATTCCTCAGGTCGCGAACGAGGCTGCCAGCGAACCGATCAGCAGATTCCATCCGTCGGCCAGCACGAACAGCATCAGCTTGAACGGCAATGCCACCAGCATCGGGCTCAGCATCATCATGCCCAGGCTCATCAGCACGCTGGCCACGATCATGTCGATGACGAGGAAAGGAATGAAGATCAGGAAGGCGATCTGGAACGCGCTCTTGAGTTCGCTGGTGACGAAGGCCGGCACCAGCACCTTGAACGGCACCTCGGCCGAGGGCACCGCCGGGTCGACCTTGGCGAGCTTGGCGAACAGCATCACGTCGGCCTGGCGCGTCTGCTTCAGCATGAACGCGCGCATCGGCACCTCCCCGCGCTTGAGCGCCTCGTCGAAGGCGATCCGGTTTTCGGAGTAGGGCAGGTAGGCGTCGGCGTAGACCCGGTCGATGGTCGGGCCCATCACGAAGAAGGTGAGGAACAGGCTCAGGCCGACGATCACCTGGTTGGGCGGCGCGGCCTGCGTGCCGATGGCCTGGCGCATCAGGCTGAGCACGATGACGATGCGGGTGAAAGCCGTCATCAGCAGCAGCACGGCAGGCAGGAAACTGAGCGCGGTGAAGAACAGCAGCGTCTGGATCGGCACCGAGTAGCTGGTGCTGCCTGCGCTCTGGCCCACCAGCAGCGGCAGCGTCGCGCCGCCGCCGGCCTGCTGGGCTAAAGCCGCGCAGGGAAGCGCCGACAACAACGACAAGCCGGCGATCAGGCCGGCATGCCGGAGCCGGCGCGAAAAGACGAGGCGTTCAGCGCGCACCGGCGGGTCCTTTGTCCTGTCGCAGCTTCGACAGCAGTTGTGCAAACGGCAGCGGCGCCGCGATGCCCGGCGGCGTTGCCTCGGCATCGGCCTGCGGCGCCATCGTGTGCAGCGTGGTGATGCTCTGCCCGGTCACGCCGAGCACCAGCCAGCGGCGTTCGTCGCCGCTGCCCACCTCGACGGTGACGAGCCGCTGGTTGGGCGAGATCGGCAGCACCGCGATGCTGCGCATCAGCCCATGCGTGCCGGCGCCGCCGATCGGCGTGCGCTTGAGCAGCCACAAGGCGATGGGGATCATCGCGATGATGGCGATGAACCAGAGAAGGGAGGTGAAACCGGTGGAGGTCATGGGGGGCGGGGATTCAGGGAACGTCGCGGGCGGCGAAGCTTGAGGCCCCGGTCGAGGTGGAAGCCGTCCTACGGACGGCCGGACCTATTGCACCGCTCCCCCAGCCCCCTCCGAGAAGGGGCTCCAGCTCGTTCGACGGCTCCCCCAAGTCCCCCTCCACGAGGGGGACTCCAGCATGGTGGTGGAAACACCTCGCATGGGGCTGCGGGGGTTCTGCGCGATCGACTCTTCGAAGGGTGTTGCGGCCGCAGGCCGCTTCGACAAACGAGCTGGAGTCCCCCTCGTGGAGGGGGACCTGGGGGAGCCGTCTGACATGCTGGAGCCCCTTCTCGGAGGGGGCTGGGGGAGCGGTGCGATAGGTCCGGGCGTCCGAAGGACGGCTAGACAACGATCGCATGCATCCGATGTATCGCATTTCCCTCATCCCCGGCTCAGCCGGCGCATGCGTTCGCTCGGCGTCACGATGTCGGTGAGGCGGATGCCGAACTTGTCGTTGACGACCACCACCTCGCCCTGCGCGATCAGGTAGCCGTTGACCAGCACGTCCATCGGCTCGCCGGCCAGCGCCTCGAGTTCGACCACCGAGCCCTGCGCCAGCTGCAGGATGTGCTTGATCGGGATGCGCGTGCGCCCCAGCTCCACGGTCAGCTGCACCGGGATGTCGAGGATCATGTTGATGTCGTTGCCTGCCGTGGGGCTGGCACCCGACGAGAAGTTCGCGAACGAGGCGGGCGAGACGGTCTCGGTCGTCGTCTGCACCTCGCTGGCGGTCTCGGTCGCGGGCGCGGCCTCGGCCAGCGCGGCGGCCCATTCGGCCGCCATGCGGTCCTCTTCACTCATGCCGTTGGTCGGCGCGGCGGCGTTGTCAGGCGGCATTCTGGGCTCCCAGCCAGCTCAGGTTCGAGCTGGACAACAGTTGATCGACCTTCAACGCGTACTTGCCGTTGGAGGTGCCGTAGTGGCAATCGAGGATGGGCACGCCGGCCACCTTGGCCTGGATGCCCGGTTGCAGGTCGAGCTCGATGAAGTCGCCGGGCTTGAAGGCGAGCAGCTGCTCGACGGTGGCGGGCGCGGTGGCGAGCTCCGCCACGAGATCGACCTCGGCCGACTGGATCTGCTGCTTGAGCAGGTTGACCCAGCGCCGGTCGGGCTCGTTGCTGTCGCCCTGGATGGTCGAATACAGCACGTCGCGGATCGGCTCCAGCGTCGAGTACGGGATGCAGAAGTGGATGGTGCCGGTGGCGTCGCCGATCTCCAGCGTGAAGCTCGTCGCAACGACGATTTCGCTCGGCGTGGCGATGTTGGCAAACTGCGGCTGCATCTCCGAGCGCTGGTACTCGAGCTCCAGCGGGTAGATGCCGGTCCATGCCTTCTTGTACTCGGCGGTGACGACCTCGACCAGGCGGATGATGATGCGCTGCTCGGTGGGCGAGAAGTCGCGGCCTTCGATGCGCGTGTGGAACTTGCCGGCGCCGCCGAACAGCGCGTCGATGACGGCGCCCACGAGCGTCGGGTCGCACACGATCAGCCCGGCGCCGCGCAGCGGGCGCACGCTGACGATGTTGAAGTTGGTCGGCACCACGATCTCGCGCAGGAACGCGCTGTACTTCTGAACCTTGATCGGGCCGATGGAGATTTCGGGGCTCTTGCGGATGAAGTTGAACAGCCCGATGCGCACGTTGCGCGCAAAGCGCTCGTTGATGATCTCCATCGTCGGCATGCGGCCGCGGACGATGCGCTCCTGGCTGGCGATGTTGTAGTCGCGCACGCCCCCGGTGGGCTGCTCCTCCTGCTCGAGCTTCTGGCTTTCGCCGGTGATGCCTTGCAGCAGGGCGTCGACTTCGTCTTGCGAGAGGATGTGCTGGTTCATCGTGCGCCTTGTCGGTCAGGGGTCAACGCGGGCGGCCGGCGATCGAAGGGGTGACGTGTGGCACTGTTCACTGGATGATGAAGCTGGAGAAGTGGACATGGCGCACCGGGCTGTCGTCGATGGGCGTCGTGGCCAGACCGCGCGGCCGCGCACCGGCCGCCGGGTCCGGCGCGTCGCCCGCGAGCTCGATGCCCAGCGGGCGCACCGCTTCGCGCATCACCTCGGCGGCCAGGCGCTCCTTGCCGGGGCGCGTCAGCAGTTCCGAGGACATCTTGTGGGCCAGCACCATCAGCACGCCGTTGCGGATCGCCGGCATGTAGGCCTTCAGTTCTTCGGCGGACTTGGCGTCGCGCAGCTCCAGCGTGATGCCGATCTGTGCATAACGCGACGAATCGGCGTCGGCCAGGTTGACGACGAACGGGTCCAGCGGCAGGAACGCCGGCGGTCCGGCCTTGATGTCGCGGCGCGCTGCGGGCGCGGGGCCGGCCTCCTCGTCGTATCCCTCGTCCAGCGCCGCAGCCGCAGCGTCGGCCGCGCGTTTCTTGACGATCAGGGCTGCCGCGCCGCCGCCCGCCAGCGTGACCACCAGCAAGGCCGAGGCGACGAGCACGATCAGCTTGCGCTTGCCCTTCGGCTGCTCGGGCGCGGGCGCAGGACCGTCGTCTTCAACGGGCTTGGCGGCAGCTGCGGGCATGTCTTCTCCTTGGGGTGATCACCGGCGCAGGCCACGAGGCCGCACACCGGGTGCTGGAGAAATTGTCGATTTCCGCGTGCCGGCGGATTGGGCGAAAAGGAGGAGGAAAGGCGCCCACCTCGGCGCGCGGTGCGCTGCGCGGCCGGATCCTACGCGTACAGGTCGACGGCCCCTTGCGGCAGGCGCCACCCGCCGTGTGGCGCGGCAGCGGCCGCGTGCAGCAGGGTGCCCTCGTCGCCTGCCGGCGCGCCGGCCGCGCCGTGGTCGGGCGCCGCGCCTTCGGCCTGCCCCCGGGAATGCTGCGACACACCGCCGCCGCTCAGGGTGAAGCCGGCATCGCGCAATGCGGCCGCCAGCTCGGGCAGGCCCGCCTCGATGAGCTGCCGGGTGGCGGGCGAGTCGGCGCCGAACTGGACCTGCGCCTGCGTGCCCTCGAGTGCGATCTGCACCAAGATCGGGCCCATCTCGGCCGGGTTCAGGTGCAGTTCGGCCTGCTGCACGCCGCCGCGTGCGAGCACGCTGACCTGCACGCCGAGCGCCTCGCGGAACTCGGGCGCGGTCACGGGCGTGGACAGCGTCACCGACGGCGGCGCGGCGGCGAGCTCGGCGCGCGGTGCGGCATGCACTGCGGGCAGGGGCGCCGGGGAGGTCGCCGGCGCCGCCTGGGCGGCTTCGCCGCGGGCCTCGGCTCGGGCGGGGTTCGTGTCTGTGCCTGCGATGGCTTCTTCCGCCGCTTCGAGCGCGTCGTGCCCTTCGCGTGCTGGCGCGGCCAGCGGCTGGGCAGCGTCTGCCCGGGGCTGCGTGTCGGTGGAGCGGCTCCCCGGCGGGAGCGCTGCCGGAGTGCGGGCACCGCGTGACGCGGATGCCGTCGCACCCATGGCCGCTCCCTCGGATGCCGGCCCGGCGTCGTCCGCCGGCGTGCGGTTCAGCGCCGCCAGCAGTTCGACCAGCGTGGGCGCGCCGGGCTGGGCCGCCGTCGGGTCGGATCCGGGTGCCGCTGCGGCGGTCATCTCGTCGGCGGGCCGAGGCGATGCCGTCTCGGGCGCCTCGGTCTCGGCGGCACCGCGGGTGGCGGCGCCGTCGCGGGCAGCGTCCTGCCGGCGCGACTGCTGGGCGCGTGCCTCCGCCGCCTGCGAATGCCGCGTGTCTGCCGCCCGGGCGTCGCGCTGGCGTGCGGCCAGCACCTTGGAGAAGGCGGCCTGCTCGGCGGGTGCCGCCGTGCGCGGCCCGGCCTGCGGCGAAGGCGCCGGCGCAGGGGCGATGGCGGTGGGTACAAGCTGCATGGGTTTCTGTCCTGCCGCCTCAGGCCGCACGCGGCAAACCGACGCCCGCGGCCATCGTGGCGGTGCCCCAGTGCATGCGCGAGCCGAACTCGTCGGTCTGCTTCTGCTCGATCCGGTCGGCGCTGAGGCGCAGCTCCTGGCGGCGCCGTTCGATCAGCTTGCGCACCGAGGCCACGCGCAACTCGTGCTCGGCGAGCGTCGCGCGGGCGCGTTCGAGCTGCGCCTGCGCGTGCTCGGCGATGCGCTGCTGCTGCTCCAGCGCCTGCGACAGGCGCTCCATGAAGCCGCGGTAGCAGTGCAGCAGCTCGATGCGCCCCTCGATCTTGAACTGGCTGCTCCAGCGCTGCTCGTACTCGCGGCGGTAGACGATCAGCTGCTCGGCCCGCGCCGCGGCGTCCTGCTGCGCCTGCGCGGCACGCTGGGCCTCGCCCCAGGCCTGGTCGCGCTCGCGCTCGGTCTGCGCCAGCAGGGCCATCAGTGGTTGCAGTGGGTTCATCCCGGTCTCCTTGTGTTCAACGCGTTCGTTCAGCCCTGGATCGACATGCGCAGCTGGTGCACGCTGGAGGCGAGCGACGCGCGTTCGTGCATGTCCTGCTGCAGCATGCCCACCATCGCCGGCTGCAGGCGCACGGCGCTGTCGAGCTCGGCGTCGTGGCCCGGCGCATAGGCGCCCAGCTGGATCAGGTCGCGTGCCTTGGTGTAGCGCGAGTGCAGCTGGCGGAAGCGCCGCGCGGCCTCGATGTGCGGCGGCTCGCTCACGTTGCCCATCACGCGCGAGATCGATTTCTCGACGTCGATCGCCGGGTAGTGGCCCGCCTCGGCCAGCTCGCGCGAGAGCACGATGTGCCCGTCGAGAATGCCGCGCGCCGCGTCGGCGATCGGGTCCTGCTGGTCGTCGCCTTCGCTGAGCACGGTGTAGAAGGCGGTGATCGAGCCGCCGCCCGCGAGGCCGTTGCCGCTGCGCTCCACCAGCTGCGGCAGCTTGGCGAAGCAGCTCGGCGGGTAGCCCTTGGTCGCGGGCGGTTCGCCGATCGCCAGCGCGATCTCGCGCTGCGCCATCGCATAGCGCGTCAGCGAGTCCATCAGCAGCAGCACGTGGCCGCCGCGGTCGCGGAAATGCTCGGCGATGGCGGTGGCGTAGTTGGCACCCTGCATGCGCGTGAGCGGCGGCGCATCGGCGGGCGCGGCGACCACGACCGAGCGGCGCAGGCCTTCCTCGCCGAGGATGTCCTCGATGAATTCCTTGACTTCGCGGCCGCGTTCGCCGATCAGCCCGACGACGATCACGTCGGCTTCGGTGTAGCGCGCCATCATGCCCAGCAGCACCGACTTGCCCACGCCGGTGCCGGCGAACAGGCCGATGCGCTGGCCGCGGCCGACGGTGAGCATCGCGTTGATCGCCCGCACGCCGGTGTCCAGCGGGCGGCGCACCGGGTCGCGGTCCATGGCGTTGATCGGGCGGCGGATCAGCGGTTCGTTGTGCACCTGCTCGATCGGCCCCTTGCGGTCGATGGGGTGCCCGGTGGAGTCGACGACGCGTCCGAGCAGTCCGTCGCCGACCGGCAGGTGCAGCGTGCGGTCCTCGCTGCGCCGCCAGGGGTGCTGCTGCGCGCCCAGGCGCATCGGCACCACGGGCGCCTGCTTGGGCACCACGCGGGCGCCGCTGGCCAGGCCATGCACGTCGCCGGTGGGCATGAGGTAGGCGCGGTCGCCGTTGAAGCCGACCACTTCGGCGAGCACCGGCGGCTGGCCGGGCTGGCGCACTTCGCACACCGAGCCGACGGGCACACGAACGCCGGCCGCCTCGAGCACCAGGCCGGCCACGCGCACCAGCAGGCCCTGGATCTCGAGCGGCACCGGGTCGGCGGTGAAGCTCTGCATGTCGCCCAGGTACCGGTGCCACTTGTCGGCCGTGGCGATGGCGTGGGCTTCGATCGGCGAGGTGATCATGATGCGCGCGCCTTCCGTTCGCCCTGAGCCTGTCGAAGGGCCGGCTCGCAGTCGGCTCCGTTCGTCCTGAGCTTGTCGAAGGGCAGCGCATGGCGGCTGCCGATGCACGGTGCGAGTTCTTCTGCCCGGCCCTTCGACAAGCTCAGGGCGAACGGCTCCATGCACGTTCATTCCCCGCCCGCCCATGCTTCTTCGCAACCCAGCGCCGCCACCGCCCGCTTCCAGCGCGCCGCCACGCTCGCATCGACCACGCCGATGTCGGACTCGACCAGGCAGCCGCCGCGTGCGATCGACGTGTCGGCGAGCAGGCGTGCGCCGCGTGCGGCGAGCACCTCGGCCGCGCCTTGCGCCACCAACGGGTGGTCGTCGGGATGCACACGCACGGTGATCTGCCGCGCGCTCATCAGCAAGGTGTCCAGCGCCTCCTGCGCGACCGTCGCGACGAGCTGCGGCTGCGCCGCGATCTCGCTGCGCACGATCTGGCGCGCGAGGTGCGTGGCCGAGACGGCGAGCGCGCGCGCCATGTCCTGCTGCAGCGCGTCGAGTTCCTGGCCGTAGGACTGGGTCAGCTGGCCGATTTGCGCGGTGATCTGCGCGGCGAAGCTCTGCTTGAACTGCTCCAGCGCGGTCAGTCCGTCGCGGTAGCCGTCCTGGTAGCCGCCCTGGCGCGCGGCGTGCAGCTGGGCGGTGATGTCGGGCGCCGCAGGCTTCTCGGCCTCGGGCGGCGGCGCGCGCCGCACGCTGTGCCGGCGCTCGGTGGCGTCTCCCAGCGTGCCGGGGTCCCAGCTGGCGAAGGCGCCCAGTTCCTCGCGCGGGATGAAGCGCGCGTAAGGCGACGCCTTGCCGCCCTCGGGCGCCGGCACGTTTTTCACCACCGGCTTCTTAGACGTACTCATCGTCGCCGCCGCCGCCGAGAACGATCTGGCCTTCGTCCGCGAGGCGGCGCACGACCTTGAGCATTTCCTTCTGCTCGGATTCGACCTCCGACACGCGCACCGGGCCGCGCGCCTCGAGGTCCTCGCGCATCGTTTCGGCGGCGCGGCGCGACATGTTCTTGAAGATCTTTTCGCGCATGTCGGGCGTGGCGCCCTTCAGCGCGATCACCAGCGACTCGGACTGCACTTCCTTGAGCAGCGCCTGGATGCCCTTGTCGTCGACCTTGACCAGGTCGTCGAAGGTGAACATGTTGTCCATGATCCTCTGCGCCAGTTCGTTGTCCGCCTCGCGGATGTAGTCGAGCACGGCCGTCTCGACGCTGGCGCCCATCAGGTTGATGATCTCGGCGGCGGGCTTCACCCCGCCGAGCGAGGCCTTGCGCAGCTTGTCGCCGCCGGCCAGCACCTTGCCCATCACCTCGTTGAGGTCCTTCAGCGCCGAGGGCTGGATGCCGTCGAGCGTGGCGATGCGCACCAGCACCTCGTTGCGCTGCCGTTCGGAGAACAGGCGCAGCACCTGTGACGACTGTTCGAAGTCGAGGTGAACCAGGATGGCCGCGACGATCTGCGGATGTTCGTTGCGCAGCAGCTCGGCCACCGAATTGGCGTCCATCCACTTCAGGCTCTCGATGCCGGAGGTGTCGCTGCCTTGCAGGATGCGGTCGATCAGCAGGTTGGCCTTGTCGTCGCCGAGCGCCATGCGCAGCACCGACTTCACGTACTCGTCGGTGTCGGGCACCAGCAGGCTCTGGCCGCCGGCGATCGTCGCGAACTTCTCGAGCACGTCCTCGACACGGTCGCGTGAAATGGCCTTCATGCGGGCGATCGTTTCGCCCAGGCGCTGCACTTCCTTGGGCGCGAGGTGCTTGAAGACCTCGGCCGCCTCTTCCTCGCCGAGCGACATCAGCAGGATGGCGGCGTCTTCGACGCCCTGGTCGGCGACGTTGCTCATGTCGTCGCGTCGCCGCTGACCCAGCCGCGCACGATGCCCGCCACCGCGGCCGGGTTCTGCTTGGCGAGCGCGCGTGCGCCCAGCAGGCGATCGCTCATCATCGGGGGTTCCAGCGCACGCGGCGCTGCCGGCACCAGCTCGTCGTCGGAGACGACGTCCAGATGGGCGCCGGGCGCCGGCACGGGCTTGCTGAGCAGCGCCTTGGTGGCCGGGCGGATCAGGCCGAAGAAGACGATCACGGCCATCAGCGCCAGGCCGGCGGGTACTGCCGCCGCGCGCAGCATGTCGAGCACATCGGGCTCCTTCCACCACGGCAGCTCGCTGCCCCGCGCGGCGGGGTCGAGCTTGAAGGGGGCGTTGATGACCTTGACCGAGTCGCCGCGTTCCTTGTTGAAGCCGATGCTCTCCTGCACCAGCGCGGTCAGCTTCTCCATCTCCTCGGCGCTGAGGGCGACCTGGGTCGTCTTGCCCTTGGCGTCGGTCACGCTGCGGCTGTTGACCACGACGGCGGCGTTCAGCCGCTTGACGGTGCCGGTGGCGTTGCGCGTGACCCGCACCGTCTTGTCGACCTCGTAGTTGGTCACCGCGTCGCGCCGGCTGCTGCTCACGGCCGCGCCCACACCCTGGGCCGCCTGCAGCGGTTGTGTCGCGCCGGTGAGCGGGGCGGTGGCGGGCACCGGCGGCTGGTTCGAGGCCGCACCGGGAATGCCGCTCGGCAGCGCCGCGGTGCCGCCCGACTGCTCGGTGGTCTGCTGGCTGCGGATGGTGGTGTTCGCGTTCTGGCCCTGGTTCGGGCGGAACTCCTCCGAGGTGGCTTCGCTCTGCGAGAAGTCCACGTCGGCGGTCACGGTGGCGCGCAGGTTCTCGCGGCCGACCACCGGCTCCAGCAGGTCGAAGATGCGCTTGGCGAAACCGGTCTCGATCTGGTTCACGTATTGCAGCTGCTGCGCATCGAGGCCGGCGCCGTGCGTGGACTCGCTCGGGCCGGACAGCAAGGCGCCAGTCTGGTCGAGCACGCTCACCGCCTTGGGGTTCATCTCGGGCACGCTGGAAGACACCAGGTGCACGATGCCGGCGACCTGCGCACGATCGAGCGTGCGCCCGGCGTGCAGCGTGAGCATCACCGAGGCGCTGGGCTTCTGCTGTTCGCGGAAGAAGCCGTTCTGGTTCGGCAGGGCGAGGTGCACCCGCGCGTTCTGCACCGCCGCCATCGAGGTGATCGAGCGCGTCAGTTCGCCTTCGAGGCCGCGCTGGAAGGTCAGCCGCTCCTGGAACTGCGTCTGGCCGAAGCGCGCGCCATCCATCAACTCGTAGCCGACCACCGACCCCTTGGGCAGGCCGGCCGACGCGAGCTTCAGGCGCGCGTCGTGCACCTTCGACGCCGGCACCAGGATGGCGGCGCCGCCGTCGGCGTGTTTGTAGGGCACGTTCATCTGCGACAGCTGCGCGATGATCGCGCCGCCGTCCTTGTCGGAGAGGTTGGCGTAGAGCACCTTGTAGTCGCCCTGGCCGCTCCACAGCGTCATCGCGAGCACCACGCCGGCGAGGCCCGCGAGGCCGATGCCCAGCGCGAGCTTGCTGCGCGCCGGCAGCGCCGCGAGCCGGCTGCCGAAGCCGCCGGTGTCGGCCAGCGCGGTCGGATTCTTCAGGGCGATCGTGTTGTCCATCGGTGCGTGCCGCTCGTTCGTTTGTGCTGTTCCCCTGCGGGCCCCCATGGCGGCCCGGCGACCCCCCGCGAGAGGGCCCTCGATGGCGACGATTATTCGGAATCGGGCCGGTGTAAGAAGCGGTGAACAGCCCGCCAAACGGGCCCCAGTTCGCCCCATCGTGGCGCCGGGCGGTCGATAAGATTTGCACACCCGAAGAAGCCTCTTCTGGGGCGCCGCAAGGCGGCCTCGGAGAGTTCGAAGGCTGCGAGCCTTTCTCCATGCGCCCTCACCACCCGTTCGGGCTGAGCTTGTCGAAGCCTTGCACTCAGGTGAGCAGGCACTTCGACAGGCTCAGCGAACGGACAGGTGATGTCGCGGGAGAAGCTTGCAGCCTCTTAGCCGGGCAAGGAGTCTTCAAATGAACGTCACGCTCAAACCCTTCGACTTTGCCCAGGCCGTTGCGCGCGCGGGACTGGACACGAACGGGATGCCCGTTCAGAAAGGCAAGGCCGTCGAGGGCGCGGGTTTCTCCGCGGCGCTGACCAACGCGCTGAAGTCAGTCAGCGAAACGCAATACCACGCCTCCGAGATGCAGCGTCAGGTGCAGCTCGACAACCCGACGGTGTCGATCGAGGAGACGATGGTGGCGATGCAGAAGGCGCAGATCGGCTTTCAGGCGACGCTGCAGGTGCGCAACAAGCTGGTGCAGGCTTACTCGGATGTTATGAATATGCACGTCTGACCGAGAAGCGAAGGCTGACCGCGAAGCGAAGGGCGTAGGGGCCCCGTTCACGGGGATCGACCAGCGCAGCGGTCAGCGAGGCTTCGGGGCTCGATGCCCCGAAGCCGAAGATCTTCGCGCAGCGAAGGGGTTGCGCTACTTCGACCCGGGGCCTTCGACAAGCTCAGGCCGAACGGAGAAGTTGCGGGGCCTTCGACTCAGGTCGAACGGAGAAGTTGCAGGGCCTTCGACAAGCTCAGGCCGAACGGGGAGGGTGAGGGCCTTCGACAAGCTCAGACCGAACGGCGACCGACGGGGGCCTTCGAAACCTCACGCCGAACGGCGCGTGGTGCGAAAGTGCCTACCCCTTCTCCATCAGCCTGCGCCGCCTCTGCGTATGGTCGATGTACTGCTGAAGCGAACGCAGCCCGTCGCTGCCCGGCGACACCATCTCGCAGCCCAGCCGCACGCCGCCGGACTCGGGGTTCAGCGAGGTCACGTGCTGCAGCCGCAGCCCCGTGTGCACGCGTGTATCGGCATCCATGTCGATCACCACGCCGTTGATGAGAACGCCCGGGTCGAGTGCCGGCACGTCGCTCGGCAGGAATAGCGCGCAGCCGCCGATGCTCACGTCGAGCACGCGCAGGGCGAGCTGCATGTCGGGGATCATGGGGTGGCGCAGCCGCGCCACCGGCGAGGTGCGCTGCATCGGCTGCACCCGGAACCCGCCGCGGCGCTGGAAGCGGAACAGCTCGTGCGGAAGTGCGCTGTTGAGCGCCGCATGGTTGCCGCGGTGCACCAGCACGAGGTCGGCCACGTCGAACTGCAGCTTGACGTTGTCGAGAAAGCCCACCACCGTGGCCTCGTTGCATTCGACGATGGCGTTGAGCTGGTGTTCGTCCGGCAGCGTCGAGAAGCTCATCGTGCGGCGCTCGGCATCGAGCGTCCACAGCGTCACCGTGATCGATGTGCCGTTCGGCGCGTTCAGGCTCACGTGCACGTTGCCTTCGGCCAGCCTCCGCAGCATGGCGGCGATCTCGGCCGGCGTGTCGACGCGGAAATCGTCCAGCATGCGGCTGCCCGGTATCGTCGCCCGCGTTCAGTGCAGCGTCTTCGGCCGGCCCGCGAGCATGTTGTCCAGGTCTTCGAGCCAGGGCTCGGCCAGCTGGCGGATCTCGGCGTCGTTGATCAGGATGCGCTGCATGATGCGCGACTTCAGCTGCGCTTCCTCCGCGCCGAGCGCCTGCTTGGACGCCGCGTGCTTGAGTTGCGAGATCAGCAGCGCGCAGGCGCCTTCGAGCTTGACCACGTGGTCCCAGTTGCCTTCGCGGGCGGCCTCCAGCATGTCGGAGCTGGCCTTCTCGATGGCTTCATAGAAGTTCAGGAGGCTGGCGTTCATGGTCTTTTCCGAAGGGTTTGAGGTCTCGGCTGGCCGGCTCACCGCGCAGCCCCGCCGGCTTGCGGAGCGATCGAGGCCCACGCCTCGCGCAGCGGCTCCAGCAGACGCTGGCATTCGTCGAGCGCGGCGCTGTCGTTGTGCAGGTTGGCGTGCGTCAGCCGGCGGGTGATGTAGGCGTACAGCTCGCCGAGTCCGCTGGCCAGCTGACCGCCGGCGCTCGCGTCGAGGTTGCCCCGAAGGCCCTCGTCGACGATGCGCGCAGCGCGGCCGATGGCGCGTCCCTTGAGCTCGATCTGGCCGGTCTGCATCGCGCCGCGTGCCTGTGCGATCGCCTCGATCGCGCCGTCGTACAGCATGGCCACCAGGCGGTGCGGCGAGGCGGCCTCGACGCCGGTCTCGACGCTCACCGTGCGGTAGGCGTTGCTGGGGCCTTGCGACGAGCGGCTGCTGAACGGGGAAGCGGTTGCTGCGTACATGGGGTGTCGGCGTTTGCTGCGGTGTTGCAAGGTTATCGGCCGACCGTTCAGCGGGCTTGAGGCCGCCGAGCGCCCCTTTTGGCCCGGAATTCGGGCTCACGCCGGCGGAAGGTCGGCCGAAGGCCGGTTCAGCACACGAGGCGAGTCCTCACCCGTGCGATCCTTCAATCCTTGCGCGTGAACTGGCTGTTGAGCATGTTCATCTGCTGCGTCACGTAGTTCGACAGGCCGGTCAGCTGGTTCATCTTGGCGTCCAGCGCCTGGTACTGCTTCATCAGCCGCTCCTGCGTGCGCGCGACGCGGTCTTCCATGCGCTCCTGCTCGCGTTCGTTGCGCTTGACGCCGGCCCGCAGGCCCTCGGCGCGGGTGGTCAGCAGGCCGTCGACGCCGAGCATCGCGTCGGCCAGGCGCTTGAAGCCCTGGGCCAGGCCCGTCTCGGCGGTCGTGAACGCCTTGGACAGCTCGGCGGGGTCGGCCAGCGCGGCGGTCATCTTCGCTTCGTCCTCGACCTTCAGCGAGCCGTCGCGCTGCAGCATGAGTCCCAGGTCCGACAGCCGCCCGAACGCGGCCGACGCGCCCGACACCTGGCTGGTCAGGCTGCGCAGCGTGCGCTGCAGGCCGACCGCGGCCTGGTCGCCCTGCAGCGCGCCGGCGGTCTTGCTCGCTTCGTCGTACTTCGTCTGCAGGTTGAGGAAGCTGTTCAGCGCGTTGTAGGCGGTGACGAAGTCGTCGATGCCCTTGCGCATCGCCGCGGTGTCGGGACTCACCGTCACCGTGACCGGCGCCGTCGTGACTTTGGACAGCGTGAGGTCGAGCCCGTCGATGACATCCTCGAGCTTGTTGGTGGCCGAGGTCATCGGCAGGTTGTTGATCGTGAACTGCGCATCCACGGCGGCCCGGTCCTGGGTCATTGCGCCGGGGTACGACAGGTCGCCGAGCTGGCCGGTCGCGCCCGCCACCGACACGGTGACGGCATTGGCGGCGCCCGTGTCGCTGCCGGTGAGCACGAGCCGGGAGCCCGCGGCATCGCGCACGACGGCGGCGGTGACGCCGGCGCCGGCGGCATTGATCTGGTCGCGCAGCGCGGCCAGCGATGTGCCGCTGCCGACGACGATCTCCACCGGCGTGCCGCCGCGCGTGATGGTCAGCGTGCCGCTGCCGATGTCGTCCGGCGTGGCCATGACGGACGACGACAGCGACTGCGAGGCGGCCAGGCGTGTCACCTCGACGCTGTAGCTCGCGGCAGCCGCCGTGGACCGCGCGGTGACCGCGATGCTGGCCGCGTCGCTGCTGGTGGCGCCGTTCTTGCGCCAGAAGTCGAGCTTCGCCAGCTGGCCGGCAGCCGACTGCAGGTTGCCCATGTGGCTTTGCAGCAGGCCCATCGACGACAGCTTGCTCGTGAGCTTGGTCTTGGCCGTGGCCAGCAGGGTGATCGGCCGCCGCTCGAGCGCGACCAGCTGGCTCACGATGCCGTTGACGTCGAGGCCGCTGCCGATGCCGGGGGAGGAAAGTGCCATGGAAAGACCTCAGTGTGAATCGTCTAGATCGGCCGTTTCGCCAAGAACTTGAGCCCGCGGGCTCGGAGCTGGAAGGCTCCGGGACGGCGGGCTCGTGGTCGGGGTCAGGGGAAGGTGCACGCGGGCCGGCCGCATGCGCGCTTCAGCCCTTGAGCAGCGACAGCACCTGCTGCGGCAGCTGGTTGGCCTGGGCCACCATCGCGGTGCCGGCCTGCTGCAGGATCTGCGCGCGCGACAGGTTGGCGGTTTCGGCCGCGAAGTCCGCGTCCATGATGCGGCCGCGCGCGGCCGAGAGGTTCTCCGCCGTCACCTGGATGCTCGCGATCGCGCTTTCGAAGCGGCTCTGCACCGCGCCGAGCGTGCCGCGGGCGCTGTTGACGGCGGTCAACGCCGTGTCGATGGCGTCCATCGCAAATGCCGCGTCCTCGGCGGTGGCGATGGTGAGGTTGGCGATGCCGGTCTCGCTCGCGCCCGGCACGACGGTGCCGGTGGTGGTGCCGGCGTTGACGCCGCTCACGTTGGTCAGGTTGGCAAGGACCAGCGTCTGATCGGTCGAGGTGATGGCGCCGGCTGCGTCCATCGTGACG
>DASWVR010000029.1:0-1824 GCA_036401155.1 Piscinibacter sp. | reverse complement strand
TCAGGCCGACCTTGCGCCGGCACTGCGACTGCAGCACCCGCACGAGGTTGGCATCGCGCATCGGCGTCAGGGGATGGTCGCGCATGCCCGATTCGCTGAGCAGCACGTCGCCGACGAACAGGTAGCCCTTGAACACGGTGCGCTGGTTGTCGGGGAACGCCGGCGTGGCGATGGTGAACGGCGCATCGAGCGCCTCCATGAGCGCCTCGGTCACGGGGCCGATGTTGCCCTGCGCCGTGCTGTCGAACGTGGAGCAGTACTTGAAGTAGACCTGCTGCGCCCCTTGCGACTGCAGCCAGCGCAGCGCGGCAAGCGATTCGCGCACGGCGTCGGCGGCCGGCGTCGTGCGCGACTTCAGCGCCACCACCACGGCGTCGGCGTCGACCTGCAGCGGGCCGTCGGGCACGCCGATGGTCTGCACCGCCCGCATGCCGCTGCGCACCAGGTTGTTGGCGAGGTCGGTGGCGCCGGTGAAGTCGTCGGCGATGCAGCCGAGGCGGATCGAGGCCATCACTGCACCGGGAGTTTCACGGCCTGCGGATTCTCGCGGATGTAGTCGCGCACCACCTGCACGTAGTCGGTGTCCGCCTGCAGCCCGAGGCCGCGGGCGCGCTCGAAGGTGACGTTGCCGGGCCAGGTCTTGACCAGCTTGATGATCGCCGGATCGGGCGTCCAGTCCAGCAGCGCGGTGGCGTCCTTGCCGGCCACCCGCTCCAGCGCCGCGGCCATGTCGCCCACCGTGGTGCGCAGCGACGGCAGGTTGATCGCCGTGAGCGGCCCCCACTCGGCGTCGCTCGCCTCCGCGGCACGGATGATGCCTTCGATGGTGCGCGCGGGCGACGACAGCGCCACCGCCGTGTCGGCGGCCACCGGCACCTGCGCCCGCACGCAGGCGAGCGGCTCGCGGATCATGCCGGACAGGAAGCTCGAGGCGGCGCCGTTGGGACGGCCCGGCCGCACGCTCACGGTCATCAGCCGCACGCTGCGGCCACGAACGAACTTCTTGCGCGCATAGTCGGCCACCAGCTGTTCGCCGATGAACTTCTGGATGCCGTAACTGCCTTGCGGCGTCGGCAGCGTGTAGTCGGAAATGGGCTCGGGCAGCGGCTGGCCCGGCAGGTTGCCGAACACCGCCAGCGAGCTGGAGAAGACGAACGCCGGCTGGTTGCCCTGCGCGCGGCACGCGTCGAGCAGCGCGCGCGTCGCATCGAGGTTGCTGCGCATGCCGAGGTCGAAATCGGCCTCGCACTCGCCGCTCACGGCCGCCGCGAGGTGGAACACCACGTCGGTGCCGGCGGCGGGAATGGTGCGGCTGGCGACCTGCTCGTTCAGGTCGCCGCCGGCGAACTTCACGCGCGGGTCGCGGGCGAGGTCGTCCGGCGGCGGCGCGCGGTCGGCCAGCGTGATCGATTCGATGGCGCGCGGGGCGGCGCCGCCGATGGACAGGCTGCCCTTGGCGAGCAGCGTGCGGGCCAGGCGCGCGCCGAGAAAGCCGCTGCCGCCGGTGATGAGAATCTTCATTTCGTCTTTCCTTGGTCTGGTGCGTTGCTTCCCGGCAGGGCGATGCCGGGAAAGATCTTGATGACGGCGCTGTCGTCCTCGCGGCCATGCCCGGCGCTGGAGGCCTGCATGAACATCTGGTGAGCGGTTGACGACAGCGGCAGCGGAAACCTGGTGGCGCGAGCGACGTCGAGCACGATGCCGAGGTCCTTCACGAAGATGTCCACCGCCGAGAGCGGCGTGTAGTCGCCGGCCAGCACGTGCGCCATGCGGTTCTCGAACATCCAGCTGTTGCCGGCGCTGTGGGTGATCACCTCGTACAGC
>DASWVR010000028.1:0-1671 GCA_036401155.1 Piscinibacter sp. | reverse complement strand
CATGTACAACGAGTATTTCGGGTTTTCCGCGGCGCCCTTCTCGATCGCGCCCGATCCGCGCTACCTCTTCATGAGTGAACGTCATCGCGAAGCGCTCGCGCACCTGTTGTACGGGCTGCGCGTCGATGGCGGCTTCGTGCTCCTGACGGGCGAAGTCGGCACCGGCAAGACCACGATCTGCCGCTGCCTGCTGGAACAGGTGCCGGACGGCTGCGACATCGCCTTCATCCTGAACCCCAAGCTCGACACCGTGGAACTGCTCGCGACGCTGTGCGACGAGCTGCATGTGCCGGTCGCGGCCGGCGAGCGCTCGATCAAGGTGCTGGTGGATCGCATCAACCGCCATCTGCTCGACGCCAACGCGCGCGGACGCAAGACGGTGCTGATCGTCGACGAAGCGCAGAACCTGTCGAACGAAGTTCTGGAACAGCTGCGCCTGCTCACCAACCTCGAGACCCACGAGCGCAAGCTGCTGCAGATCATCCTGCTGGGCCAGCCGGAGCTGCGCGAACGCCTCGCGCAGCCGGAACTGCGGCAGCTGGCGCAACGCATCGTCGCGCGCTACCACCTGGAACCGCTGTCGCGACAGGAAGTAGGCGCGTACGTGAATCACCGCCTGGCGGTCGCCGGTGGGCAGCAGCGGCTGTTTCCGGACGCGGTGATCAACCGCCTTTACCGCCTGAGCGGCGGCACGCCGCGGCTCATCAACGTGATCTGCGACCGCGCGCTGCTCGGCGCCTACGTCGAAGGCAAGACGAGCGTCGGGCGCAGCACGCTCGGCAAGGCGGCGGCCGAAGTGCTGGGCTCCGTGCCGCAAGCATTCGTGGCACGGCGGATCGTGCTGGCCTCGGCGCTCGGCATCGCCCTCGTTGGCGGCGCGGCCGCGGCCTGGCATTACGGCTTTTCGGATCCCGCGACCGGAACGGCAACAGCCGTCGCAGCGGCCCCCACGGCGTCCACGGAACCTGCTGCGCCCCCCGCGCCGGAACGCCAGGCACACGACGCAGACAGCTCCGCGGCGGGCGCGCCGCCTGTCGCCACGGTAGCGGCACCGCCCCCGGCGCCGATCGTCTGGCCCAGGCCCGAGGAGCACTGGCTGCACGAGGTCATGGCCGTACATAGCCTGTTCGCGCTGTGGGGGCTGGACGCACGGCTGGTGGGCATCGACGACGCCTGCCGCCTCGCCGCGCACCGCGACTTCGGCTGCCTGCGGCGCGACGGCGGGCTGGACGAGCTGCGGGCAATGAACGCGCCGGCCATCGTCGAACTGCGCCAGCCCGACGGCCCGAACTTCCTCGCGACGCTGCTTGCGATCGACGGCGAACGCGCCCGCATCTCGTTCGCCGGCGACACGCGCGAGGTAGCGCTCGACAGCCTGCGGCAGCAATGGCACGGCCACTACACGCTGCTGTGGCGGATGCCGTCCGGATGGCACCGCACCGTCGGCACCGGCATGCGCGGCGCCGACGTGGCGTGGGTGGTGCGCCAGCTCGGGCGCTGGGAGGGCCTCGCGGAGCCCGAAGCGCCGGCCGGCACCTACACCGCCCGGATCGAGGAGCGCATGCGCGCCTTCCAGCGCAGCACCGGGCTGCCCGAAGACGGGGTGGTCGGCCCGATGACCATCGTGCGCCTCGCGACCCTGGCCGACCCCGGCACGCCCGTCCTGACGAA
>DASWVR010000027.1:0-11901 GCA_036401155.1 Piscinibacter sp. | reverse complement strand
GAGGTGGCCGATTTCTACCAGCAGGACGTCGAGTACGAGCTGAAGTCGCTGTCGGCGCAGATCGAGCCCATCCTGATCATCTTCCTCGGCGTGCTCGTGCTGGTTCTCGCGCTCGGCGTGTTCCTGCCGGTGTGGGATCTCGGAAAAGCGGCAATCAAGCACTGATTGTTGGCGCTGACTCCCTCAAGCGGCTGCGGGCCGGGCCGATATGAGCGCAGGCGGTCGCCGATCTGACGGTGATTCGCCGCGTTTTTCGAGGCATTCCCGGCAGCCCTTGCCCCGCACCATGCGAGGCAAGGAACAGAGGTTTCGCCGTGCGCGCTCGACCGAAGGAAAGTGCAATGACCCTGGGCTTCACGCTCATCGAACTGGCGGTGGTGATCTCCATCGTGGCCGTCACGGTCGCGATGGTGCTGCCGCGGGTTTGGCATTGGCAGCGCGAAGCCCGCATCGGCAACCTGAAGTACACGCATGGCGCGGTGCATTCGTCGGCCGTGCTGGTTCACGCCGCGATGCTGGCGCGCAACGGGCAGCCCGACCGCGAACCCTGCCCGGCGGGCGGCGGTACTGCCGACAACCAGCTGGTCGGGCGCGGCACCCTGTGCACCGAAGGCGGCCTCGTGCAGACACACCATGGCTATCCCGCATCGGCCGAGCTTGGCGCGGCACTGCCGGGCATCGTCGGGGCAGCGAGCATCGGCGGCGTCTTCCGCGCGAATGCCGATGAGCTGAGCGCGCAGGGTTATGCCGTCAGCGTGGCCGGGCCGGTCACGACGATCGCCCGTGCCGACGCGCCAACGCCGGCGCAATGCAGCTTCACCTACACCGAACCCCTGGTCGCGCGAACGGCTGCGTCCATTTCCACAACCGTGATTTCCGGGTGCTGAAGCCGTTCGCATCCATCCCTCTTTATTGCAGTCCCTCTGAAGGAGAACGTCTCATGAAAACGCAACGTGGTTTTACGCTGATCGAACTGGTGGTGGTCATCATCATCCTGGGTGTGCTGGCTGCGGTGGCGGTGCCGCGCTTCATCGACATGTCGGTGGATGCGCGCAATGCCGCCGCCAAGGGCGTCGCTGGATCGTTGTCGTCGGGTTCGGCGATCAACATGGCAGCGCGGATGGCCAATCCGGCCAACGGCAGTGCCGTGTCCGCCGCGGACGTCTGCAGCGCTGCAATCCTGCAGCCGCTGGTCACCGGCATCACGCTGACGGACGCCGCACCTGCCAACGACGAGCAGTTCCAGGTCGGCGATGGGGCGGCCGTGGCATGCAACGGAGCGGAAGTGTCTGCCACGTGCACGATCACACCGAACGGCAATGGCGTGACGCCCGCCTCCGCGACGGTGATGTGCGCCCGCCCTTGATCGGCTGAACCCATGCGGCCTCGCGCCGCCCGATTCGCCATGCCAATCCACCGCGGCTTCACGCTGCCGGAACTGGTCATCGTGCTGGTGCTCACCGGCATCCTCGCGGTGGTCGCGATTCCCCGCATGAGCGACCCGGGCGGCTTCGCCGCGCGCGGTGCGCGCGACTACGTCGCCTCCGGCCTGCGCTATGCGCAGAAGTCGGCGGTCGCGATGCGGCGCAACGTGTGTGTGAACGTCGGCGCCAGCGCGCTCGCCGTCACCTATGCCACGGCCGGCGGCAGCGGCCAGCCTTGTGCGCCGGGCAACACGCTGCCCAACCCGGCCACCGGCCAGCCCTTCGCCAGCACGAACTACGAACAGGGCGCCAGCGTGTCGACGCCGACCTCGATCACGTTCGACGCGCTCGGCCGCCCGTCGTCGGCCGCCAGCATCGGCGTGGCCGGCCACCCCACGCCCATCAGCGTCGAAGCCGAGTCCGGCTATGTGCACTAGCCACCCAGCCCGCCAGCGCGGCCTCTCGCTGATCGAACTGGTGATGTTCATCGCCATCGTCGGCATGGCGCTCGCCGGCATCTTGGTGGTCTACAACAATGCGATCCGCGGCAGCGCCGACCCGATGGTGCGCAAGCAGGCGGTCGCGATCGCCGAGTCGGTGCTGAGCGAGGTGCTGATGCAGCCCTTCAGCTGGTGCGACCCGCAGGACCCCGCCAACGACGCCGCCACGCCGCCGGCGTCGGGCGCCGACTGCACGACGCCGCAGGACAACGGCGGCGCGCTCGGCCCGCAGCCGGCCAGCGAGTCGCGCGCGTCGGGCACCGACCCGTTCGACAACGTCGCCGACTACCACGGCTTCACGATGACGACCGGCATCGCGAGCCTGGACGGCACCGCCTTCCCCGAACTCAACGACTATGCGGCCAGCGTCACCGTCACACGTGCAGGCGCCGCGTTCGGCCTCGCCAACGATGCGGTGCTGCGTGTGGACGTGCTCGTCACCGGCCGCGGCCAGAACATCACGCTGACCGGCTACCGCTTCCGCCACTCGCCCAACGCCACCGGGTGATGGAACGCGTCTCCCCCTCAGCCCGACCCTCTCCCCCTGCGGGGGCGAGGGAGCTGTTTTTCCCTCTCCCGCGGGCGGGAGAGGGGTGGGTTGAGGGCAAGCGATCAGCCAGTACCCAGCGCGGCTTCACGCTGATGGAAGCGGTGCTCGTAATCGCGCTGACCGGCATCGTGGCGGTGATGGTGGGCGTGTTCATCCGTGCGCCGGTCACCGCCTACGTCGACCAGGCGCGCCGCGGCGAACTCACCGACGCGGCCGACACCGCCCTGCGCCGCATCGCCCGCGAAGTGCAGCATGCGCTGCCCAACAGCGTGCGCGTGAACGGCGGCGCGCTCGAGTTCCTGCCCGTCAGCGCCGGCGGGCGCTACCGTGCTGCCCCCAGGGCCGACGGCAGCGGCGACTTCCTCGACGTCGATTCGGGCACCGACAACAGCTTCGAGGTGCTCGTCCCCGGCGGCGTCGACGTCGCACCCGGCCAGCGCCTGGTCATCTACAACCTGACCGACGACGACGCCTACAGCGGTGCCAGCAGCCGTGTGTTGACCAGCAGCGGCAGCGGGCTCGCGACGCTCAGCTACGCCGTGGGCGGCGCGCAGTTTCCCTTCGCCTCGCCGAGCCACCGTTTCCAGGTGATCGGCCCGCCGGTGAGCTTCGTGTGCGACGGTGCCGGCTCGCTGCGGCGCTACAGCGGCTATGCGATGCAGGCGGCGCAGCCGACCAGCACCGGCACGCCGCCGCTGTCGACGGCGAGCAGCAACACGCTGCTCACCCACCTGGTGGGCAGCGACTGCTCGTTCTCGTACACCGCGGTCAGCGCGCGCAACGGCCTGCTGACCTTGCGCTTGAAGCTCACGTCGAGCGGGGAAAGCGTCACGCTCGTGCAGCAAATCCACGTGAGCACGTCGCCGTGACGACGACGACCCCTCGCCTTCGGGCTCGTCCTGCCTCCGGCTTCGCCATGATCTCGGCCGTCTTCCTGCTCGTCGTGCTGGCCCTGCTCGGCGCGATGATCGTCTCGCTGTCGACCACGCAGCATGTGGGCGCCGCGCGCGATCTGCTCGGCACACGCGCCTACTACGCGGCCAAGGCCGGCATCGACTGGGGCGCCTACCAGCTGCTGCAAGGCGGCGGCAGCTGCAGCACCGGCACGATGCTCGCGCTTCCGGCGGCGGCCGGCTTCACCGTGCAGGTCGACTGCAGCGCGAGCGCACCACACGACGAAGCCGGCGTGAGCGTCGTCGTCTACCGCATCACCGCCACCGCGCGCAGCGGCACGCTCGGCGCGCACGATTACGCAGAGCGCCAGTTGCAGGCGCTGATCGGCACGCCATGAGGCCGCTCGTCCTCATGCTGCTCGCGCTGCTGCTCGGCGGTGCCACAACCGCGCGCGCGCAGTACTACACCCCCGACAGCTCCGCCGCGGTCGCCGCCGCCTACCCGTGGATCGACGTGACGTCCGGCGGCACGCAGCTGCCGCTCAACGACGACCAGGTGTCGGCCAACATCAACCTCGGCTTCACCTTCAATTTCGGCGGCATCGACTTCACCCGCGTGCGCATCGCCGCCAACGGCATGCTGCATTTCGGCGGCATCTCGACGGCCTACGAGAACAGCCCCCTGCCGCTCGACGGAGATGGCGAGCCGAACATCGACGCGGTGATGCTGCCGCTGTGGGACGACTACCAGCCTGACGGCATGGGCACGTACCTGCGCTACCGCCGCAGCGGCACGGCGCCGAACCGCGTGTTCGTGGTCTCGTGGATGGCCACGCCCTATTACTGCTGGAACCGCAACGGCAGCAACTGCGACAACGACAATCAGACCATCGGCAGCTCGGCCACCTTCCAGGTGCAAATCTACGAACAGGGGCACTTCGTCTACCGCTACGGCGCGGTCAACGGCTCGGGTGGCAGCCATACGGGCAGCGCCATCTACACAAACCCCGGCGGCGGCACGGTGGGCTACGAGCTCGACGACGCCGACTACGTGCAGTTCTCGCACCACACGGCCGCGGTGCCCAACGGCACGACCATCCTGTGGAGCCGCCCAGCTGCCGGGCCCGGCGGCTTCAACGCCTTCGAGACGAGCACCGCGGCCGGCAGCATCACTGGCGTGATCAAGACCAAGATCGCGGGCTCGGCGTTCGACCTCGCGGTGGTGGCGCTCAACAGCGCCAAGACCGGCGTGGCAACCACCTTCACCGGCGATGTGAGGGTCGAGCTGATCGACAGCAGCAACAACGGCGGCGCGCTCGACGCCGACACCGGCTGCCGCACCACGTGGACCAGCGTGCTCTCGACCAGCACCTTGGTCTTCTCGAGTGCCAACGCCGGTCGCGCGAATGTCACGCTGAGTCACGCCAACGCCTGGCCCGACTTGCGGCTGCGCATGAGTTATCCCGCCACCGGCACGCCGGCGGTGGTCGCCTGCTCGACCGACAACTTCGCGATCCGCCCGGCAGCCTTCACTCTCGCCGCCACCGACACCGACTGGGCCACTGCCGGCACCGGACGCGCGCTCGCCAACGGCGCCGCCGCCGGCGGCAACGTGCACAAGGCCGGGCGGCCTTTCACGCTCAGCGGCACGGCGCTCAACGCAGCGGCGGCGGTCACGGGCAACTACGACGGCACGCCGGTGGCGACCGTCAGTGCCTGCGCCGGCACCGCCTGCACGGCCAGCTTCGGCGCCCTGAGCCTCAGCCTGGCAGCCAGCGCCGGCGCGATGACCGACCACACGGCCACCTACAGCGAGGTCGGCGCGTTCAGCCTGCAGCTCACCGACAGCAACTTCGCCGGCGTCGACGCCGACGACTCGACGCTCGCCGAGCGGACCATCCAGTCGCCCGTCATCACGGTCGGCCGCTTCGTGCCCGATCACTTCGGGCTGGCGGTGCTCGCCACGCCGCTGCTGAAGACCTTCAACACCACCGGCTGCGCCAGCCGCTCCTTCACCTACGTCGGCCAGCCTTTCGGCTACGTCGCCGCCCCGCAGGCCACGGTGCTCGCGCGCAACGCGAGCGGCGGCACGACCACGCTGTACGCCGGCGCGCTGTGGAAGGCAGGCAGCGCGCCCGCCGACATCGTGCAGGCTTACGGCCCGCTGTCGCCGGCGGCGCCGGGGCTGGATGTCGGCGCTGCGTCGCCCCCCGCACTCGCCAGCAATGGCAACGGCACCGGCGTGCTGTCGGCCAACCCCGCCGATCTGCTGCGCTTCATGCGCCCGGCCAACGCCCCGCTGACCCCGCCCTTCGCCGCCGTCATCTCGCTGAGCTGGAGCGTCAGCGACTCTCAGGAGGCCGCGACCGCCGGCAACGGCACCATCACGGCGAGCGCGCCGCTCGTCTTCTCCCCCATCGCCTTCGACGCCGGCAGCGAGTTCCGCTACGGCATGCTGAAGCTCACGAACGCCTATGGCAGCGAACTGAACAACCTGCCGGCGCTGGTCGAGGCGCAGTACTGGAACGGCAGCGCGTTCGTCACCAACGGCGCCGACCACTGCACGACGCTCGCAAGCGGCAGCGTGGCGATGGGCAACTACCAGCGCAACCTGTCGGCCTGCGAGACGGCCATCGCACCGGCGCCGCTGCGGCTCGCCTCGGGCCGCGGCTTCTTCACGCTGCGCAGGCCCGGCGGCGGCAACAGCGGCAGCGTCGACCTGACGCTCGAACTCGGCGGCGCGGCGAGCGGGCAGACCTGCGCGGTCCAGGGCGGCGCTGCAGTGGCGGCGACGGCGGCGAACCTGCCGTGGCTGCAGGGCAGGTGGGGCGGCGCTGCCAACTACGTCACGAATCCACGGGCGCGCGCGAGCTTCGGGCAGTACAAGTCGCCGCTGCTGTATCTGCGCGAGAGTTTCTAGGCCGCCTAACGTCATCCCGGCGAACGCCGGGATCCAGGAACGTCGGCGGTCCGCGACGATGGATCCCGGCGTGCGCCGGGATGACGTGGTGGGTGGCCCGATGACGTGTGGGTGGCGGGATGACGTGTGGGTGGCGGGATGACGTGGTGGTTGGTGCGATGACGTGGTGTGTGTGTGCGCGGATGACGTGCCGGGTGGACGGGAATCACCCCGCTTTTCCAGCCAACGCCCCTGCGCCCGCTGCCTACGATGCCGTCATGCCCGCCGGCCGTCCCGGCCGTGGGCGCTGATGGCATGACGATGCTCTTCGATCGACGAACGCACCCCGGCTGGATGGCAGTGGCGCTGCAGGCGCAGCAGATCACGCTTGCGCATGTGCAGCGTGGCGCCGCCGGCTCGCCGCCGCGGCTGGCGCTGCTCGACAGCGTGAAGCACGCGCGCGGCGACGATGCCGACGCGCTGACGCGCCTGCGCCGCAGCTTCGGACTGCAGCGCTACCGCTGCACGACGCTGCTGGAGCACAACGCCTACCAGTTCGTGCAGGTCAACACACCCGGCGTGCCGGCCGAGGAGCTGAAGTCCGCGATGCGCTGGGCCGTCAAGGACGCGCTCGATTTCCCGGCCGACGACGCGATCATCGACGTCTTGCAGATCCCCGCCGACGGCGCGCCGCTCGGACGCCCGCCGCTCGCCTTCGCAGTGGCCGCGCGGCGCGAGAAGGTGGCCGATCGCGTGCGCGCCTTCCAGCGCGCCAAGCTGCCGCTGAAGGTGATCGACATCACCGAAACGGCGCAGCGCAACGTCGCCGCGCTGTTCGAACACGCCGGCCGCGGGCTCGCGCTGCTCGCCTTCTACGAACACGGCGGGCTGCTGAGCTTCACACGCGACGGCGAACTCTTCGCCTCGCGCCACATCGACATCCCCGCCGCGGCCCTCGCGCTCGCGGACGATGCCGACGCGCTGCGCCGCGATGCCCAGTTCGAACGCATCGGCCTGGAAGTGCAGCGCTCGCTCGACCACTTCGACCGCCAGTTCAGCCAGATCGCCTTGCAGCGCCTGCTCGTCGCCGCGCCGAGCGGCGCCGCGGCGCTGGTGAGCTTCCTCGCGTCCAACCTCTACCTGCCTGTCGAGGCGGCCGACCTGACGGCGGTGATGGACACGACAGCCTTTCCGATGCTCGACGAGCCCACCGAGCAGGCGCAATGGCTGCAGGCGATCGGCATCGCGCTGCGCGAGGACGACTGAGCATGCAGAACGTCAATCTCTACGACCCGTCGCTGCGCATCCAGCGCGACTGGCTCGGCCCCGAATCGGCGGCGATGTGCGTCGGCGCCGCGCTGCTGCTCGTCGCGCTGGCGAGCGGCATCGTCGGCTGGGAATCGCGCCGTCTCGAAGCACCGGCGCGCGACACCGCCGCCGCGCTGCAGGAACAGCAGGCCACGATCCAGTCGCTGGCGCGCCAGGTCGACACGCTGCGCCCCGACCCGACACTCGTCGCCGAAGTGGCGCGCACGCAGGCCACGCTGGAGCAGCGACAGGCCGCCCTGCAGATGCTGCGCGCCGGCGGCCTGGGCGACACCCAGGGGCACGCCGCGGCGCTGCAGGCCTTCGCGCGCCAGTCGATCGAGGGCCTGTGGCTCACCGGCCTGGTGCTGGACCGCCGCGACATGGCCTTGCGCGGCCGCGCCACGGCGCCCGAGCTGATCCCCGCCTACGTCGGCCGCCTCAACAGCGAACCGGCGCTGCACGGGCGTTCGTTCCGCGCACTCGACATCCAGCGTCCGCTCGATCAGGGACCGGCCAGCGAGCAGGCGCCGGCCGCCGAGCGCGCCGCGCCTCGCCACGCCGCCTTCGTCGAGTTCTCGCTGTCGGGCTCCGGCGGCGCCGTGGTCGGCAAGGACACCACACCATGATCGCGACCCGCTGGGCCCGCACCCGAGAGCGCTACCTGGCGCTCGCACGCCGCGAACGCGCGCTGATCCTCGCCGCCGCGCTGGTGCTGATCGTCGGGCTCGGCCTGCTGCTGTTCGTCGAGCCGGCGCTCAAGCAGCGTGCGCAGTGGCAGCGCCAGATCACGCAGCAGCGCGCGGAGCTGAATGCGCTGCAACCGCAGGTGGCAGCCCTGCAGCAGCGCCAGCGCAATCCCGACGCTGCCACCCGCGCCCAGCTCGAGGCACTGCGCCAGCAGATGCAACTGACCGACGGCGAGTTCGACCAGCTGCAGCGCGCGCTGGTGCCGCCGCAGGAGATGGGGCGGCTGCTCGAAGGCCTGCTGCAGCAGCACCGCGGGCTGCAGCTGATCGGCCTGCGCAGCGTGCCGGTGAGCCCGGTCTCCGAGCTGATCGCCGCGCCTGCACCGACCACGCCCGCCAGCCAGGCCGCAGCGAAGAACGGCGCGCGCGACTGGCTCTACCGCCACGGCGTGGAGATCACCGTGCAAGGCAGCTACGCCGACATGCAGGCCTACCTCGGGGCGCTCGAGCGCCTGCCGCGCCGCGTCTACTGGGGTGAACTCGCGATCGACGCCCAGCATTGGCCGGCCACGGTGATGAAGGTCACCATCTACACGATCAGCCTCGAACCGACATGGTGGCGCGTATGAGTTTGAAGAAGTGGTGGGGCCGCGACGCGGCACCCGTTGGCCCTGAGGTGTCGACGGGTCCGATGTCCGCGCCGCCCTTCGATACCTCAGGGCGAACGGGTGCCGTGGGTCTTGTCGCCGGCACGATTCTCGCCGCCCTGCTGTGCGCCGCATCACCGATCGCCGCCAACGCGCTGCCCGATCCGACCCGCCCGCCGGCGGCTCTGCACAGCGCACCGGCTGCGTCGTCCCCCGGCGACGCGCTGATGCTGCAGTCGGTGCTGCTCGGCAAGGGCCGCACACCCGCCGCGGTGATCAGCGGCGAGCTGGTGCTGCTGGGCGGCCAGGTGCGCGGCACGCGGCTGGTCCGCATCACCGAACGACATGCCGTGCTGAAGGGTCCGCTGGGCGAGACGGTGCTGGCCCTGCTCCCCTCCGCCGGTGCGCCCGTTCGCACGCCGGCTCCACCCGAGTCCACACGATGATCAAGAACACGCTCCATTCCGGCGCCTGCCTGCTGCTGTTCGCGGCGCTCGCCGGATGCGCCGCGCCGCCCGCCGCGTCGAGCAAGCTGCCCCCCGCCGCCACGCTGGACCGCATCAAGGATGAAGTGCGCGCCGCCGCCCAGCGCGAACCCGCCAAGCCGCTGCCGACGCCCGACGCGGTGGAACGCGCGCTGCTGCCGCCGCTCGCCGCGGACATCGCCCGGCCGCCGGCGCCGCCCGAGCCGCGCTTCGACCTGACCGTCTCCAACGCGCCGGCGCAACAGGTGTTCCTGCAGATCGTGTCGGGCACGAAGTACAGCATGCTGGTGCCGCCCGAGGTGAGCGGCACGATCGCGATCAACCTGAAGAACGTGACGGTGCGCGAGGCGCTCGACTCGCTGCGCGATCTCTACGGCTACGAGTACCGCATGCAGGGCAACCGCATCTTCATCCAGCCGAACACGCTGCAGACACGCATCTTCCAGGTCAACTACCTGGCCGGCAAGCGCCGCGGCACGACCGACATGCGCGTCACCTCGGGCTCGATCTCGTCCAACCCGGCGGCGGGCAGCACGGGCGCCGCGGCGGCACCGCCCTCCGGCCAGGGCAACGGCGCCAGCGTGCAGAGCAGCCGCATCTCGACCGAGAACGACAATGACTTCTGGGGCGAGCTGCGCGAGACGCTCGGCGCCATCGTCGGCACCGACGCCAACCGAAAGGTGATCGTCAACCCGCTGTCGGGCGTGATCGCGGTGCGCGGCTTTCCGCACGACATCCGCAACGCCGAGAACTACCTGCGCATGACGCAGCTGATCATCGAGCGGCAGGTGATGATCGAAGCCAAGATCATCGAGGTGCAGCTGAGCGACAGCTTCGCCAGCGGCGTCAACTGGTCGGCCTTCCGCAGCCGCAACGGCCGCCTGTCGGGCGGGCAGCTCGCGCCGGGCACGGTGCTCGCGCCGACCGGCACGATCAGCACCGGCACCGCCTCGTCGGCCGCGGGCGAATTGCTGGCCGAGGCCGGGCAGGACATTGCCACCGCGGCCACCAACCCCGGCAGCATCTTCGGCCTCGCCTTCCAGGCGCACAACTTCGCCGCGCTGCTGCAGTTCCTCGAAACCCAGGGCAACGTGCAGGTGCTGTCCAGCCCGCGCATCGCGACCATCAACAACCAGAAGGCGGTGCTGAAAGTCGGCACCGACGAGTTCTTCGTCACGAGCGTCACCACCAACACGACGCAAGGCACCGGCGGCACCACCAACTCGCCGACCATCGGGGTGCAACCCTTCTTCTCGGGCATCGCGCTCGACGTGACGCCGCAGATCGACGAGAACGATTCGATCATCCTGCACCTGCACCCGTCGGTCAGCGTGGTGGCGGAGAAGCAGAAGAACGTCAACCTCGGCTCGCTCGGCAACTTCCAGCTGCCGCTCGCGTCGAGCACCGTCAACGAGAGCGACAGCGTCGTGCGCGTCACCGACGGCAACATCGTCGCCATCGGCGGCCTGATGAAGCAGCAGCAGTCGGGCAGCCATTCGGGCCTGCCCGGCGCGGTCGACCAGCCCGTCGTCGGCTCGCTGTTCGGCCAGAAGAGCCGCGCCGGCTCGAAGAGCGAACTCGTCATCCTGCTCAAGCCGACCATCATCCGCGGCGAGCGCGGCTGGCAGTCGGACCTGGCCGACGTGCAGCAGCGCCTGGACGGCTACGCGCCGCCCGCGGCCACCACGGCGCGCTGAACACGATCATGTACCGGCAGCACTTCGGCCTCCAGGAACTGCCCTTCGGCCTGACGCCCGACACCGCGTTCGTGTTCGGCACGCGGTCGCACCAGGAGGCGCTCAACACGCTGCTGGTGGCCGCCACGAGCGGCGAAGGGTTCATCAAGATCACCGGCGAGGTCGGCACCGGCAAGACGCTGCTGTGCCGGCGCTTTCTCGCCACGCTGCCCGCCGACTGCATCAGCTGCTACCTGCCGAACCCGCAGCACACGCCGCGCACGCTGATGCTGGCGCTGGCCGAAGAACTCGGCCATCCGTCGATCTCGGGGCCGACCGACGAGTTCACGCTGCTGAAGAAGATCAACGACACGCTGCTGCACCTCGCCGCCGAGGGCCGCCGCGTCATCGTTTGCGTGGACGAGGCGCAGGCCCTGCGGCATTCGAGCCTGGAGGCGCTGCGCCTGCTCTCCAACCTCGAGACCGAGAAGCGCAAGCTGATGCAGGTGGTGCTGTTCGGCCAGCCCGAGCTCGACACGCGGCTCGCCATGAACAACCTGCGCCAGCTGCGCCAGCGCATCTCGTTTCACTACCGGCTCGGCGCGCTGGGCCGCGACGAGCTCCGCCTGTACCTGGACCATCGCCTGCGCGTGGCCGGCTACCGCGGCGCCGAGGTGTTCTCGCGCGGCGCGGTGGCCGCGCTGCACCGGGCGAGCGGCGGCACGCCGCGGCTCGTCAACATCCTCGCGCACAAGGCGCTGCTGGCCGTCTACGGCGCCGGCGGCGTGCAGGTCGAGCGCCGGCACATCCGGGCGGCCGCGCGCGACAGCGCC
>DASWVR010000026.1:0-28771 GCA_036401155.1 Piscinibacter sp. | reverse complement strand
GGGCTGCCGCCGGCCGGCCGCCCACCGCCGAGCCTCGGAACGCGCGCTGACAGCCGGTGGCGCCGCGGCAGCCGTGCAGGCGGCCCGGCGGATGCGCAGCACCGCGTTCGGTGCGCCACTTTGTCACAGGCGGCGCAGCGGGCTGCGAACTGCGCCGGTCTTGCCGACCTGTTCGGCCTATTGACGCCAGCGCCGACAGACGATAGTCGCCTTCATCCATCGACCCGGGAGCACACACGATGCGTCGATCTCATCCTCAGCACAGCGCGGCAGCAGACTCACGCGTCCCGCTGGCCGTTCTGGACCGCGCCGCCTTGGCGCAGGCGCTGGGCGAGCTGCTCGCCCGCGGCGACGCCGAAGCTCGCCACCAGCCGTGGGACATCACGATGCCCGCCGGCCTGCACGGCGCCCCGCTCACCCAGCCGTTCGACGAGCCGCTCGACGGCATGGCGATCCGCGAGGTGGTCGAACCCGCGGTCTTTCGCCGCTTCTTCGGCCGCTGAGCATCGAAGGGTGCGTCAGATCGCGCCCACGCTGCCGGTGACCGGCAACACGATGCCGGTGATGTAGCCCGAACACACCGGCGCGGCCAGGAACACATAGGCCGGCGACAGCTCCTCCGGCTGCGCCACGCGCTTCATGTCGGTGTTCTGTCCGAACGTCGCCACCTGCTGCGGCGGCTTGTCGGCCGGGTTCAGCGGCGTCCACACCGGCCCCGGCGCGACCGCGTTGACGCGGATGCCCTTGCCGATCAGGTTGGCCGCCAGCGACTTGGTGAAGGCGTGGATCGCACCCTTGGTGGTCGCGTAGTCGAGCAGGTGCGCGCTGCCCTCGAGCCCCACCACCGAGCCGCTGTTGACGATGGCCGAGCCCGCCTTCAGGTGAGGCAGCGCGGCGCGTGTCATGTGGAAGTAGCCGTAGACGTTGGTGCGGAATGTCTCGTCGAAACGTTCTTCGGTGATGTCCTCCAGCGAATCGGCGTGCTCCTGGAAGGCCGCGTTGTTGACGAGGATGTCCAGCCGCCCGAAGGTCTTGACCGTCTGCTCGACGGCGTCGCGGCAGAACTGCGGGTCCTTCACGTCGCCGGCGATCAGCAAGCAGCGCCGGCCTTCGCGCTCGACCCAGCGCCGGGTCTCCTCGGCGTCCTCGTGTTCGTCGAGGTAGACGATGGCCACGTCGGCGCCTTCGCGGGCGTACAGCACCGCCACCGAGCGGCCGATGCCCGAATCGCCGCCGGTGATGAGGGCCGCCTTGTCGAGCAGCTTGTGGCTGCCCTCGTAGTCGGGGGCGCAGAAGTTCGGCTTGAGCTCCAGATCGGCCTCGAGGCCGGGTTTCTTCAGGTGCTGCGCCGGCATCTGCTCGGGCTGCGCACGCGCGCCGGCCTGGGCCGCGCCCTTGGCCTGCGGCTTGCCGCCCGCGTCCTTCTTCTGCGCATCGCGGCGATCCTGCTCGTCCTGGATGCGGCGGTGTTTCTCGGCGGCGGCATCGGCCGACCGCGCGTTGTTGCGCTTGCTCTCGGACATGTTCGGACTCCTGTGGACTCTCGTGGAAGCGGGGTGGCCCCGGGGGGCCTGCCATGCCGGGGCAGGTGCCGTGCCCAGCCGGCACCCCCGGCACTCGCGCGGTCACCCGAGCACGCGCAGAATGGCGGCCCGCGCAACGCTGGAGGCCTCGACGATGCCATCGATCACACGACGCAATGCCCTCGTGCTGGCGGGCGCCGCCGCCTGCGCGGCCACGCTGCCGGCCGCGGCCGACACGCCGCGCATGCAGTCCTGGCCGCTCGCCACGCCGCGCGCCACCGGCATCCACGACGTGGCGCCGGCGCCCGACGGCGGCGTCTGGTTCACCGCGCAGCGCAGCGGCCACCTCGGCTGGTTCGATCCCGCGACCGGCCGCAGCGAGCTGGTCGCGCTCGGCGGCGGGTCGTCGCCGCACGGCGTGATCCCGGGCCCCGACAAGGCGGCCTGGATCACCGACAGCGGCCAGAACGCGATCGTGCGCGTGGCTTGGCCCGAGCGCGAGGTGCGTGTCTTCGCGCTGCCCGAAGGCACGGCCCACGCGAACCTCAACACCGCCGCCTTCGACGGCGACGGCGACCTCTGGTTTACCGGCCAGAGCGGGGTGGTCGGCCGACTCGCCGTCAAGAACGGCCGCGTCAGCGTGAAGAACGCGCCGCGAGGCCGCGGACCCTACGGCATCTGCAGCACGCCGTCGGGCGAGGTCTGGTGGTGCTCGCTCGCCGGCTCCTTCATCGCACGCATCGACCGCGCGAGCGGCGAATCGGTGATCGTCGAGCCGCCGACCCCGAAGCAGGGCGCACGCCGCGTCTGGAGCGACAGCCGTGGCCGCATCTGGGTCAGCGAATGGCTCAGCGGCAACCTCTCGATGCACGACCCCAGCGAAGGTCGCTGGCGCACCTGGAAGCTGCCGGGCGCGGCGCCGCGCGCCTATGCCGTCTACGTCGACGAGCGCGACAAGGTCTGGGTCAGCGACTTCGCCGCCAACGCGGTGTTGCGCTTCGACCCGGCGAGCGAGAAGTTCGAGAGCTTCGCCTTCCCGCGCGACGGCGCGGCGGTGCGCCAGATCCATGGCCGGCGCGGCGAAGTGTGGCTGCCCGAAAGTGGCACCGAGCACATTTCGGTGATGCGCAGCGCGTGAGGGCAGGTCGTGCCCGCTTGGGCACAGTGATTGCTCACAGACACGCGGCTCCGTATGGCGAGCCGACCGTCTGGAAAGGACTTCACCATGGCACGCAAAGACAGCAGCAAGTCCCAGGACTCGAGCGCCACCAAGAACACCCTGAGCGAGGACAAGGCCAAGGGCCAGAAACGCAGCAGCGAGCGCGGCAGCGCGAGCGCCAGCAAGAAGAACCCGGGCAAGCGCCCCTCGCAGGGCGGCAGCTCCCGCTGAGTTCGCTTGTTCGCTTGTTCGCGCCGGAGCGCCGGCGTGACGATGCAGCACGAGCTGTTCGAGCGCCCGCCGCTTCGGCTGCCGCCGGGCATGCGCTACTGCGAGGACTTCCTCAGTTCCGACGAGGAAGCCGCCTTGCTCGCGCAGATCGCCGAGTTGCCGCTGCACGAGGCGCGCTACAAGAGCTACACCGCGCGGCGGCGCATCGCGAGCTTCGGCACCCAATACGACTACGACGACCACCGGCTGCTGCCGGCGGCGCCGATCGCCGACTTCCTGCTGCCGCTGCGCGAGCGCATCGCGCATTGGGCCGGCGTGGCGCCGCACGCCTTCGGCAACGCGCTGGTCGCCGAGTACCGCCCCGGCACGCCACTCGGCTGGCATCGCGACGTGCCCGACTACGAGCTGGTGGCCGGCGTGTCGCTCGCCGCGCCTGCACGCATGCGGCTGCGCCGCTACCCGCCCGAGCATGCGCGCAAGAAGGACGTACTCACCCTGGCGCTCGAGCCCCGCTCGGCCTATCTGCTGCAGGGCGTCGCGCGCTGGGGCTGGCAGCACAGCATCGCGCCGACCAAGGCGCTGCGCTACTCGATCACCTTTCGCACCCGCCGCGTGCCGGCCTGAACTGGCGACACCCAGACACCGTTCGGTTCGTTCGGGCACGAGTCCGTTCGCGCTGAGGGCTCCGCCGAACGCAACGCTAGACCGTGTAGCGCAGCGTGCTGCCGTGGCGCTTCTCGTAGGCTTCCTGGCAGATCACGCAACGGGTGGCCGTCGGCTGCGCATTCAGGCGCTGGAACGCGATGTCCTGACCGCAATCGGCGCAATGACCGTAGGACCCGTTCGCCAGGCGTTCGCGTGCGGCGGCGATGTCGGTCAATTCCTCCTGGTCGCGCAGCAACTCCACGTGTTCGATGCCGGTGCGAAAGCGCTGCTCGCCTTCTTCGGCGGCGTCCTCGACCTGCGGCCCCTGCGCGCTGGGCCGCTCGGCGGCGGCTGCCTTGGCCTCGCGAACACGGGCCTGCAGCTCGAGTTCACGGCCCGACAGCAGTTCTTCGATCGTGTGCCGTTGCGCGTCGCTCAGTGGGGTCATCGTTTTCTCCGGGAGATCGGGCATCGTGTGCATCCCGACCTCCGGCAAGGCACATGCCCAGTGACCGGCCGCGCTGGGCACGCAGCTTGCCGCTCGACGGCCGGGCTGCCCTTCCGGCAGCAGGATCGCCTCAATGAACTGGAAGCTCCCCGCGTGGGCGCGCCGGCCGGTCGATGCCGAGGGCCGCGTGCTCTGGCCCGCCATGGCCCGGCGCGTCGTCTTGTGGTTCGCGCTCGCGCTTGCCGTGCTGCTGCTGGCGCTGCTCGCCTTGGTGATGGCCTTGCTGCCGAAGACACCCGGCGTGGAGCAGCTGCGCGAGCTGCAGGCCGCGCGGCCGAGCGTGCTGGTGTCGGCCGATGGCAAACCGCTGACGAGCTTCACGCGTGCGCAGCAGGAGCGTGTGCCGCTCGCCAAGGTCTCGCCCCACGTGGTGGCAGCACTGCTCGCGACCGAAGACCAGCGCTTCTACGACCACCGCGGGGTCGACGTCTACCGCACCGCCGGCGCTGCCTTTCGCACCTTGACCGGCCAGACGCAGGGCGGCTCGACCCTCACGCAGCAGCTCGCGCGCAACCTGTTCCCCGAGGAGATCGGCCGTTCGCGCACGCTCACGCGCAAGCTCAAGGAGCTGATCGCCGCGCTGCGCATCGAGCGCACCTACAGCAAGCAGCAGATCCTCGAGATCTACCTGAACAGCGCTCCGTTCCTCTACAACGTGGTCGGCATCGAGATGGCCGCGCGCACCTATTACGACAAGACCGCCGCCGAGCTCGACGAGCTGGAGAGCGCAACGCTGATCGGCATGCTCAAGGGCACCGACTACTACAACCCGATCCGCCACCCCGAGCGCGCGAAAGAGCGGCGCAACGTGGTGCTCGCGCAGATGGTCAAACGCAACGCCCTCAGCGAGGACAAGTTCCAGGCGCTGCGCTCGCGTCCGCTCACGGTGCAGCTCAATCGCCAGCCCGAGATCCTCGGCGAGGCGCCGCACTTCGCGGTGCAGATGCGCAAGTGGCTGATCGACTGGGCCGACGAGCACGGCTACAACGTCTACACCGACGGACTGATCGTGCACACCACCATCGACTCGCGGCTGCAGGAGGCGGCCACCCGGGCCGTCGCGCGGCAGGCCGAGGCGCTGCAGGCAGTGGCCGACGTCGAATGGAGCGCGCCGGGGCTGCGCGTGCAGTCGGCCTCGACGGCGTCGTACGTCAAGGCGCGCGACCGCGTCGACCCGTTCGCACACTTCTGGAACAAGCGGCGCGACCTGGTGGGGCTGTTCCTGCGCGAGACGCCCGAGTACAAGGAGGCGCTGAAGGCCCATGGCTCCCAGGGAGACCGGGCCGCCGAAGAAGCGGCCTTGAAGGCGCTGCGCGCCGACAGCGAGCTGATGGCGCGCGTGAAGCGCGACAAGACGCGGCTCGAGGCCGGCTTCGTCGCGATGGACCCGGCCAGCGGCGAGGTCAAGGCCTGGGTCGGCAGCCGCGATTTCAAGGTCGACCAGTACGACCACGTCGCGCAGGCCGAACGCCAGCCGGGCTCGACCTTCAAGCCCTTCGTCTACGGCGCCGCGCTCGAAGGCGGCATCGGGCAGGAACGCGTCTACGTCGACCAGCCGGTGGAGATCGCGCTGTCGGACGGCACGCTGTGGAAGCCCACCGACATGAGCGGCGCGAGCGGCATGCCGATGACCCTGCGCGACGGCCTGGTCTATTCCAAGAACACCATCACCGCGCAGGTCGCGCAGGAGGTCGGCATCCCACGGGTGGTCTCGTTCGCGCGCAGTCTCGGCGTCGACCAGAGCAAGCTCGACCCGGTGCCGTCGCTGGCGCTGGGCACGAGCCCGGTCACGCTGCTCGAGATGGTGACCGCCTATTCGACGATCTCGCAGCAGGGCACCTACCACAAGCCGGTGACCATCAAGCGCATCACCGACCGCCACGGCCGGGTGCTGGCGGAGTTCGGCGGCGAAACGCGGCGCGCGATGTCGTCCGACGCGGCGCGCGACCTGATCGACATGATGCGCGGCGTGGTGCAGGTGGGCACCGGCACGGCAATCCGCAGCCGCTTCGGCGTCTCCGGCGACGTCGCCGGCAAGACCGGCACCTCGCAGAACAACGCCGACGGCTGGTTCATCCTGATGCATGCCGATCTCGTCGCGGGCGCCTGGGTGGGGTTCAACGACTCGCGCGTGGCGATGCGCAGCGACCACTGGGGCCAGGGCGGCCACAACGCGATTTTGCTGGTCGGCGACTTCTACAAGAGCGCGCTCAAGGACGGCCTGATCAGCGCGAAGGCCAAGCTGCCGCCGGCGCGGCGCCCGCCGCCCGCGCCGGCCGTGCTGCCGCAGCCCGACAGCTGGCTGCTGGAGACCGATCGCGAGCGCATGGACCGCGAGCAGCGCGAGCAGGACCAGGTCGGCGCGATCACGCACAGCGGCGACATCGTCGTGCACAACGACGCCAACGGCAGCATCGTCATCGGCGACAAGGCGAGCATCACGCTGAGCCGGCCTGCCACCGACCGCGAGCCGCCGAAGACTTCCGAGGAACTCGACCGCATGCTGCGCGCGATGGGGCGCGACCCGCGCACGGGCGAGCCGGGCGGCTCGCTGTCGGCGAGCGGCACCGCCTACCCGGCCGCGCTGTCCGGCGAGGTCGGCGAGGTCGGCGAAGCGGGCGACTACGGCACGGCGGCGCCCGTGCAGTGAGATCCGCGGCGCCAAAACGGTGAGATTGCGCGAACTGCACCGCCTTGCTGGGGTTGATCCCGCCTTCGGCCACGCCCGGTGCCGGTCCAATGGATGGCCATGCGTCATCCATTCGCCATCGCGCTCCTCGCCCTCGCCGGCGCGGCGGCGCACGCAGCCGAACTGACCGATACCGAAACGCGCTGGCTGCGCGCCGGCTGGCCCGTCGTCGCCTACGCGCGGGACCACCAGCTGCCGCTGGACATCGTTGTGCAGCCGCGTGCCAAGCCAGGCGACGCACCGCTCGCCATGGGGTACGTCAACAAGCGCTGCAAGCTGGTGCTGGCGATGCGCGGCAATCCGGAGGCCGAAGCGTCGCTGTCGGGCATCGAACCCGCCCTGCTGGGACCGGTGGTCGAAGCGATGTTCGCGCACGAACTCGCCCATTGCTGGCGCTACGTGCAGGGCGCCTGGCACACGCTGCCGGCCGGTTTTGTCGACACCGGCGACGACGCCGCCTTCGACGACCAGGAGTTCATGCGGATGTACCGCGACATGCGCGAGACCCGGCGCGAGGAGGGCTACGCCGACCTCGTCGGCCTGGCCTGGACGCTCGAGCGCCATCCGCAGCAGTACGCCCAGGTGCACGCCTGGTTCACGCACGTGCGCGATGACCAGCCGGTGCCCGGCGCGCACCACGACACCCGAGCCTGGTTGCGGCTGGCAGCGGACCGCGCCGCCTTCGGCGCCGACGCCAACCCGTTCGAGCGGGTGTGGACGATGTGGCGCGCTGGGCTGCTGCAGCCGGACTGAGCTGCGAGACCCGGTCCGACCTCGTCGGCGCCGATGCACGCCGGGAAGATTCCGAGGTGTTCGCCGTCTCCTTGACCGGCCTCAACGAAATAAGAATCGTTCCTATTTAGACTGCGCCGGACTCTTCGAAAGGCAGCAGTCCATGTCCCGACTCCCGAAGCGGGCCGCTCCGCGGCCCTCGCATGCTGGCGGCCCGCTCGGGCTCGTCGCGGCGGCCCTGCTGCTGGTTCACGCCGCCGTCCGTGCATCCGATGCGCCGGCCGGCGAGGCCCCGACCGTGAGCATCGAGGCGAGCCTCACCGGCGTCGTGCAACGGCTCAACGCCGCCGGCAGCGCCGACGGCCGCGCGCAGTCGCACAGCAGCCTGCGCGGCGACATCAACCTTGGCTGGCACGCCGGCGCACTCGGTCCGCTTGACACCGCCTTGTTCAGCCACCTTCGATTCGGGCGCGGCGCGGGCGTGGGGCTGCGGCCGAGCCACACCAGCAGCGTCAACAGCAGCGCCTTCGGCACCGGCGACGCCGACACGGACCGCCGCGCCGTCCTGGCGCAGGCCGGCGTGACGCTGAGGCTGCCGCTCGCCACCACCGCGGCCGATCCCGGCACGAGCCGCTGGCTCGAACTGACCGCCGGGAAGCTCGACCCGTTCGTGTACTTCGACCAGAACGCGATCGCCGACGACGAAACGACGCGCTTCCTGAACAACGCGCTGGTGCACAACCCGCTGCTCGACTCGGGTGGCGATATCGGCGCCGACGTTCACGGCTTCAGCCCCGGCGTGCGCCTCGCATGGGCCGGCGAGGACGGCGGCGAGCCCCGATTCGGCGTGTCCATCGGCGTGTTCGGCAGCGGCGACAAAAGCCGACTGTCGGGCTCGCTGTCCAAAGACTTCGTCATCGCGCAGATCGACGCCGCGCCGCGGCTGCTTGCCGGGCGCTCGGGCACACTGCGCCTGTATGCCTGGCGCAATGGGCGCGCGGCGGACTTCGACGGCACGCCCGGGCCGCACTCGGGCTGGGCGTCTCGCTCGACCAGCCGCTGAGCGCGCACTGGACGGTCAGCGCGCGCCTGGGCCGCCAGCGCTCCGGCCAGATGCGTTTCGACCGCGCGCTCACGCTGGCCGCCGAAGCGGGCGGTGCCGTCTGGGGCCGCGCGGACGACGCCGTGGGGCTGGGCGTCGCCCTGCTGCGCACCAGCGCGGCGTACCGCGCCCATGCCGGGGCCGGCGCCGCCTCCGGCACGGAGCGCATCGCCGAGCTGTACTACCGCTTCACGCTGAACCGGCAGCTGCAGGTCGGCCCCGATCTGCAGGTGATTCGCCGGCCCGGCGGCGTCGCGGCCCGCAGCGTGAAGGCGGTCGGACTGCGCCTGAAGCTCACGCTCTGAGGGGGTTGAGAGACCCTCCGCGGCCGCCCGACCCGTTGAAGCACGGGCAGACCGCCCCATCTGCAAAGGCCCAGGCTCCCGGCGTCGGCCCCTCATGCGGCTCGTCCTGCTCTCTTCGCTCTTTCATGCCTACCTCGGAGTGCGCCTGCTGCCGGCCTGGGGCGAGCAGCCGCTGGCGCTCGGCCTGCTCGCGGCGCTGCTGATCGCCTCGGCGCTGCTGATGCCGGCCCGCATGATGGCGCGGCGCCTGCGCTCGGCGCGCCGCGCCGAATTGCTGAGCTGGGCGGGCTTCCTCTTCATGGGGCTGTTCTCCTCGCTGTTCGTGCTGACGCTGCTGCGCGATGCGGCGCTGCTGCTGGCCACGCTGGCCTCGCTGCTGCTGCCGATCGGCCCGGCCATGGACGCCTGGTCCGGCGCGAGTTCGCGCGCCGTGCCGCTCGCCGCCATCGGCTTCACGCTGTGGGGCCTGTGGAACGCGCGCCGCACCGCCGCCGTGGTCGAGGTCGAGGTGCCGATCCGCGCGCTGCCGGCGGCGCTGCACGGCTTTCGCATCGCGCAGATCAGCGACGTGCATGTCGGCCCCACCATCAAGCGCGACTACGTCGACGCGATCGTGCAGAAGGTCAACCGACTGGAGGCCGACATGGTGGCCGTGACCGGCGACCTCGTCGACGGCCGCGTTCAGGACCTCGCGCCGCATGTGGCGCCGCTGGCGCGGCTGCGCTCGCGCCACGGCACGTACTTCGTCACCGGCAACCACGAGTACTACTCGGGCGCCGCCGCGTGGGTGAACGAACTGCGCCGGCTCGGGCTGCAGGTGTTGCTCAATGAACACGTGGTGCTGCAGCACGGCGGCAGCCGGCTCGTGGTGGCCGGCGTCACCGACTTCAGCGCCCACCACTTCGACCCGGCGCAGCGCAGCGACCCGGTGCGCGCGCTCTCGGGCGCCCCCCGCGACGCCGACGTGAGGGTGCTGCTCGCACACCAGCCGCGCAGTGCCGGCGCGGCGCAGCAGGCGGGCTATCAGCTGCAGCTCTCGGGCCACACCCATGGCGGGCAGTTCTGGCCCTGGAGTTTCTTCGTGCGTTTCCAGCAGCCGTTCACGGCCGGCCTGCACCGCCTGCACGACCTGTGGGTCTACACCAGCCGCGGCACCGGCTACTGGGGCCCCCCCAAGCGACTGTTCGCGCCGTCGGAGATCACGCTGTTGCGCCTGGTGCCCGCGTCGGATCAGGCGCAACGCAACCCCGGGGTGCCGACAAGGTCACCGCCCGTCGGTTAGGGTGGGCAGGTGCCGAGCCGAAAGAAGTCCCCGCCCTCGCTGGCCGAACACCGCGCCGCCGGTGCGAGTGCGTTCCTCATCGTCGACATGATCAGCTGCTGGGACTTCCCCGACGCTCGCCACCTGCTCCCGCAAGCCGCCGCCGTCGCGCCGCGCATCGCGGGCTTCAAGGCGCGCTGCCGGCGCGCGGGCGTGCCGGTGATCTACGCCAACGACAACCGAGGCCAGTGGCGCTCCGACTTCCGCCAGGTCGTCGCGCAGTCGCTCGAACGTGGCGGCCCCGGCGCCGAGATTACGCGCCAGCTGGCGCCCGACGACGACGACTACTTCGTGCTCAAGCCCAAGCACTCGGCCTTCTTCGCCACCCCGCTGGATCTGCTGCTGCAGGACCTGCGAGTGCGCCGGCTGCTCATTGCAGGCGTGGCATCGGACCAGTGCGTCGCGACGAGCGCGGTCGACGCGCGCATGCGCGACTACGAGGTGCTGGTGCCGGGCGACTGCGTGGCGTCGCAGAACGCGCAGCGCAACCAGCGCGCCTTGCGCCACTTCGAGGAGGCGCTGGACATCCGCACCACGCGCTCGACACACGTGCGGCTGCCCAGGCGACCCTAGATCAGCGCCCGCGGGCGCGCCTCACCGCCACGGCGCATCGCCCGCAGGCGCCGCCAGCGCACGGCGCGCCGCGAGGAACATGGCGGCGTTCCAGCTCTGGCCCGCCATGCCCATCGGCTGCAGCGTCTCGCCGTGGAACCATTCGCCGAAGCGCCACTCGCCGACGCGGTTCACCTGAGCCACCTTGAGCAGCTCCGACTGCGCCAGCGCGGCATGGCCGGCTGCGGCGAGCGCCATCACCCAGAACGCGCCGACGAAGGGCCAGATACCGCCGTTGTGGTACTGGTGGGGCAGGTTCTGCCGGTGGCGGCTCATGTACAGCCGCCACAGCTTGTCGTCCGGCGTCAGCGGGTCCGTCACCACGCGCACGGGGTAGGGATCCGCCACCCGCGCGGCGAGCAGCGCCTTCACGATGCGCTGCGCCTGCGCGTCGCCGGCGAGCCCGCAGAGGATCGCGAGCAGGTTGCCGAACACGTCGCCCTCGTCGCCGACGAAGGAGAAGTTCACGAAGCTCAGGTACAGCCCGGGCGGCTGCTTGCCGCGCCGCGCGTAGTGGCGCAGCAGCCGCACGCGGCGGTATTCCGGCAGCTCGTCGCTGAACGGATCGAACAGCTGGTTGAAGTGCTGGTGCGTCGCTTCGGCATGGGCCACCCCGAACAGGCGCTTCACGCGGTACCACAGCGCATTGGTGTAGAGCACGAAGCCCGAGCGCGGCATGATGTCCGCCCAGTCGCTGGCCTCGTTCTGCTGCAGTAGGAAGAATCGCTGGTGCTCCTGCGCCTGCAGCCACTGTAGCGCGCGCTGCACCTGCGGCTGCCAGCGGTCGGCGAGGCCGGCTTCGCTGCTGCAGCGGCGTGCATGCTCGACGGCGATCAGCCACCACAGGGTTGCGTCGATGCAGCCGAGATACCAGAAGTCGGCGTCGCTGCCGCCGGGGTCGACGTACTTCGGGATCTGGCCGTTGTCGGCCTGCCGCTCGGCCAACGCGTCCAGGCTCGCGACGGCGCCGCGTTCGAGTGCGGCGACGCCGCTGCCGGCCATGCCGAGCACGCAGATCGCCGCGTCGCGGCCGAAGATGCGCGTGTAGCTGCGCGCCTCGGCCGCGTCGCTGCGGCTGGCGGCGAGGATGCCTTGCGGCACGAGGTTGCGCTCGAGCAGGCGCAGGGATTCTTCGGCGCACGCATCGAGCAGCGCGCGCTCTTTCGGTCGGTCCGTCATCGGGCTCCTTGGGGGGGCGGCGGTTCCCCGCCGGCGTCGGCCGCCAGTGTAGAGACCCGCGTCAGCAGCACCAGCGACCGTGCCTGCAGCCGCACCGGCTCGTCGGGCGCGCCGTGGCGCGCGGCGGCGATGCCCGAGGGCTGCGCGGTGTCGATCAGCGCCTGCCAAGGCGCGCCCGGCGACGCCGGCAGGCTGAACGCGACATCGTCGCCGCCGGCGTTGAACAGCAGCAGGAAATCGTCGTCGACGATCGGGCGCCCATGTTTGCCGACGTCGTCGATGCTGCGCCCCGCCAGCAGCATGCCCAGGCAGCGTGCATGTTCGTGCTCCCACTGCTGCGAGGTCATCTCCTCGCCGTTCGGGCACAGCCACAAAACGTCCTTCTGCTGCCCGCCGTGCAGCGGGCGGCCGGCGAAGAAGTCGCGCCGCCGAAAGCTGGGGTGCGCGCGGCGCAGCGCGAGCAGGCGCTGCACGAAGCCATGCAGCAGCACGCGTTCGGGCGTCTCGGCCCAGTCGACCCAGCTGGTTTCGTTGTCCTGGCAGTAGGCGTTGTTGTTGCCGAGCTGAGTGCGTCCGCGCTCGTCGCCGGCGAGCAGCATCGGCACGCCTTGCGACAGTAGCAAGGTGGCCAGGAGGTTGCGCTTCTGGCGCTCGCGCAGCGCGTTCACCTGCGCGTCGTCGGTCGGGCCCTCGGCGCCGCAGTTCCATGACAGGTTGTGGTTGTGGCCGTCGCGGTTGTCTTCGCCGTTGGCAAGGTTGTGCTTGTCGTTGTACGAGACCAGATCGTGCAGCGTGAAGCCGTCGTGCGCCGTCACGTAGTTGATGCTCGCGTGCGGCCGCTTGCCCGAGCGCCCATAGAGGTCCGACGAACCGGTGAGCCGCCGCGCGAACTCGCCGATCACGCCGCCGTCGCCCTTCCAGTAGGCCCGCATGCCGTCGCGGTAGCGGTCGTTCCACTCGGCCCAGCCGAGTGGGAAGTTGCCGACCTGGTAGCCGCCGTGGCCCAAGTCCCAGGGCTCGGCGATCAGCTTGACGGTGTTGAGCGTCGGGTCCTGGCGGATCACGTCGAAGAAGCCGCCGAAGTGCGCGACATGTCCGCTCTCGCGCGCCAGCGCCGAGGCGAGGTCGAAGCGGAAACCGTCGACGTGCATCTCCTCGACCCAGTAGCGCAGCGAGTCCATCACCATCTGCAGCGCCCGCGGATGCTCCAGGTTCACCGTGTTGCCGCAGCCGGTGAAGTCGTCGTAGAAGCGGCGCTCGCCTTCCTTCAGGATGTAGTAAGACGCGTTGTCGATGCCGCGCAGCGACAGCGTGGGCCCGAGGTGGTCGCCCTCGCAGGTGTGGTTGTAGACGACGTCGAGGATCACCTCGATGCCGGCGCTGTGCAGCGTCTTCACCATCGTCTTGAATTCCTTGACCTTCTGCGAATGGCTGTAGCGCATCTCGGGAGCGAAGAAACCGAGCGTGTTGTAGCCCCACAGGTTGTGCAGGCCGCGGTCGACCAGGCGGCGCTCGTCGACGAAGCTGTGCACCGGCATCAGTTCGACGGTGGTGATGCCCAGGCGCTTCAGGTAGGCGACCACGGGCGCCGACGCCAGCCCGCCGTAGGTGCCGCGCAGCGGCTCGGGCACCGCCGGGTGGCGCATCGTGAAGCCGCGCACGTGCAGCTCGTAGATCACCATGTCGTGCCATGGCACCTCGGGGCGGCGGTCGTCGCCCCAGGTGAACGCCGGCTCGAGCACGCGGCACTTGGGCAGGTAGGGCGCGCTGTCGCGCCGGTCGAAGCTCAGGTCGCCCTTGCGGTGGCCGGGCGTGTGGCCGTACAGGGCGTCGTTCCAGCGCAGCGTGCCCACGAAGTCGCGCGCGTACGGGTCCATCAGCAGCTTGTGATGGTTGAAGCGGTGGCCCTGTTCGGGCTGGTAGGGGCCGCGCACGACGTAGCCGTAAGCGAGGCCCGGCCGCGCTTCCGGCAGGTAGCAGTGCCACACGTGGTCGGTGCGCTCGCGCAGCGGGATGCGCTGCAGCTCGTGGCGTCCTCGGGCGTCGAACAGGCACAGCGTGACGGCGTCGGCGTTTTCCGAGAACAGCGCGAAGTTGACGCCCTCGCCGTCCCAGGTGGCGCCGCGCGGATAGGAGCGGCCCGGCCAGACGGCGGTGATCGGTGGGTCGCGGCTCAATCGCCGGCGTCCAAACGATCGCCGCGCCTGGCGGTCGGCCACCACTGCTCGAGCCGCGCGGCGGCCCATTCGCGCCCGCCCAGGCCGAACGCCAGCGCCACCGCGAGCACCAGGCCGGTGAGGATGATCAGGAAGGCATGCGTCAGGATGTTGCCGCCGATGTCCAGCCCGTCCAGCGCGATCAGGATCACGAAGGCGAGGATCGCGTAGCGCGCGAGGCGCCCGAGCGCGTCGGCGTCGCGCACGCCGATGCCGCGGCAGTAGGTGACGACCGCGTTGCCGACGAAACGCGCGAAGTAGGTGCCGAAGGCCAGCACCAGCAGCGCGACGATGACCCGCGGCACGAACACCATCACGCGCCCGAGCAGTTCGGTGACGTAGGTCAGCCCGAGGCTGTTGAAGGCGACGATCAGCGCCGCGAGGATCACCACCCAGTAGGCGAGCGCGCCGAACAGCCGGGTCGTGTCGACCTCGGCACCGCCGCGCTGCAGCAGGCCGTCCATGCCCGATCGCTGCGTGACGATGTGGAAGTTGATCGCCCTGAGCCCCTTCTCGATCGCGAAACGCGCCGCCTTCGCGAGCACGTAGCCCGCGAGCAGGATCAACAGCGCGAGCCCCACCCGCGGCAGGAAGGCGCCGAGCTGATGCAGGAAGGCACGCACGGGTTCAAGCAGCACGTCGACGCTGTCCATGGATTCTCCTGATCGTTGTGCTCAATCTCTCACGGGGCGCATCGAGGCGAGGATGCCCTGCAGCGGAATGCGCACCCAGTCGGGCCGATTGTCGAGTTCGTAGCGCAGCTCGTACAGCGCCTTTTCGAGCTCGAACAGGCCGAGCAGCCCCTGCCCCGGCTCGAGCTGGTCGTAGAGCTCGGCGCCTTGGGCATGGCGCGCGTACTCGCGCAGGAACGCGTCGCGCACCTGCACTTCCCAGGCGACGGCGAGCGGCGCCAGGGCGGCCAGGTCGTCGTCGTTCTGCGCCGCCTCGCGCAACGCGCTGGCACTTGCGTAGCCGAACGACCGCAGCATGCCGGCCACGTCGCGCAGCGGCGACTGCTTGGAGCGCCGCTCCTCGAAGCTGCGTCCCGGCTCGCCCTCGAAGTCGATGATCACGAAGTCGTTGCGCGAGACCAGTACCTGCGCGAGGTGGTAGTCGCCGTGGGTGCGTGTCTTCAGCACCCGCTTGGCGCCGGCGGCGAAACGCTCGATGCGTTGCATGATCTCGAAGCGCATCGCCAGCACGTCGTTCGCCTCGTTCAACGCCGGGCCGTGCAGCCGCTCGGTCGCCGTGCGCAATTGATCGAGCGTCGCGCGCGCCTGGGCGCCGACGTGGCGTGCGAGGCCCGCCAGTTCAGCGCCCGTCAGCAGCTCCGGCTCGAAGGCGGGGTCGCCGCTGCGCAGCGCGAACGCGAGGTGCAGCTCGGCGGTGCGCCGGCCGAGCCGGCGCACCAGCTCGAGGTAGGCGCCGTGCACGTCGGCCGGCGGCGGCTCGACGCTCTGGCGGCTGTCTTCGAAATGGCGCGCGAGGTAGTCCTGCGTGTAGACCCAGCCGTCGCCCTGGTTCGGCACGTACGCCTGCAGCAGCGCGAGCGTGGTCGGCGTGCCGTCGACCGCCGTGTGTTCGAGCATGCCCGCGACCGGCACGCAGTTCGGGAAGCGCGCCACCTCGGTCAGGTAGCGGCCGATCTCGTACTCCGGGTTGACGCCGTGGCGCAGCCGGCGGTAGCCCTTGAGGAACAGCCGCTCGCCGAGCGTGACCAGCGTGTTGCTGCTCTGCGCCTTCGGGCGGCCGACCGGCAGGCTGTGCACGTCGTCGCCGGCCAGCTCGGCGAAGGCCGAGGTCGGAGCGAAACGGAGCTTGCCGCCGGCCGAGGGCATGTCGCGGCGCGCGCCGATCGCGCGCACCACCGCGTGGCAGAAGGCCTCGTCGGCAAAGGCGTCGCCCATCACGCCGACGTTGGCTTGCTGGCGCACCCGCGCCACCGCCGAGCCGGCGAGGTTGCGCGTGCGTTCCTCGTCGCGGTCGTCCCACGCCATCGCGAGCGCCGCGAAGTAGGTCGAGGCTTCCGGCAGGCCGTCGAGTTCGAGCAGCGCGAGCAGCCAGCCGTGTTCGCCCTCCTCCCACAGCACGTGGTCGGCGAGGCGGGCGCGCTTGATCTCGCTGCCCTTGGCGGCGTACCAGCGCTGCGCTTCGATGTAGCGCGGCAGCGTGTCGGTCTCGAACTGCTGGCGCGTCTTCACCGCCATGCCGATGCGCCACGGCACCACATGGTCGCGGAACAGGCTGTTCCAGCCGTCGAACAGCACCAGCACCGGCCGGTCCTCGGCGTGGATGTATTCCTCGTGCCAGCTGGGCACCTCGACGTCGGTGGCGAGGCGGAACCAGTAGAACGCGTGCGCCGGCAGTGTCAGCAGGTACGGCAGGTCGCCGATCGGCGGAAACGCGGCGCGCCCGAGCATCTCGACCGGAACGCGGCCGCGGAAGCGGGCGAGGTTGAGCGCCACCGGCTGCGCCGAACGCGCCATGTTCGCCACGCACAGGATCACGTCGTCGCCGTGTTCGCGCAGGTACGCGAGCACCTTGCGGTTGCCTGGGCGCAGGAAGCTCAGCTGGCCGCGGCCGAAGGCCTTGCTGGTCTGGCGCACCGCCAGCATGCGGCGCATCCAGTGCAGCAGCGACGACGGGTCGCGCAGCTGCGACTCGACGTTGACCGCCTCGTAGCCGTAGATCGGGTCCATGATCGGCGGCAGGTACAGGCGCTGCGGGTCGGCGCGCGAGAAGCCGGCGTTGCGGTCGGGGCTCCACTGCATCGGCGTGCGCACGCCGTTGCGGTCGCCGATGAACACGTTGTCGCCCATGCCGATCTCGTCGCCGTAGTAGATGATCGGCGAGCCCGGCATCGACAGCAGCAGGCTGTTCATCAGCTTGATGCGCTCCATGTCGTTGTCCATCAGCGGCGCGAGGCGCCGCCTGATGCCCAGGTTGATGCGCGCACGCGGATCGGCCGCGTAGGTGTTGTACATGTAGTCGCGCTCCTTGCTCGTCACCATCTCGAGCGTCAGCTCGTCGTGGTTGCGCAGGAAGATCGCCCACTGGCAGCTGTCCGGGATCTCCGGCGTCTGCTGCATGATCTCGACCACCGGAAACCGGTCCTCCTGCGCGATCGCCATGTAGATGCGCGGCATCAGCGGGAAGTGATAGGCGGCGTGGCATTCGTCGCCTTCGCCGAAATAGTCGCGCACGTCCTCGGGCCACTGGTTGGCCTCGGCGAGCAGGAAGCGGTTCTTGTAGCTGTGGTCGATGGCCGCGCGCAGCTGCTTGATGATGGCGTGCGTTTCGGGCAGGTTCTCGTTGTTGGTGCCCTCGCGTTCGACCAGGTAGGGAATCGCGTCGAGCCGGAAGCCGTCCACCCCCATGTCGAGCCAGAAGCGCATGGTGCGGAAGATCGCCTCCAGCACGCGCGGGTTGTCGAAGTTCAGGTCCGGCTGGTGGCTGAAGAAGCGGTGCCAGAAGTAGGCCTTGGCGACCGGGTCCCAGGTCCAGTTCGAGGTCTCGGTGTCGGTGAAGATGATGCGCGTGCCGCGGTACTTCTGGTCGCTGTCGCTCCAGACGTAGAACTCGCGCTCGGGCGAGCCGGGCGGCGCCTGGCGCGCGGCCTGGAACCACGGGTGCTGGTCGGAGGTGTGGTTGATCACGAGTTCGGTGATCACCTTGAGGTCGCGCCGGTGCGCCTCCTGCAGCATCAGCTTGAAGTCCTCGAGCGTGCCGTACTGCGGGTTGACGTCGTCGTAGTGCGAGATGTCGTAGCCGTCGTCGCGCAGCGGCGACGGGTAGAACGGCATCAGCCAGATCGTGTTGACGCCCAGGTCCTTCACGTAGTCGAGCTTGGCCGCCACGCCCTTGAAGTCGCCGGTGCCGTCGTCGTTGGAGTCGAAGAAGGCCTTGGCGTTGAGCTGGTAGATGACCGCGTCCTTGTACCAGAGCGCCGCGTCGTCGTGCGGCGTGGTGGCGCCCTGTTCGGCCTCTTCGAGGTGGGGGGTGCGCGGTGCGTCCATCAGGTGAAGTAGTCGAAGTCGTGCTCGCGGCGCACCCGTTGGCCGACCCGCAGCACGTGCGCCGGCATGCGCGCCGGGTCGAGGATCACGAAGTTGCGGGTGCCCTGCCAGATGAAGCGCTGGTCGCTCAGCAGGTCGTGCACCTCGTAGGGCTGCGCGGCGTCGATGCCGAGCGCGTGCGTGTCGAGCTCGATCCAGCCGGACTGCGTGTGGTACGGGTCGAGGTTGACGACGCAGAGCATCACGTTGCCGCGCTCGCGGCTGCACTTGGTGTAGGCGATCAGCTGCTCGTTGTCGGTGGCGACGAAACGCAGGCTCTCGTTGGCGTGCAGCGCCGGGTTGTCGCGCCGGATGCGGTTCACGCGCGTGATCAGGTCGCGCAGGCTGCGCGGATCGTCCAGGTTCCAGTGGCGCAGCTCGTACTTCTCCGAATGCAGGTACTCCTCGCTGCCGGGCGTGCGCGGCACATGCTCCAGCAGCTCGTAGGCCGGGCCGTAGATGCCGTAGCTCGCCGACAGCGTGGCCGCGAGCACGAGGCGCGACATGAACACCGAGCGCTCGCCCGAGTGCAGGTGTTCGTTCAGGATGTCGGGTGTGTTGGGCCACACGTTGGGGCGGAAGTACTCTCGGCCGGGGCCCTGGCTCAGCTCGGTGAAGTACTCGGTCAGCTCGTGCTTGGTGTTGCGCCAGGTGAAGTAGGTGTACGACTGCGTGTAGCCGAGCTTGGCGAGCCGGTGCATCACCTTCGGCCGCGTGAAGGCCTCGGCAAGGAAGATCAGCCCGGGATGATCGCGCTTCAGCTCCGCGATCACCCACTCCCAGAACGCAAACGACTTGGTGTGCGGGTTGTCGACGCGGAAGATCTGCACGCCCTCGCCGATCCAGTGCTCGAACACGCTCTTGAGTTCGGCCCACAACGCCCGCCAGTCGTCCGTCTCGAAGTTGAACGGATAGATGTCCTGGTACTTCTTCGGCGGGTTCTCGGCGTATTGCACGCTGCCGTCCGGGCGCCAGCTGAACCACTGCGGGTGTTCGCGCACCCAGGGGTGGTCGGGCGCGCACTGGAAGGCGATGTCCATCGCGACCTCGATGCCGAGTTCGCGTGCCTTGGCGACCAGGCGGCGAAAGTCGTCCGGCGTGCCGAGCTCGGGCAGGATGCTCTTGTGGCCGCCTTCGGCCGCGCCGATGGCCCACGGGCTGCCGACGTCGCCCGCCGCGGCCTCGAGCGCGTTGTCGCGGCCCTTGCGTTTGTCGCGGCCTATCGGGTGGATCGGCGGGAAATACAGCACGTCGAAGCCGAGTTCGGCGACATATGGCAGACGCGCCTCGACGTCCTGGAAGGTGCCGTGGCGCCCCGCCTGCGGCGACGCCGAGCGCGGGAACATCTCGTACCAGCTGCTGAAGCGTGCGCGCTCGCGGTCGGCGACCAGCGGCAGCTCGCCGGGCCAGCCGGCGGCCAGGCTGCGGTCGGGGTAGCGATCGGCGAGCGCGGCGACCGCGTCGTCGAGCGCCAGCGACTTGAGCGCCTCGGCATCGGCGGGTGATTGCGCTTCCCGCAGGAGGCGCGCCGCGGCTTCCTTCAACGCCTTCTGGTCCGCGCCCTTGGCGCGCGCCGCCGTCTCGGCCAGGAGCGCGGCGCCGACCTGCGCGGCGATGCGGATGTCGTCGGCCTCGACCCGCCGCGCCAGCTCGTGGCGCCATGAGCGCACGCGGTCCACCCACGCCGTCACGGTGTAGCGGTAGCGGCCGGGCAGCGGCGGCGTGAAGCTCGCGCACCACACGTCGTTGCCGGCGTGCTGCATCTCCACCTCCTGCCAAGCGCCGTCGCCCTCGGCGCGCCAGCGCAGCAGCACGCGCAGCACGTCGTGCCCGTCGGCGAAGCAGTGCGCCTCGACGGCCACCGGCTCGCCGGCGATGCGCTTGACCGCGAAGCGGCCGCCGTCGACCGCAGGCAGCACGGCATCGATCACCGCACGCACGCGGCCGTCGACCTCGGCGCGCGCGGCGGCGGGTCGTGCAGGCGATCTCGAACGCGTCGCGCTCATCACGTTTCCTCCGGCTTCAGCACGATCATCGCGAGCGGCGGCAAGGTCAGGGCGAGCGACTGCGCCCGCCCCTGCGACACCACCGGCGCCGCCTCGACGCCGCCCAGGTTGCCCCAGCCCGAGCCGCCGTAGTCGCGTGCGTCGCTGTTGAGCAGCTCGCGCCAGCGGCCCTTCACCGGCACGCCCAGCAGATAGTTGCGGCGCGGCAGCGGCGTCAGGTTGCACACCACCAGCAGCGGCGACCCCTGGCGCGGCTTGCGCAGGAAGGCGAGCACCGTCGACTCGGCGTCGCGGTTCTCGACCCATTCGAAGCCGTCGGCGCTGAAGTCGAGCTCGTGCAGCGCCGGCTCGGCGCGCAGCAGCGAGTTGAGGTCGCGCACCCATCGGCACACACCCGCATGCTCGGGCTGCGCCGCCTGCGCCCAGTCGAGCTCGCCCTCGTGCGCCCACTCGCGCCGCTGGCCGAACTCGCCGCCCATGAACAGCAGCTTCTTGCCCGGGTGCGCCCACATCCACCCGAGCAGCGTGCGCAGGTTGGCGAACTGCTGCCAGGCGTCGCCCGGCATGCGGCCGATCAGCGATCCCTTGCCGTAGACCACCTCGTCGTGCGACAGCGGCAGCACGAAGTTCTCGTTGAAGGCATACACCAGCGAAAAGGTCAGCTTGTCGAGGTGGTACTTGCGGTGGACCGGATCCTCTTTCATGAACGCGAGCGTGTCGTGCATCCAGCCCATGTTCCATTTCATGCCGAAGCCGAGCCCGCCCATCGTGGTCGGGCGCGACACCATCGGCCACGCGGTCGACTCCTCGGCCACCGTCATCGTGTCCGGGTGTTCGCGGTATGCCGCCTCGTTCATGCGGCGCAGGAACTCGATCGCCTCCAGGTTCTCCTTGCCGCCTTCGCGGTTCGGTATCCACTCGCCCGGCTGGCGCGCGTAATCGAGGTACAGCATCGAAGCGACGGCGTCGACGCGCAGCCCGTCGAGGTGGTACTTGTCGAGCCAGAACAGCGCCGACGACGTGAGGAAGCTGCGCACCTCGTGCCGGCCGTAGTTGAAGATCGCCGAGTTCCATTCGGGGTGGTAGCCCTGGCGCGGGTCGGCGTGTTCGTACAGGTGCGTGCCGTCGAACTCGTACAGGCCGTGCGCGTCATGCGGAAAGTGCGACGGCACCCAGTCGAGCAGCACGCCGATGCCGCGCTGGTGCAGGTGGTCGATGAAGGCCATGAAGTCCTGCGGCGTGCCGTAACGCGCGGTCGGCGCGAAGTAGCCGGTCGTCTGGTAGCCCCACGAGCCGTAGAACGGGTGCTCGGTGACCGGCATCAGCTCGACGTGGGTGAACCCGGTCTCGATCAGGTGGTCGGCGAGCGCAGGCGCAAGCTCGCGCCAGCCGAGGAACTCGCCGTTTCGTCGCCGCCACGATCCGGCATGCAGTTCGTAGACCGAGATGGGCGCGTCGAGCGCGTTCTTCGCACCGCGCTCGCGCATCCAGTCGGCGTCGTGCCAGTCGTAGGCGAGCGACCAGACCCGCGAGGCGGTGGCCGGCGGCAATTCGGCATGGAATGCGAGCGGATCGGCCTTGTCGAGCGAGCGGCCGTCGGGAGTGACAATGCGGTACTTGTAGGCGTGGCCATGGCGCGCCTGGCTCGCCTTGCCTTCCCAGATGCCGTTGCCGTCGGCGCGGGGCTGCAACGGGTGCGCCGCGGCGTCCCACTGGTTCCACTCGCCGATCACCGACACCGCCGACGCGTTCGGCGCCCACACGCCGAAGCGCGCGCCGCGCCCGTTGCCGGACAGCTGGCAGCCCAGGTGCTCGAACAGATGCGAATGGGTGCCTTCGCGAAAGTGAGTGATGTCTTGGTCGTTCAACACGCGGAGTCGGAATCCTCGTTGTGCTCGTTGTAAGAAATCCCGACCCGATCCGCGCCTGAACGCCAGCGCTGGACAGCCCTTCCAGGCCGGACCACCGTATCACGCGCCCGCGGGCCCGAACAAATCGGGGCGGGGATCACCGCGGCGCCAGCATGCTCTTTCGCGACCACCGGTGCACCGACGGCTGCGTTGCGCACGCGCCCCCCCATGCGTAGCAGCTGCTGTGCCCGATGCGCGATGCCACGCTACGATGCCCTGCACTCAGCGACCCCCGCATGGCCACCACCTCTTCTCTCGCGCGTGCGGGTCGTCGATCCTTGGCGTTTGCACTCGCCGTCGTGCTGACGGCCATCGCCGGCTGTCAGTCCGTCTGGGAACCCGGCGTGCCCGTGCGCCTGCTCGACGCGGCGGCGCAGGCGCAACAAGAATGGCCCATGGCGTCACCGGCGGCGCAGGGCATGGACGAGCAGCGGCTGGCGCAGTTGCGGGTGCAGCTCGCGCAGTTCGCGCCGGCCATCCGCAGCGTGCTGATCGTTCGCCAAGGCCGGCTCGTGTTCGAGCACTACGGCGCGGGCTTCGGTCCCGACGACGTGCAGCGCCTGAACTCGATCACCAAGAGCGTGGTGTCGGCGCTCGTCGGCATCGCGCTCGATCAAGGCCGCCTCGCGGGGCTCGACCAGCCCATCGCCGACACCCTGCCCGAAGCGCGCTCCGACGCGGCGGACCCGCGCGTCGCGTCGATGACGGTGCGCCACCTGCTGACGATGACCGCCGGTTTCGACTGGGACGACCGCGCGAGCGACGCCTGCGTCGGCTCGACGCACCCGGCGTGTGCACGCTTTCGCATCCGCGGCGACCGCGTCCGGCATGCGCTGCAGCGCCCGCTGCGCCACGCGCCGGGGCAGGTCTTCGGCTACGACTCGCAGGCCTCGCACCTGCTGTCGGTGATGCTGGCGCGCACCACCGGCATCGGCACCGCCGCGTTTGCCGAGCGGCACCTGTTCGGCCCGCTGGGCGTGCCGCACTACCGCTGGGACACCGACGGGCGCGGCCATGCGCTCGGCGGCGCCGGGCTGTACCTGCGGCCGCGCGACGCGGCCAAGCTGGGCCAGCTGTTCCTCGATCGAGGCGCGTGGCGTGGCCGGCAGCTGCTGTCGCCCGACTACGCCGCGCAGGCCACCACGCCGCAGACGGCCGGCGGCTGGCCGCTCGACGTCGGCTACGGCTTCCACTGGTGGACGGCGCCGATCCAGGGCCTGCCCGCCTTCGGCGCCAGCGGCTACGGCGGCCAGTGGATTCGCGTGATCCCGGCGCTCGACATGGTGGTCGTCATCACCGCCGACGATGCCGCCGCCACGCCGACACGCTGGATCCTCAACGAGTACGCCATTCCGGCAGCACGGTGACGCACCGCCGGCTCAGTTTCCGGCGGACGAGCGCCGTGCCTCGACCTTGCCCGGCAGCGACAGGTTGCCCGACGCGACCTTGAACACGTTCGCCACGCACAGCAGCGGGGTGTGCATGCTCGCGTTGACACGCAGCGCCGCCGTCACGCCGTCGAAGCCGGCGGTGTTGACGACGCCGATGTCGTCGAAGGGCACACGCACCTGAAGCCGCCGGCCCTTGAAGCTCGGGCTCCAGCCCGGGCTGTCGATCAGCAGCGGCAGGCCGGGCCAGGTCTTGGGCAGGCGCGGCTGGCTGCCTTCGGGAATGTCGACCACCTTCAGCGCGTCCTTGCCGCAGGCCTCGTCGGGCTGCAGCACGACCCAGTGCGAGTGCCACACGCCGCCGTCGTTGCCGCTGTCGCCGTCACCGTCTTCGTCGAACAGCGGCGTGTCGTCGAAGTCGGGATGCGCGGTGACGGCGAAGGCCAGGATGCCGCCCTTCGGCTCGAAACCGACCACGCCAGGGTCCATCGTCGTCGGCCACACGTACGAGAAGACGGTGCTGCCGGCCAGCTTGCCCGAGGCCGCCGGCCGGCTCGCGCCCGCCTTGCCCGAGACGGCGATCTGGAACAGCGCCGTGCGGCCCTCGGTGGAGATGTGCGTGTGCACGATGTCGAACGGCGCCTTGACGGCGCCGCTGCGCGCGCTGTGCAGCCCCGGGTCGGGCTCGGCGGCGTGGGCCGGGACGACCAGGGCCACGCTGCACACGCCGGCGAGAAGCATGCGCATGGGCCACGTCGTCCGTGCACCCGCAACAGCCGGGAGCCGAGCGTTGTGGTGGTTCCTCGTTGCCTGGACCCCGGCGTCCGCCGGGGTGACGTGGTCGTGGGCGGCTGCGAGTCGCGAAGCGTCGTTCTGCATGGTGGGTGGCCTTTCGTCTGTCGTGGGTGCGGTCGCTGGTCCGGCTCAGGCTCCTGTTGCCCGAGCCCCAGCGCCGGCCAGTGTGGGCGCCGATGGCGTACGATTGGCGCCGTTCCGTCCACGATTGATACCCATTCGTCCAATGCCGCCCTCCGTCGACCGCCTGTCGTCGCTGCTCGAGCGCTTTCGTGTGCGGGCGCACCTGTTCCACGCCGGCCCGCTGTGCGGCGTGACGCACTTCGACGCGCAGCCGGGGCGCGGCTTCCTGCATGTGCTGCGGCGCGGCGAGCTGGTCGTGCGGCACCGGCCGACGTCGGGCTGCGCGCGGCGCCTCGTGGTAACCGAGCCGAGCCTGCTGCTCTATCCGCGGCCGCTCGCGCACGACTTCCACAACGCGCCCGCCGAGGGCGCCGACTTCACCTGCGCCACGCTCGACTTCGACGGCGGCGCGCAGCACCCACTCGCGCGCGCCCTGCCGCCGCTGATCGTGCTGCCGCTGGCGCAGGTGCCGGGGCTCGACAGCGCGCTCGGGCTGCTGTTCGCCGAGACCGAGCGGGTGCGCTGCGGCCAGCGATTGCTCGCCGACCGGCTGTTCGAGGTGGTGCTGGTGCAGCTGTTGCGCTGGCTGCTCGATCACCCCGAAGAAGCCGGCATCACGCCGGGCCTGCTCACCGGCCTGGCCGACCCGCGCCTCGCGCGTGCGCTGGTGGCCTTGCACGAGTCGCCCGGCGAGGCGTGGAGCCTCGAACGCATGGCCGAGCAGGCGGGCATGTCGCGCAGCGCCTTCGCGGCGCGCTTCAAGGCGGTCGTCGGCGACACCCCGGCCGGCTACCTCGCCGGCTGGCGCCTCGCCATCGCGCAGGCCCGGCTGCGCGAGGGCCAGCCCGTCAAGCTGATTGCCGACGAACTGGGCTACGCCAATCCGTCGGCGCTGTCGCGGGTGTTCGCGCAGAAGGTCGGCGCCTCGCCGCGCCAGTGGCGCGCGCAGCAGCGCCGCACGAGCGGGGCCGCCGCACGCTGATCAGGGTCCGGACCGCGCCGGGACCATGCCCGCGGCCAGGCTGCGCCCGAGCCCGAGCAGCCCCCACAGCACCACCAGCGGCACCACCACCGTCTGCAGCATGAAGATGACGACGAGTTCGATCATGTGGCGCACGCTGCGCTCGATCGCCGCCATGATGTCCGCCGGCACCCGGCGCAGGTCCGGGATCTTCGGCAGCCAGCTGCTCTCCTTCTCGGCCGCGCCGCTCGCCTCGTCCAGCTTCTGCGCACCCGGGCGGATGCGCTCGGACGAGTGCGAGATCTCCCCCTGCGCCAGCTCGTAGTCGTCGGCCATGAAGGCGCGGAACACGCCCTCGCTGACGAGCGCCGTCAGCGGCACCGCAAAACGCGCCAGCGCCAGCACGAGCAGCGCATAGGTCAGCCAGCGCGGCGACGCCGCGCCACGCCACATCGAGGCGGCCCAGGCCAGCGCCGCCAGCGTGAGCAGCGCCGAAAACACCCAGTGCGCGCCGATCTTGATGAGCAGCATCTGCAGCCCGAAGGCGACGGCCGCGGCGAGCATCAGCGAAGAGAACTGCTCGACCAGGTCGTTCACCGGGTCGAGCGCCTGGCCGGGCGTGGTGACCACGCCCATGCCGCCGGGCTGGATCGCGATCTCGGTGCCCTGCGCCACCGAGATGACGGCATTCAGCGCCCGCGCCACCGCATAGCTGGCGAGCGCCCGCTTGAGCCCGGCCTCGGCGTGCTCGAGGGCAAAGCTGTTCGACACCGGCAACCATGCCGCGGCGACGAGCAGCGTGGCGAGGACGACGGTAACGAGCCGGTAGAGAGGTCGCATGGGGCAGCCCGTGAAAGGGGTTGGAAGGCAGACGGTGCACCGCATGGTGCCACCGCGCCGGATGCCCCTCGATTTCTCAGCCGCCCGTCTTGCACATCAGCCAGCGGTAGCCGAAGGGTTCGAGGTCCACCTGGTAGTGGCCGTCGCGCTGCAGCTCGTGGCGGTGGCCGGCCAGGATATCGTGCACACAGCCGGAAGGCTCGCCCGCCAGGCCGAGCGGCAGGTTGAACCGGGCGCGCTTGTCGGCAAAGTTGTGCAGCGCGAACAGCGTCGTGCCCTGGTGGTCGCAGCGGTGCGCCAGCACATGGCGCAGCCCCGTGTCGATGAAGCTGCACTCGCCGAGGCCGAAGGCCGGGCATTCCTTGCGCCGGCGCGTCACCCGCTCCAGCCAGTTGAGCAGCGACTGCGGGTCGTGCCGCTGCTGCTCCACGTTGACCTGCGCGAAGCCGTACTCGCCCTGCGCGATGACGGGCAGCACCAGCTGCTCGGGCGGCGCGCTCGAAAAGCCGCCGTTGGGCGAGGCGTCCCATTGCATCGGCGTGCGCACGCTCTCGCGGTCGGGCAGGCCGAGGTCGTCGCCCATGCCGATCTCGTCGCCATAGCGCAGCACCGGCGTGCCGGGCAGCGTGAGCATCAGGCTGTGCGCCATCTCCAGGCGGCGCCGGTCGTTGCCGAGCATGGGGGCGAGCCGGCGCCGGATGCCGCGTTCGTACAGCTGCATGTCGGGCGCGGGGCCGAAGGCGCGAAACACCTCCTGGCGCTCCTTGTCGCTCAGGCGTCCGAGGTCGAGCTCGTCGTGGCTGCGCAGGAAGTTGTTCCACTGGCACCACACCGGCAGCGGCGGCAGCTGTTCCCAGGCCTCGCGCACGGGCGTGCCGTCGTGCCTTGCGAGCGCGAGGAACAGGTGCTGGTTGACCCAGAAATTGAACGACATGTGGATCTTGTCGCCGTCGCTGAAGTAGTCGGGCACGTCCTCGGGCGGCAGGTTGGCCTCGGCCATCAGGCAGACGTCGCCGCGCAGCGTCTGCACGTGGTGGCGCAGCTCGCGCAGGTAGTCGTGCGGATCGATCTCGCCTTCGGCGTCGAGCCCCTTCAGCTCGATCAGGAAGGGCAGCGCATCGATGCGGAACCCCGTCACGCCCATCTGCAGCCAGAAGCCGGTGATCTTCTCGATCTCGCGCCGCACCGCGGGGTTGCTGATGTTGAGCTCGGCCTGGTGGTCGTAGAAGCGGTGGAAGTAGTAGGCCTTGGCCTCGCGGTCCCAGGTCCAGGTGGTCGTCTGCTCGCCGGGGAACACCGTGCCCTCGGCGGCGTCGGCCGGCTTCTCGTCGGCCCACACGTAGTAGTCGCGGTAGGGCGAGTGCGGGTCGCTGCGCGCCGCCTGGAACCAGGGGTGGTCGATCGACGTGTGGTTGACCACCAGGTCGATCATGACGCGGATGCCCTTGTCGCGTGCGCAGCGCGAGAACTCGGCGAAGTCGCCCAGCGTGCCCAGTCGCGGGTCGACGCCGTAATAGTCGGTGATGTCGTAGCCGTTGTCGCGCATCGGCGAGGGGTGGAAGGGCTGCAGCCAGACGCAGTCGACGTTGAGCCCGGCGAGATACTGCAGCTTCTCCTTCAGACCGATGAAGTCGCCGATGCCGTCGCCGTTGCCGTCGGCGAAGGTCTTCACGTCCAGGCAGTACAGCAGCGCGTTCTTGTACCAGTGCTCAGCCATGCGGCGCCTCCTCGGTATTGCGCCAGGCGCGCAGCAGCTCGGCCGCGCTCCAGGCCTGGGCGATGCAGCCGCCCGGTCGGTGCGGCGGCTCGGCATCGAAGACCTCGCTGACATGGCCCACGCCGGCCTCGGACAGATGCTCGGTCAGCGTCGACAGGAACGTACGCGCCTCGCCCCGCCGCCCGTGTTCGCGCAACCAGGCGTCGACGAAGTGGCCCAGCAGCCACGGCCACACCGTGCCCTGGTGGTAGGCGCCGTCGCGCGCGCGCAGGTCGCCTTCGTAGCGGGGCTGGTAGTCGGGGTCGGACGGCGCGAGCGTGCGCAACCCGAGCGGCGTGAGCAGCTCGCGGCGCACGGTGTCGAGCACCGGGCGCCGGTGCTCGGCGGCGAGCACCGGGTGCGCGAGCGACATCGTGAACACCTGGTTCGGCCGCAGGCGGGTGTCGTCGCCGTCGGGGCCGTCGACCACGTCGAGCAGGTGGCCGAGCCGGGCATTCCAGAAGCGCCGGTTGAAGCTCTCGCCGGCGCGCTCGCCGAGCGTGTCGAAGCCGTCGTCGGGCGCGCCGAGTTCGCGCGCCCACGCGCCCATCAGGCGCAGCGCGTTGAACCACAGCGCCTGGATCTCCACCGGCTTGCCGCGCCGCGGCGTGACCACCCAGTCGCCCATCTTGGCGTCCATCCAGGTCAGCTGAACGCCCTCGGCCGAGGCGCGCAGCAGGCCGTCGGCCGCATCCATGCCGATGCCGTAGCGGGT